>NZ_QSOX01000008.1:0-206018 GCF_003466325.1 Bacteroides sp. 4_1_36
GATAAGAGTTCCGCTGGCAAGGATGAATGAGCATGTCACGGTGGCCCGCAGGAGCGGTTTGGACTGGTGGGTAGGCTCGCTAAACAACGGTGCGGAAAGGAATCTGAAATTGAAATTGGACTTCCTTAGTGAGGGAGATTACCAGGCAACGATCTATACCGATGCGGAGGATGTGGAGCGGAATCCAAACAATCTGGACAGACTGGTGCGGAAAGTTACAAGGAAGGATATCATTGAACTGAATCTGGCAAAGGATGGAGGAGCGCTATTACATATCAGAAGGTTATAAGGGTGATGTTTATCAGTTGAAATTGTATTTCAATCAGTTGTTAGTTTGTTAGGATAAGAAGATTGTTCCAGGATAATATTTTTAATCAATGGATTTATAACATGAATAGAAGAAATTTTATAAAGAGAGTGGGCCTTTTGGGGGCAGGATATGCGCTGAATAAAAACTTGATGCTTGCGAATTCAGGCGTAGCTTCGACAGCTACCTCTTTTTCGTCGTTTCCAACAGTAAGGAAGCCTATATCGGAAAGGAACTTCAAAAGTCCTGCCATTGAAAAGGCCATTGCTACTTTTAAACAGAAGGTCAAGAATGAAGAACTGGGCTGGCTGTTTGGGAATTGTTTTCCGAATACGTTGGACACAACCGTTTTTTATTCAGAAAAGGATGGCCGACCGGATACATATGTGATTACCGGTGATATTGATGCCATGTGGTTAAGGGATAGTTCTGCCCAAGTATATCCGTATTTGGATTTCATGTCTGAAGATAAGAACCTGCAAAGACTGATAATTGGCGTTATCAATAAGCAGACCTCCTTTATATTGAAGGATCCGTATGCCAATGCCTTTTATGATGATGATACGAAGTATACAAGATGGAACAGCGATCATACGGAGATGAAACCGGGTATTCATGAGCGTAAATACGAGTTGGATTCGCTTTGCTATCCCATTCGCCTGGCATATGGATACTGGAAAAAGACAAATGATGCTTCTCCTTTCGATGCGCAATGGAAGAAGGCGATAGAAACCATTTTAAGGGTCTGCAAGGAACAGCAGAGAAAAGATGGTAACGGGCCTTATAGCTTTCGCAGAACTTCGGAATGGGCTATAGATGCTGTTCCTATGGGTGGAGTGGGCTATAAAGTAAATCCGGTCGGATTGATTTGTTCTACTTTCAGGCCTAGTGATGATGCTACCATCTTTCCTTTTCTTGTCCCGTCCAATTTCTTTGCGGTGGCCAGTTTGAGGCAGGCTTCCGAAATGGTTCAAAAGATAACCAAAGACAATGTACTGGCTGATGAACTATTGGCGTTGAGTAAAGAAGTTTATAATGCTTTGCAGACTTATGCCGTGGTGAATCATCCGAAGTTCGGTAAAATCTATGCTTTTGAAATAGATGGCTTTGGATCTGCTTATCTTAGTGATGATGCCAACGTCCCTAATCTGCTGGCGTTACCCTATCTGGGTGGTGTTGATAGTGATGATGCAATTTATGCCAATACCAGAAGATTTGTATGGTCGGAATACAATCCTTACTTCTTTAAAGGTTCTTATTTTGAAGGGATAGGAGGACATCATATTGGTACGGACATGATATGGCCGATGAGCCTGATAATGAAAGCCCTGACTGCTCAAGACGATGAAGAGTTACAGCAATGTATCCAGATGCTCCAGAAAACGCATGCCGGTACCGGGTTCATGCACGAGTCGTTCCACAAGGATGATCCCAAGAAATTCACAAGGAGCTGGTTTGCATGGGCCAATACATTGTTTGGAGAATTGCTGTGGAAAACATTCAATGAGAAACCTTATTTATTGGAATATTAATCATCTAATTAATCAATGTAAACAAAAATTTATGAAAAGAATTACAAAATTCAGTTTGTTACTCTCCCTTGTTCTGGGATTGTACTTTCCTACTGTTTTTGCACAGTCGAACATGACGAACGAAATGTTTGACTTGGCAAAGTTGAAGTCGGGTGTAAAAAACAAAAGAATCTCCAGTACAGATCCTACCGGAGGTAACAGAGATCACTTGGAGCCCTTCAAACCAGGTGAGAAACGCATCATTGCAGACATCAAGGGAACGGGAGTCATCAACCACATTTGGGTGACGATTGCGCCTCCACCTCCCACTTTGAGCAGAAACGACATTATCATTCGCATGTATTGGGATGGAAACGACTATCCCTCGGTAGAGTCTCCTATCGGACCTTTCTTTGGGCAGGGATGGGACGAAAGATATAATTATGCATCATTGCCTCTTTCATCAGGTCCTGAAAACGGTACCGGCATGTCATGCTATTTCACTATGCCTTTTGAGAAAGGCGCACGTATTGAAATCGAGAATCAAAGTGACAGGAACATTGATGCCTTCTATTTCTACGTAGATTATCTGGAAATGGACAAGCTTCCCAAAGATATGGGCAGATTCCATGCGTGGTACAACCATAACCTCACGGAGGCCCTTCCCGAAGGTGAAACGGAATGGGGGCTTACCGGAGAGCAGAAACCGAATACTACTGGTAAGGACAATTACGTGTTTGTAGAGACACAAGGAAAAGGTCATTTCGTTGGTATTAACTACTATGTACACTGTCCTACTACTATGTGGTATGGTGAAGGAGATGATATGTGGTTTATTGACGGAGAAAAAACACCTTCATTGATAGGAACGGGTACGGAAGATTTCTTCAATACTTCCTGGTGCCCTAAAGAGGCATTCTCGCATCCTTATTTCGGGTATCCTCGTGTGAATAATGATATCGGCTGGTTGGGACGTACCCATGTTTACCGCTTCTTCATAGCTGATCCCATCTTCTTTGAGAAGAGTGTTAAAGGAACGATAGAGCATGGTTCTAATAATAATTTGACGTTGGATTTGGCAACCGTTGCCTATTGGTATCAAGATTCAGCTGTTGCTCTTCCTGAAGCTCCTACGAAAGCACAAAGAGCACCGAAGCCTTTCATCAATCACATGGACATACATCGTTGGCGTGACGCTTGGCGTAAAGCTAAGGGTAATAAAGCAACTCTTTGGGGAAATGAATAAATAGTTCTCCTCTTTTTCGTATAGGTCCATATCTCTAAGTATTACTCTTTTTTAAGTCTTGCCACTTTGTTGGCAAGACTTTGCCATCGTGTTGGCACAATGTTGCCAATATGTTGGCAAAATATTGCCATTGAACAGGCTGAAGACGGAATTGTCAGTATTGAATTGTAACCAGGTCCTGACAACACCCAATGGGCTAAATTCTTTGGTACGAACGTTATGGTGGTAATGCCGGAGGGGAATTGATTGACGTTTTATGGATAGTATAAGCTTTTATTATTAAAGGGAAAACGGCAAGAAGGGATGCTGGAGAGCAACATAATCCCTTCCTGCCTTTTCTCTATCAATGGATTCATAAATTTAAATGTAATGAATATCAACAAAAAAAGTTTCTTGATTTTCTTGTTCGCTTTTCTGCTGGCAGGGATGTATGTTACAGCTCAAAACCCGTACAGATGGACAGATGAGTTGGAATTGTTGAAAAGAGTGGATAAACTGCCCGAGTATCGTACCGGTTCTTATGTGGAGCAGTTTTCGAGTTATGACAGAACATGGGGTAACGACGATGGTTTTGCCGGAACTTATTCTTTCCTCCGAAAGGAAGGGGATAAACTGGTGATTGCAGAAATGGAGGGCCCTGGAGTAATTAATCGTATTTGGACGCCTACACCGACAGATAATATGCTCTATTTTTACTTTGACGGAGAAAAGGAACCTGGTTTGAAAATAAAGTTCTCGGATTTGTTTTCCGGTAAGGTTTATCCGTTTACAAAGCCCGTTTGTGGCAATGAAATCGGTGGTTTTTATTGTTATCTGCCCATTACGTATAAAAAGTCCTGTAAAATTGTTTTCGATGGACCTAAATTGGAATTCATTCAGATACAATACCGTAACCTGCCGGGAAAGAAGGTGGAAACCTATACCGGTGAATTCTCACAGCAGGATAAGGATTTGTTGGCTGAGGTGAATAGAATATGGGCTGACTTGTCTCCTGCTGTAACGAATTATACCTTTGGAAAATCAGCTGGTGTACAGACGGAAGAAAAGGTATTTACACTGAGTCCGGGAGAAGAAGTTTCTTTCTTTGAGATGGCAGAACCGGGACGTATTGTAGGTATGTCGATTGATGGCGGAACATCTTTTGAAGGTTTATACAAAGATGTGATTCTTTCAGCTAAATGGGATAATGAGAAGGTGGAGGCTATTTATGCCCCCGTTGCTGATTTTTTTGGATATGCCTATGGAAAAGGAGCAATGCGGAGTATCTTAATGGGTAAGCAAGGTACTTCCAACTACTGCTATCTGCCAATGCCTTTTGACAAGTCAGCTTCTATGAAGATGATTTATAAAAAGAGAGAAGGTATTCAGCAATCTCCTATTTCTGTAAACGTTAAAGTGTACTATAACAGTAATAAGCGTAATGTGAAGGAAGAGGGTAAGTTCTATTCTGTATGGCGTAGAGAGAAAACTCCTCTCGGCATTTTCCATAAGTTTGCTGCACAAAAAGGAAAAGGACATTATGTAGGAACCATCCATCAGGCACAAGGCCTGCGTCCGGGAATGACCTTGTTCTTCGAAGGGGATGACAGTACTTACGTAGATAATAAAATGCGTCTGCACGGCACTGGCTCCGAAGACTATTACAACGGTGGCTGGTATGCTTTATTGGATCGTTGGGACAGAGGAAACAGCCTCCCCCTCCATGGTTGCCTGGATTATTCGCTTCCGATGGCCAGAACCGGTGGATACCGTTTCTTCTTGGCCGACAAAATGTCCTATGAGAAGGAAATCTATCATGGAATGGAACATGGTGAAGTAAAAAATAATTTTCCGGTAGATTATACATCTGTTGGATTCTTCTATGCAGCCCAGCCATTGCAAGGCAGAGAAGAGCCTACTGCTGAATTACGCACTGTATATCAGCCGACAGAACATATCTATTTCCCTCAACTGATGCAGCTGAGTCTTGGTGGAGGTGTCCAGGTAACAAATGAGCGTGGAATCCGTATGACCACCCAGCATGGAGGAGTAGTGCGCATCATGCTGAACGATGTGCCCGAAGGAAAATATAAAGTGCTGATAAACTATTTTGAGAAACCGAATGGTGCCGACTTCCAGGTTTGGCAACGCCAGAAGCAACTGTCCGGATGGATCTCTACTAAGAAGGACAAAGAAGTGTCTAAAGACAGAGTACATGTAGGAGACATCAATTTGACGGAACAAACCAATTCAGTCACTTTCCATGTGAGAAATAATAACGGTGGGGACCAGTTTGAACTGGGACTGATTATCCTGGAAAGAATAAAGGAATAGATGTGGGAATGTGTACTTGTATATGGAATTGATAAGAATGAGAACTAAACAAATTTTACTGTTCGGGCTTGTTACCTGTAGTTTGACGGGCAATATGGCTTGTAAGGATGCTGATAGTGAAAAAACGCTGTGTATTGATAATGTACGTATGATATCCCGTGTCACGGGTGATCCTTTGCCGGGAGATACATTGCTGAATCCCAATAATACCGGACCTGACTTTGATGTATATGGAACGGATTTGGGGTTAATGTGGCATATGGATGGAAACCGTGTGGGCATGTTTTTCGGAGATACCAGTGGAGAAGGTTTTGTCGTGAATAAAAATGGTGGCAATGGTTCCAACTGGCGTTCCAACGTACTGGCTTTTTCATCGGATACAGAGCTTACAGACGGTCTTAAAATAGATTCAATGCTGCTTGATGCCGATGGTAAGGCGCTTGAGGTATGTGCGGGCGGTAAGACGAATCCGGAGGTATACCAGACTTCCATCCCTACGAGTGCTATTCGGGCCGGTAAAACGGATTGTGTCCATATTATGAACATCTATGATTGGGGAGCGCCTCATGGACGCTGGCTTACCAATTTTTCTTCTGTCTATACTTCCAATGATGACGGTCGGACATGGGAGCGGCGTGAAGAGGTGACTTTTTCTCCCGACAGTCATTTTTCGCAAGTGGCTTATGCCAAATGTGACGGATGGATTTATATGCTCGGCACACAGGCCGGACGTGGTGATGCTGCGTATCTGGCGCGTTTCCTTGAGAAAGATCTTCTGGATATGAAGGCCTATGAATACTGGAACGGTGAAAGTAAAGAGTGGATACGTGGAAATGAGGCTGCCGCTACTCCGGTATTGAGAGGTCCCGTAGGAGAAGCGTCGCTGATATGGCACAAGAAGTTTGAGCGTTGGATTCTGACTTATAATTATGATCCGAATCATGACGAGACTCCTTTGACCAAAAGGCATGCCATTCTTTATTGTACATCGAAGGATCTCGTCCAGTGGAGCGAGCCGAAAGTATTGGCGGAAGCGGACAGATATCCAGCTTTGTATTGCGCTTACATACATCCGTTGAAAGACAATGATGACCAGCTTTGGTTCATCATGTCCATGTGGGGGCCATACAATGCTTTCCTGATGTGTGCCGATATGAAGCTGGAATAATAATCACTTGACTTGAATTGGATATGAAGCTTAGGAATTTATTTTTATTAATAGCTCTCTCGTTACCGGTTTGCTTGTCTGCACAGACAAGCAAACAAATCTATCTGCAACGAGCCGATTTTTTGCTTCAGCAGATACTTACTCTCTATAAAGTGGAGAAGTATGGCCTGCTGACGGAAACTTATCCAAGAAACCCGGAGCAGAGAATTACATATACGGCCAATACCGGCGCTGTTGTTAACCAGCAGGAGGTCTCTTTCTTGTGGCCTTATTCAGCCTTGGTATCCGGTTGTGTTTCTTTGTATAAGGTTTCCGGGCAAAAGAAGTACAGAAAACTGATGGACCGGCAGATAAAGCCGGGACTGGACCTTTATTGGGACTCTACCCGGATTCCCCATTGTTACCAGTCGTATCCGGCTTTTGCAGGTCATAATGATCGTTATTACGATGACAATGACTGGGTGGCCATTGATTTCTGTGATTACTATGAACGGACTGGTGACAAGGAGTATCTGGAAAAAGCCATCCAGCTGCATGACTATATTTATTCCGGATGGTCCGAAGAGTTGGGGGGAGGAATCTATTGGTGCGAACAGAAGAAAGAATCAAAAAACACTTGTTCGAATGCTCCGGCTACTGTTCTTTGTATGAAGCTGTTTAAGTTGACTAAGGATGCAAAATACCTTGAGCAAGCTAAGAAGACCTATCAATGGACCCGTGACAATCTTTGTGACCCTTCTGACTTTGTATATTGGGACAACAAGAATTTGCAGGGAAAAGTGGATCCGGCCAAATATACTTATAACAGCGGGCAGATGATTCAGGCCGGTGTACTTCTCTATCAGGTAACTGGAGAGAAGCATTACTTGAAGGAAGCGCAGCAGACAGCCGAGGGTGCCTGCCGTTTCTTTCTGAAGGTACAGCCTATCGCAACAGGAGAGATGAAATTCTTCCCGGGAACTCCTTGGTTTAATGTAATCTTGTTCAGAGGTTTGAAGGCGCTATATCTGGTGGATAGGAATGAGGCGTACATAAAGACCATGATTGAGAATGCGGATTATGCCTGGAACTATACGCGTGATGAGAATGGCTTGTTTAGTAATGATTGGTCGGGAAACAGAAAAGAGCAGTTCAAGAGTCTACTGGAGAATGCCTGTATGATTGAGCTTTTCGCCGAGATCAGCGAATTGCAATGAATAAAACCTTTAAACACAATAAACAATAAATAAACAGAAAATGAAAAGACAGATTGCAGTATTGGTATCCGCCTTGCTAATGGGTGGCGGTACCTATGCTCAGAATGGTGCTCAGGCGTAAAGACCGAAAGCCTACATGGTGTCTGATGCACATTTGGACACACAGTGGAACTGGGATATCCAGACCACAATAAAGGATTATGTATGGAACACGATCAGTCAGAATTTGTTTCTGCTGAAGCAGTATCCGGAATACATCTTTAATTTTGAAGGTGCGGTCAAGTATGCCTGGATGAAGGAATATTATCCGGCGCAATACGAAGAGATGAAGAAATTCATAGAGAGCGGTCGTTGGCATATCAGTGGAGCCAGCTGGGATGCCACTGATACGCTGGTTCCTTCCATAGAGTCTGCGATTCGTAACATCATGCTCGGCTAGGATTATTACCGGAAGGAATTCGGTGTGGAGAGCACGGACATTTTCTTACCGGACTGTTTCGGTTTTGGCTGGACACTTCCTGCCATTGCGTCCCATTGCGGACTGATCGGCTTCTCCTCCCAGAAGTTGCAGTGGCGCAACAAACCGTTCTACGGTAACGACAAATATCCTTTCACTGTCGGCTTATGGCAAGGTATAGACGGCTCTACCATCATGATGACCCATGGATATGATTATAACCAACGTTTTGAGGACGGGGACCTGTCGGAAAACAAGGACTTGTTGGAATTGACCGGCCACTCTCCGCTTCACATGGTCTACCGCTATTACGGTACGGGAGACATAGGCGGTTCACCTACATTGGAGTCTGTACGTGCCGTAGAGAAAGGCTTGCAAGGCAATGGTCCGTTGCAGATTGTCAGTGCCACGAGTGACCGGATATATAAAGACTTCCAGCCTTACGCAAGCCATCCGGAACTGCCCAAGTTCAACGGTGAACTGTTGATGGATGTTCACGGTACCGGATGTTATACTTCCCAGGCTGCCATGAAGCTGTACAACCGTCAGAATGAGCTTTTGGGGGATGCAGCGGAACGCTCTTCCGTTGTAGCCGAATGGCTGAACCAGGCTTCCTATCCCGGAGCTGCATTGACTGAGAACTGGCAGCGTTTCATTTTCCATCAGTTCCATGATGACCTTACGGGAACAAGTATACCGCGGGCTTATGAATTCTCATGGAATGACGAGTTGATTTCCCTCAAGCAGTTCTCCGGTATTCTTACTTCCTCCATTGACGCTGTGGCAAGAAAGATGGATACCAGGGTGAAAGGGATACCGGTGGTGCTTTACAATGCGCTTGGATTCCAGGTTTCCGATGTGGCAGAGGTAGAACTTGCCTTGCCAAAGAAACCGAAAGGGATTACCGTATATGATATGAATGGCCGGAAAGTGGCCGCCCAATTGCTGTCCTATGCTGACGGTAAAGCCAGACTCTTGATAGAGGCTATTGTGCCCGCTACCGGTTATGCGGTATATGATGTCCGTACTTCTGGTCCGTCGGCTGACACCCGGGTATCTGTGGATTCCAATGCATTGGAGAATTCCATTTATAAGATAACGCTGGATACAAAGGGTGATATCGTTTCGTTGTTTGACAAGAAGAACGGCAAGGAGCTGGTGAAACCCGGTAAATCCATTCGTCTGGCACTCTTCACGCAGAACAAGTCCTACATGTGGCCTGCTTGGGAGATCTTGAAGGAGACTATAGACCGGGAACCGGTTTCCATCACAGAGGATGTGAAGATGACACTGGTGGAGGATGGTGAGCTGCGCAAGTCACTCTGCATCGAGAAACGTTATGGAGAGTCACTCTTCAAGCAGTACATCCGTTTGTATGAGGGTAGCCGTGCCGACCGCATAGACTTTTACAATGAGGTGGACTGGCAGTTGTCCAATGCTTTGTTGAAGGCCGAATTTCCTTTGAACATGGCAAATACGGAAGCCACCTACGATTTGGGACTTGGAAGTGTGAGGCGGGGCAACAATACGGAGACTGCCTACGAAGTCTATGCACAGTATTGGGCCGATTTGACTGACCGTAGTGGAAACTATGGCGTGTCTGTCTTGAATGACAGCAAATACGGCTGGGACAAGCCGGACGACAACACCCTCCGCCTGACCCTGCTGCATACCCCCGAAACAGACAAGGATTATGCTTACCAGAACCGCCAGGACTTCGGGCATCATTGCTTTACATACAGTCTGGTGGGTCATGCCGGCGGACTTGACAAGGCTGTCACCATAGAGAAGGCGGAGATATTGAACCAGAAGCTGAAAGCTTTCCGTACCGATAAACATAGGGGTACATTGGGTAAGGAGTTCTCTTTCGTCTCTTCCAATAACCGTAATGTCATTATCAAGGCATTGAAGAAAGCCGAGAACTCGGATGAGTATGTAGTGCGTGTCTATGAGATAGGCAGTGAGAAGGTGCAGGATGCGGTACTTTCTTTTGCAGGCGAAATTGCCAGTGCCTACGAAGCGGATGGCACTGAAAAGAGTATCGGTTCGGCCGAATTCAGTGGAAACGGGCTGTCTGTAAGTATAAAGCCTTATTCTATAAAGACATTCAAGGTACGTTTGAAGTCATCGGGCGAGGACGCTTATCAATTGCAATATGCCTCTTTACCGTTGTCCTATAACTGTAAATGTTCCTCATTCAACGAGTTCCGCGGTGAAGCTGATTTTGAGTCGGGTTATTCGTTTGCGGCAGAACTGTTGCCCGAATCCCTGACTGTAAACGGGATTCCTTTCCAGCTCGGCGAGAAAGATGCCGCCAACGGAATGACGTGCAATGGTGATACTATTGTTCTACCGGAAGGTAAAAAGTATAATAAACTGTATTTTCTGGCTGCCGCTACGGACGGGGACTATGCCGCCACTTTCCGGTGCGGAGGGAACAAGAGTGAGGTCATTGTACCTTCCTATACCGGATTTGTCGGACAGTGGGGACATTCGGGACATACCAAAGGTTATCTGAAGGATGCCGAAGTGGCTTATGTGGGAACTCACCGCCACTCTCCTACAGCCGATGAGGCCTATGAGTTTACCTATATGTTCAAGTTCGGTGTTGATATTCCGGCAGGTGCTGCCAGCCTTATACTTCCGAAGAATGAAAAGGTTGTTCTTTTTGCTGCCACATTGGTGGAGGAAACTCTGAAACCCGTTCAGGTTGCCACTAGCTTGTTCCATACAGCCATCCGTGACAATGAGATGGAGTTGAACAGTGTGGAGGTGGAAAAAGAAAATCTGTTGAAGGACGCGAAGATTATCGCCTATTCCGGCTATTTTAATGATAATGAGAAGCCCGAACGCATCGTTGACGGGGATGTCGATACCAAATGGTGTGAAGTGGGAAGTGCGTTGAACTATGTGGATTTTGATTTGGGTGAGGCGAAAACTGTGAGCGGTTGGAAACTGGTGAATGCAGGCCGTGAGGACAAAGGGTACATTACTTCCGCTTGCTTCCTGCAAGGCAGAAACAGCCAGACTGAAGAATGGAAGACACTTGACAATATAGATGGAAACCGGCAGAATGTCGTATCACGTATGATTGACACTCCGGCGCAGGTACGCTATGTACGCTTGATGATAACCCGTCCTATGCAGCATGCAGGAGGAAAGGTGTTACGCATCAATGAGATGGAGATTTACTAAAATAATCGGTTATGATGAAAAAACTAGTTTTTGTAATTCAGTTGATATTTCTCTATAGCGGTTTGGCTATGGCCGACCCGGTTATCTCTCTTAAGACATTGTTGCATGAGATGACAGACCGTTCCGTGCTGGCGCGTTGGCCCGAAAATGCCTATACGTGTAAGCAGTTCAGCAGCTACGACCGTAGTTCGCATAACATGACGGATAAGCGTGCCTGGTTTGGTAATTTCGACCAAGGACAGTTTATCTGCCAGGAAGAGAACGGAGGGAGGACGGAATATGTGATGATGGATGCCGAAGGCCCCGGTGCCATAGTTCGTTTCTGGATGACTTTCTCCGGCATAAATCGGGGACAGGGGACTCTGCGTATCTACATAGACAATGAGGAAAAACCGGTAATTGAAGGCAATGTACGTGATATATTGAGCGGACAAGTCCTTTGTGGAGAACCTCTTTCAACTTCAGTACCCGATGAGGCTCCGATGGAAGAAAGAGGGCATAATTTATATTTGCCAATACCTTATGCCAAGCGGTGCAAGGTGACTATCGAATCGCCGGACTTGAAGATTACTCCGGAGGGGAAAATTGAGAGTAAGACCATTGTATACTATGCTATCAATTACCGCACTTATACTTCTCCGGTCAAGGTGATTTCTTTCTCGGCCAAAGAGTTGAAGAAGAATGCCCGGCTGATAGCTGCTGTCAATAAGAAGCTGTCGGAAGGAACACCTGGTATTGATACTCCGCTTGCGGGAAGAGAAAGTACGCTCAATCTGGCGGCTTCTCTGGCTCCGGGTGAAAGCCGTAGTTTTACGATTGACGGCTCTCGTGCCATTCGTCGTCTTTCGATGCGGATTGATGCCGATGACCGTCGCCAAGCACTTCGCTCTACGGTCTTGTCCATTGCCTTTGATGGGGAACTAACTGTCTGGGCTCCGGTCGGTGAGTTTTTTGGGGTAGGCTATTATCCCGTTGCAACTGGTACGTGGTATACGCGGGCCGTGCAGGATGATGTGATGAGTGCATGGTGGGTGATGCCTTTTGAGCGGAACTGTACGATTACCTTGACCAATTATGGGGAACAGCCGGTGGAGATATCCAAGGCTGCTGCAGTTAGTGGAAAGTGGCAGTGGGATGAGCGCTCCATGCACTTTGGTACCACATGGCAGCAGTTTACGCATATCCATGCCCGGGGCGATGAGTTTGCCCAGGACCTTACGTTTGCCGATCTTAAAGGTAGGGGCGTGTATGTGGGAGATGCGGTTACTGTCTATAACCCCAACTTGGGTTGGTGGGGAGAAGGAGATGAAAAGGTGTATGTGGACGGTGAAACCTTTCCGTCACACTTTGGAACGGGTACAGAAGATTATTATGGCTATGCCTGGGGGCGCTATGAACCGTGGATAAACCATCCTTTTGTTGCCCAACCCATAGGAGATGGTTGTTATGCTCACATAGGTTTGGCGCAGAATACCCGTGTTCGTAGTTTGGATGCGATTCCGTTTACCCGGAGCCTGCGCTTTGACATGGAGTTATTCGATTGGTCGAATATACACCTTAATTATGCTCCGATAACCTTCTGGTATATGCTTCCCGGAGGCGAAATACAGCCGAAACCCTTTGTGAGCGATGTACGCGAACGGGTTGCCAACCAACCGTCAGATATTTTCGGTTCAGGGATGAGTCTGGTTGTGGAGGGCGAAGTCATGCAGCCTCGTCCGGGGCATATGGGTTCCGTTGAATTGCAGACCAACTTCCACCCCTTGTGGAGTGAGGGTATGCAGCTCTACTGGAAAGAGTTTAAACTGGGAGATAAGCTGTCATTAGTTTTTGACAGTGAAGTGGAAGGAATTTATTATGCGAAAATACAGTTCACTGTGGCGCCTGATTATGGTACATTTGCCCTTCGTGTAAATGATAAGGTGATTACTCCGGAAGTCAGTCTGACCAATGGAGAAGTGTCTCTGCTTTTGGTGAATCTTGGGCGGGTCAATTTGAAAAAAGGAAAGAATGAGTTGCAGATTGAGTCGATTGCACTGGCTCCGGGACATGATACCGGTTTCTTTGGGATTGATAAGTTGACTCTTCGCAAATAATTCTGTAGACGTCTCTATCGCAGGGATTGTACTTGTATGGATAGCTTTGGATAAATAAAAGTCCAAGGCTATCTTTTTTGTATCAGTTCTTTTTCTATGATAAAATGCTATCTTTGTCCTCAAAATAATAGGTAAGATGAAACTTCGTTCACTCTATATCCTTTCTATTGTAGGGCTGCTACTGGTAATTGTGGTGCAGATTGGTGGTATGATGTATGCTTACGACAATACCAAGAAAGAGGCGGAACGCGCACTGAACGAATGTTTCCGTCTGGCTTTTATCGAAACGGTGGACAACGAGATTAATAATTTACCGTTTCCTGACATGACTATCCCTTTTTACTCGTATCTATCCAAAGACAGTATCAGGTCTTTCGAAGATGAGATGTTTTTAAACTATCAGCAGGCAGCTTCCTTTCTCGAAGATGTATATCATGTCGCCATTCCATTAGATGTGATGGCGAGGTTGGTAGAGAAGAAACTGAAATGGAAAAATATAGACCGGACTGTAAATATCCGTCCTGCGACGGACAGAAGCAAGCGTTCGGTATATGTACGGTTCAAGTCTGTTCTTTCGGAAAAAGCCTGGTTGAATGAGAAGAAAGGAGAGGCCATTGAAGCTGTCATGTTTTCTCCTTTTATACCGCTTGTCAAGGATATAGTCTTTTTGTTCCTTCCTACGCTTCTCTTGGTTGTTTTTCTGGTGTACAGTTGGGCCATGCAAATGGATTCCATACTTAAACAAGGTAATGATATTGAGAAGCAGCGGTCTGCTTTTTATGTGCTGGCAGAGAAGATGAGGTTGCCGATAGGTGAGGTACGTAGTCAGATATCGGAGAGCCGGTGGGCAGATATAGAAGCCTCGGGGCAACATTTGCTGGACATGACAGAACATACGCTTACGGGAGCTAAGCAAAGCGAACGGCAGCGGCAGGTGCGCAAGCAATATTCTTTTAAAATCTTTTCGATTGTCGGGTTGATTGCCGGCTGTCTGCTGATGGTAGTCTGGTTTGTCTATCTGTACCGTGCTTCTTTCAAAGAAACTGCCTATCAGGTAAATGATTGTTTTGAAGCGGCTTTTTATGACGAGGTCTTGAAACGCCGCCTTTCTTTGCTCTACGAACAGACTGATAGGGATGGAAAGGATGAATGGGAAGAGAGTGTTGAATCGCCTTTTGCAAAGGAGCAAAGGGAATTTCTGGAGAAAGAGCAGTCGAAGTATAAGGTGAACCGCTTTGGAGTGGTACATATGTACAATCCGGTCGATTTGAATTATCGACTACGCTCTGCTTTGATTATGCAGCGCAGCATCAATGAAAGCGGAATGGAACTTCCTCTCTCCGTGCAGTACCTCGATTCTGCTTTTGCTTCCAGGTTGGAAGCCTTGGGAATGACCTATAAGAGTGGTATCCGCCAGTACTACGCTCCCTCCGATAGTACAGTGGTGGAAGCAGGATATGCCTCGGCAAAATATCAGGATATTTCTTCCCGGTTTATACCGTTGAAGGAGGACAGCATCCTTTGTATACAAGGTGTGGTGAAGAATCCGTATCGCTACGTCATAAGTTCCGTATGGTATCTGTTTCTGCCTCTTTGGGTGATGTTTTTGGTGGTGTTGGACTGTATTCTCGGCCAGGTGAAAGTTTTGCGTACACAGCGGCATTTGGAGCAATTCCAGAAGGATTTTACTTATGCTATGATACACGACATGAAGTCTCCTCTGAGTTCCATCCTGATGGGAGCTCATATTCTGAATAGCGGCAAATTGTCCGGTAAGCCTGGAAAAGAAGAGAAATACCGGCAGGCGATGATGGAAGAGTGTGAGCATCTGCTTACCCTTTCCAATCGTGTACTGGTACTTACCAAGCTGGATGAGGGACATTTGGAACTCCATCAGGAAGAGGTGCCTTTGCGGCCTTTACTTGATGATATAATTGCCAAAATTTCTCTGAAAACCAGCAAAAGGGTAGAATTTACGACCGTTTATCATCGTTGTGAAATGGTGTATGCCGATGCCTTCTGTTTGCGTGAAGTGTTGGGCAATCTGCTGGACAATGCCATTAAATATTCCCATGAAGAGGTAAAGATAGATATTATTTGCGAATTGGAGAAAGGCTTCTGCAAGATAAAGGTGTGTGACAACGGATTGGGTATTCCCTTAAAAGACCAGTCTCTTATCTTCAACCGTTTTGAACGTTCTGCAGCAGTCGGGCGAAGTGGAAGGGGCGGTGCTGCAGGTTTTGGTCTGGGCCTGAATTATGTACAGCAGGTGATGCTGGCACATGGCGGCAGGGTAGAAGTGGAAAGTGAAGAGGGGTGCTTCAGTGAATTTACACTCTACTTTCCTATTGAGACTGTATAAATTTACCACACGTGGAAATTCAATCCTTCTGATTTGTCAGTAATATAGGAGTCTCCGCCGAATGAGCGTAATTGCCAGAGGATGTAAAGGTCGTCGAAACTCATGACAGCCAGTAATATTCCAAATCGTGTGACATCATAATTGCCACTTGTCATACCATATATAAGGGGCAATATACCCAGTAGCAGGAAGGGCAGCAGGCATGTGGTGCGATATTGCCACATGCGTATCGGCGAAAACAATCTGAACAACAGTTTATGTAGGAATAGATTTACCAGGACAGCTGCCAATATACACATGGAGAATCTGACCAGCGATAGATGGCTGGTTGTTTCTCCATGTATCGACTGAAACAGAATCAGCATTGGTACTGCAAATACTATGGCAGCTATGATGCCGTATTTATTAATCCTCTTGCCCGAAACTACTATCTCTGTCCCTTTTCGGCTTTTTGTTATTGAAATATCTGCTTTCATAGTGTGGATTTTTTGTATTGATGTTGCAAAGGTAGAGTGGGGCACATGCTTCATAAGTTATCGCTACGTTAATATTAGGTTAAGAGGCGTTGTTTTCCTCGTTTATTTTATAGCAATATGACTGTTGCATTCATTCTTTTCCTTATTTTTGCAATATATAATAAACGCATTATGATAAAGTTATTGTTGGTAGAAGACGATGCAAGCTTGAGATATATAGTTCAGGGCGGGTTGGAAGATATGATAGGCGGTTATGAAGTGATTGCTGCCGCCAATGGCGAGGAGGGCTTGAAACAGTGGAAAGAACAACATCCTGATGTGATAGTATCTGATATAGAAATGCCCGTTATGAACGGTTACGAGATGGTGAAGCGTATCCGCGAGACAGATGGGGAAACTCCGATTCTGTTCTCCTCTGCCCTAATATCTCCTAAAGATGTGGTAAAAGGTTATGAAATCGGTGCCAATAACTATATAAAGAAACCGTTCATTCCCGAAGAACTGGATGCACATGTCCACGCCTTATTGAAGCTTTCCAAAGGCGAAAAATCGAAAGACACGAGTCAATGCTACAAGATAGGCAAGGAATATGTGTTGGATGCCACACATGCCACTTTGAAACATGCTTCGGGTGTAAACAAGACTTTGACTGTGCGCGAGACAGGTTTGTTGCAGATGCTTTGTGAGAAGCGGGGAGACGTTATCCGCCGGGAAGCTATCTTGGATAAATTCTGGAATACGGAAGATGATTACTTTGCTTCCCGCAGCCTGGATGTATTTGTGACGAGACTTCGGAAATTTCTTTCGGAAGACGAGTCGGTAACCATTAAAACAGTGAAAGGAGTAGGATTGATACTGATAGAAAATTAATAATGTATCCTTCTATATTGCAATAATTTAGCAGTACATGTACTGTTCTTCTGGTTTATTTTCGTTATTTTTGTATAGCAGTATTATATGAATATAAAGAAGGAGGGTATATGCGTATAAAACGGAAAGTCAGTATCTCTTGTCTTGGTGGTCGTTTGGGAATCTGCCTGCTGTTGGCTTTTGTGCCGCAATTGCTTTTTGCGCAGGAAGACAGTGTACGTTTCATTCGTGACAGTATACAGATACAGCCGGAATTCAATGAATCTCTATTCTCTCCTTTTGAGCTTCCTTCTGAAAACTCTGCCCCTTCTTCCATGTTTCATCCGGAGCACTCCTATTCCCTGCCCGATTTTTCACTGAAAGAGTCTCTTCGTCTGCCTTATCAGACCAATCCTTCCCTGCTATTTCGGGGAGATTACAGTACAAGCGGTGTATTAAGACAGTTTCCTCACGGTATGTTATTCGGTTCCGGTGGGCAGACCAGCGTATCGGGTATCGGACGTTTCAACAATGCTTCCCTGGGATATCAGCATGCCTTTAACCAAAGGCTGACGCTCCAGCTTGGCGTAGATGCCATGAAGATAAATATGATTCATTCCACCGGGCAGGCTTTCAGTACTTCGGGAGCTTTACGGTATCAGGCTTCGGACCGTGTAGCTTTTAAGGTTTTCGGTTCGTATGCCATAGGAAATACTTACGGGATGGATACCCACCGCTACGGTGCCACCATGTCTCTGGATATGTCCGAACGTTTTGGTATGGAAGTTGGAGTACAACGTTATTACGATGCTTATCGCGGTCGTTGGGAGACGGTTCCCGTTGTGATTCCCTATTATAATTTCGACAAGTTTAAATTAAGTCTGGATGTAGGTGGAATCTTGTATGAGATTCTGCGTAACACCGTCTTTGATAATAGAGGGGGCAGTGGCGGAGCGACTATTGCCCCACCACGTTTTCAGATGCCGCCATTGAGATAAGATAAGTATAAATCAGCTTTTTGTAGGGACAATCATCAAACAGTTTACTACTGTTACATAATATTATTGCTAATGTAGAAATACTTTCATGATATTTCGTTTATTTTTTGTTTTGCTGTTCGTTTTTGTGCGGACAGTTGTCCGAAAATGGACATTACTATAAAATAGTTATTCTTTGATAATCAGTGATTTAATTCTTTGGCACGCAGATTGACTATATATAGGCGAAGGCGGTTACGAAACAACAACCTCCTCAGAGAAAGAAGTAATAACAATAAAAAATAACGATTATGAAAGCAACAGTATTTTCAAAAGCAGTGGTAATGATGGCAGTGGTAATGGCAAGTGTAATGAACTTTTCTGCAAGTGCGGCAACTCCTGCCGATTATGTGAAAAACGAGGAGATGACCGGCGAACTGATGACCGCCAAGACTATCTTCCGCAATGAGGACGGACACCTTTTCCGTCACCTCCGCTACACTTACACTTATGACAGTGAGAACCGTGTGACGAGCAAGGAAGCTTTCAAGTGGGATAGCGTAAAGGAAGCCTGGGTGCCTTATTTCAAGCTGGATGTTGAATACACTGACAGTGAAGTTGAGTTGAACTATGCCCGTTGGAACAGTAGAACTAATGGTTACGACAGCTATACGCAAACTACCGTTTACGAACTGAATGACAGCAATGCGGCTTTGATGTTGGCAAGTACCAAATAAAGGATAATATATCAAATACAAAAGAGCCAAGTATCGTGAGGTGACACACCTTTGATACTTGGCTCTTTTTCGTTGAGGAAATGTATTATTGTTTCTCTGTTATCAGTCCGACAGCATAATTCAGCACTGTATCTTCATCCTTCATGAAATCTGCTACGGTTTGGGATACTTGATGATGGGGCGGTATGCCTATACCTTCCATGGGGAAACCTTTAGAAGAGACGTCCGGCTGGCGGGTAGGGATACGGAAATAGGTCCGCTGTTTGGTACAGAAAGGACGGGGGCCATTGCCGGTATCCCCTCCGGTAGCTTCGCCGATGAGGGTGACATTTCCGCTTTCCTTCATGTCGAGTGTGAAGCTCTCGGCAGCAGAGAGCGTATATGTGTCGGTCAGCAGATAGATTTTACCTTTATAGGCGTCGGCTTCGGGCTGCATGATGTAGCTCTTGCTGACGCAGTGTGGTTGTGCTTCGCGGATGAAGTACTTGCAGATGTTTACTCCATTCATGCTGTTTCCTCCGCCGTTTCTACGTACGTCTATAATGAGGTATGGTAAATCCTTGACTTTGGGATAGACCGCCTTGAAATCTTCCATGACGGGGTTCATCATGGTTTTGATGGTAAGGTAACCAATGCTGTCTTGTAATATCCTGCTCTCCACAGTTTGTTCTTCGTTATCCGGAAAATAGTCCCTTTGTTTCAAGGGAAGGGTGACGGTCAGAGTATCGCCCCCTCTCAGCAGTGTATAGTTTCTTAGGGTGTCTGCATAACTACGGAACGCATCATAGGCTGTACGGAGCCGTCTGTGGGGGACGGTAGATGCTTCGGTATATTTTTCGTTCTGTTCAATCCATTGTTTATAGGGGAGTCCGTTGATAGCTATAATCCGGTCTTTGTCCTGGAAGCCGTATTCTGTCAGATAGTCACTGGGTTTGTCAACGAACAAGGAATCCTCTATAAAGGCTACGCGCTGATTGGCTGTGTACCTCTTGTAGCAGGTAATGGCGTGGGCGCATTGTAAGGCAGAGATGTATTCCTGCACTATCAGTCCGTAGTCTGTGGTGGTCTGCGCCTGGCGAACGCGGGCGTCACAAGCTTGATACAATGAATCCATATTCAGATGCTTGGCTTGGTATAATGAATAATTCTCCATGACAATCTGGTGTATTTCTTTGAAATCTTCTTCAAACTGCGAGGGGGGTAACGGTAGTTCCGCGATGTAGAAGTTTTCTACATCAATCTGCTTGTCATTATAGAAATAGTTGGCATAAACATACAAACCACACCAAATGGTTGCCAGTACAGCCATTACGATGACTATTACTTTTGAAATTTTTTTCAGAATCTTCATGTTTTATAGAGTTTAGTCGATATTTGCTTTTTCGGCAAAAATAGTAATAATTTTTGTTAATCTTATTTTTCTAACTCCTTATTTGCCAATAATGGTAACATGGAGGTAACTAACTGAGCTTCAAGTGCCTTCTTGTACGATGTCTGGTAGTTGGCTAACTTTGCAGCCGTAAATCAAAACATACTAAGGAGAAGTGATTATGAAGAACTATCAGAAAGTAAATGTGCCCGCAGGCGAGGCACGTGTCGAGTTGCACGATTCATTGAATCTGACTGGTGCAGAAGTATCTATCAGCAATTTGCCGGCTGGTGCAGGAGTACCTTTTGTGCATTCGCACAAGCAAAATGAAGAAATTTATGCCGTCCTCTCCGGACGCGGCACCATGGTGGTTGACGGAGAAACCGTAGAACTGCAGGCGGGTGACTGGCTTCGCGTGGCTCCGGCAGGAGAACGCCAATTGTCGGCTGCGGCAGACAGCGCCATCAGTATGATTTGTATTCAGGTGAAAGCCGGCTCTCTGGAAGGCTTTACGATGACGGACGGTGTGGTGAAGTAAGAGGAAGTCACACAAGTAGAATTAAGGTGATAGGGGATGGGCTGTGGTGCAGGCTATTCCCTATTGTCATATGATGTGCAGTGATTTATTGACTGCGATTTGTTTTAAGTCAAAATAATCATATATTTTGTACTATACCTAAGAAAACAGACTATGTCAACTGATGCAATAAAACAGAAATTATGATTAAATTGAAGAAAGAGCATTGTTTCTGTCACATAACGAGGACCCAATCAAAGAGCTTAAAACAAAGAATTGAAAACATAATATCATGCCCCAGCATAATGCCATCAAGCTTTTCGAAGCGAAGAAAGTCCGAACCGTTTGGGACGACATAGAAGAAAGATGGTACTTCTCAATAGTAGATGTGGTGACAGTCTGCTGTATGCCTATCCAGTTACGTCTCCGATAGATTGGAAAAGGAAAGATATAAGAGGAAACGTGTTTTCATTTTGTTCTTGTTTTGGGCGCAAAAGTAATAAATATCTCCGTTAACCTAACATTAACGTAACGATAACCTAAAAGCTTTTTACCACCTCCTATCTTTGCAATGTCGAAAGGGAACAACTCCCCCAAAGACAAGAACTTGAAACAAAATGTATAACTTAAAAAATAGAACCATTATGAAGACTTTAGTAATTTCAGCAATCATCGCAATGACCTCTTTAGTAAACGTAGTAAGCGCAGTAGCCGTTAACCGTACAGACAACTTTGCCTATAATACCGAAACCAACGACGGCCGTGTGGAAACACAAACCGTATTCAAAGTGGAGAATCAGAAATTCCTGCACCGCCACCTGAAGTACAATTACATTTACGACAACTCCGGTCGCATCTCCCAAAAAGAAGTGCTGAAATGGAACGAATCCACGCAAAGCTTTGAGAAGCACCACAGTCTTAACTTCTTCTATACGGACGACGTCACTGTGGAATACGCCCTCTGGAACGAGCAAAGCAATGCCTACACCGACATCAAGCAGAAAGCCGTCTATCGGCAGACCGACAGCAGTGTCTTGCGCTACCTCAGTTACGAATGGGACGAAAAGAACAATGACTGGAGCTTGACAGCAGACCATCACATGACGGATGAATCTGTGCAGCTATTGGCAGAGAAATAAGAACGGATTTGAATAAGCTGATTTTCTGTAATTATATAGGCAATGCGTTTTTTTGTTTTCCGGCACCAGGGAAGGCAGAGTTCCCCGGTGTCGGAGAGGGTGTTCCTCGGTGCCGGAGAAATACCCATTTAAAAGGCGTTTGGAGTGGCATTACGCATTGCAACATTGAAACGCCAAAATTGTCAATAAGAAAAAGGATGATACCATGCTTTTCAAACATTAATTTTTGATACTTACCGACTTTTTTTAACCCTATTTCGACTTTTTATTTGTACTTTTGCACCGGATTTCTTAATCAATAGTGCTCGAAATTCGGTTCTCATCTTTTTTATATTCCCTGATGAGGCCGTTTGTAGCGCATTGTGGCAGATGTTGTGCTGTCCGGACTCTTATGGTTCATTATTAGTATTTCCGAGGGAATGAACAGAGGTTAACGGCTTATAGTTAACGGTTAGAGGAAAAAATAATGAACAACAATACATCTATTTTTATTTCATGAACAAACTTATGGTTTATTCTGCTCTGGCTGTCGCTCTGATGGCCGGAGAGCCTTGTCTTGTGCCTATATATGCACAAGACAAGGCTGTGCAGGCGATGACACTCACGGCACTTTACAATCTTGCTGACCAACAGAGTCAGAAGGTGAGGGTGAGTGAGGTGGCTTTGCAGGCAGCCAGCGAAGGGGTGGCAGCAGCCAAATCGGCTTTGCTGCCGAGTGTGGATTTGAGCCTTCAAGGCAGTTATACGGGCAATGCCTTCATGCTGTCGCGAGGTTTTTCGACCGATGGAACGACCGATTACATCGTGCCGGGTATGGGAGCTATTCCCGTGGCAAATGGTAAGCAGGACACCCCCCATTGGGGAAATAGTTTCACGGCTCAGGTGTCGCAGGTTGTGTATGCCGGTGGCGCTATCCGTTCGGGCATCCGCATGGCAGAATTGGGCGAAAAAATGGCAGAACTCGATGTGGAGAAGAACCGCCAGGAGGTGCGCTTCTTGTTGACGGGTTACTATCTTGACCTCTACAAGTTAGGCAATCAGATAGAAGTGGTGCGTCAGAATATCGCACTTACGCAGAAGGAGATTGACCAAATGAAAGCCCGCCGTGAGCAGGGTACTGTTTTGCAGAACGACATCACTCGCTATGAATTCCAGTTGCAGAGTCTTGAACTCACACTGGCAAAGCTCACCGATGCCTCTACCATCATCAACCATCAACTGGTTACAACGCTTCATTTACCGGAGCAGACGGTTATAGTTCCCGATAAGAATGAGCTCAACACAGAAATAGACGCACTCTCGGCAATCGCCGTTCAAGACACATGGCAGCAGACGGCAACGGACAACAATCTTGGTATCCGCCAGGCAACGGTTGCCACAAATCTTGCAGAGCAGAAGGTGAAGCAGGCAAAGGCGGAGTCATTGCCTTCGGTGGCTGTCGTGGCAGAGAATCATCTCTTTGGTCCTTATACACAAGACCTCATCCCGAAGGATTGCAATGTAAACGTGTGGTTTGTCGGGATAGGCGTAAAGTTTAATCTTGGCAGTCTTTGGAAGAACAAACGCCATATCCGCAAGGCACGTACAGAGCATCGGCAGTCGAGGGAAGCGCTCGCCTTGGCTCGTGAGGGTGTGGAGAATGCTGTACAGGCAAACTACACCAACCTCCTTACGTCCTACACCGAGGTGAAGACACAGCAGAAGCAGGTGGAACTTGCCAATCAGAACTACTCCGTGGTGCAGAACCGTTATCAGAACGACCTTGCACTCCTTACCGACATGGTCGATGCCTCCAACATGAAACTCTCTGCCGAAATGGCACTGGTCAATGCCCGCATCAGCATGCTTTATAATTTCTATACACTCAAATACGTAACAAATACTTTATAATAATGGAAAAGAACAAGATACACATCTATTTATACAATGCGCTCATCGTGCTTTGCCTCTTGGGTGGAGCCGTTTATGTGGTGAGTCAGTTTATGCACTTCGGCAGTGGAGAATTTACCGACAATGCCCGTGTACGCCAGAACGTCGTGTCTCAGAGCAGCCGTGTGCAAGGCTTCATCCGTGAGGTACGGTTCGCGGATTTCCAGCAGGTAAAGAAAGGCGATACGCTTGCCATCATCGAGGATGCCGAATTTCGCTTGCGACTGGCCCAAGCCGAGACCGACCTTATCCGTGCCGAACACGGTTCGCAGGGAACGGCAAGCAGCATCGTTACCACCAAGACAAGCATGACCGTTACCGAAGCCGGCATCGAATCCGCACGTGTACAGATGGAGAATGCCATGCGTGAGGATACTCGTTTCAAGAAGCTCCTCAGTCAGGATGCTGTTACCCGACAACAATATGATAAAGTACATACGGGCTATCTGAGTGCCAAGGCAGCCTACGAGCAGGCGGTTCGTTCACGTCAGATGCAGTCGGCTGTTGTGGCCGAACAGGGGCATCACCTTTCCGTTTCGGAGCAGGGCATCGAACTGGCTCGTCGTGCCGTCGACCTCGCCCGTCTCAACCTCTCCTATTGCTACATCATTGCCACTTGTAACGGTACCGTTGGCACGAAGGATATTCACGTAGGTCAGCTTGTCAATCCGGGCCAGATGCTGGTGAGTATCGTTGACAATGGTGAACGTTGGGTTGAGGCGAACTACAAGGAAAGCCAGTTGCCTCACATCAAGGTGGGCAGTAAGGCTGAGATTACAGCCGATGCCGTTCCCGGTATACAATATACGGGTACGGTGGAACGTATCTCTGATGCTACCGGCAGTGCCTTCTCACTTATTCCCATCGACAATGCCACGGGTAATTTTGTGAAGGTCGAACAGCGCGTCACCGTACGCATCAAGCTCGATGAGAATGCTGATGTTGCCAGGCTCAAGGGCGGTTATAATGTGGAATGTATCGTTGAGGAGTAATGGGACAATTGACTGAATTCTTTATGAAGAGCGCCGGTGGCCCTCCACCCGGCATGGGCTTTTCCATGCCTATGATGAAGGGATGGGTGCCTCGCCGGATACAGCCGTGGCTGTACGTGCTGACCGCCTTTTGCTTTCAGTTCGGCGGTGGCATCTACCTTGGTGCACTGGATGGCATTCGTGGCACCACCGACTTCATGATCGAGGACGTGCTCTTTCTGCTTTATGCCACCCTCGCGGGCATGGCTGTCTATTTTCCGATGCTTTTCCGCATGAAGTTCCGCTTCACCAACAAGCAGTTGCTCTGCGGTTCTGCCATCGTTCTTGCCGTATGCAATGTGCTGACGATGCATTGCCAGTCGATGCCTGTGCTCATGATAGTGTGCTTCATAGCCGGAATGGCTAAGATACAGGGCACGTTCGAGTGCATGAGCAACATCCAGCTTTGGATTACCCCCCGACGCGATTTTGCCGTTTTCTTCCCCGTGCTTCACATCATCCTGCTCACCGCCATCGAGGGTAGCGGATGGCTTGCCGCCTGGTTCGGTCATCATTTCACATGGCAGATGATGCACGTCTTCACCATCGGCACTATGTCGTTCGTATTGCTCACGCAGGCCATCTTCTGCCGTCCGTTTTGTCCCATGCCCCAGCGTCTGTCGCTCAAAGGTATCGACTTTCAGGGAGCATTGCTCATCTGCGGACTGATGCTCGTGGTGTCGTACATTGTGGTGTACGGCGACTATTTCATGTGGTTCGATACCCTCCGCATACGCCTTCTGTTCGGTGCTGCCATTGTGCTTTCCGGCATTGTGCTCTACCGCCTGCGCTACTACCGTTACCCCTACATCGAGCTTGGTCTTTTTACACGTCGCAACGTTGTTCCCATCCTCCTCGTCACCTTCTTTGCCGAACTCGCTTTCGGTGCTGAACACACGATGGAAGAGATACTCTACAGCGAAGTCATCCGGCTGGAGGAGCTGACCAAAGAGTCGCAGTATATGTGGGCACTTCCCGGCATGTACCTCGGTATCCTGCTCGATCTCTATTGGCTGAAAGTCAAGAAGTGGAAGGTGTGGAAACTCTTCGGCATTGCCTTCATTGGTATCGCACTCTATGGCATGCTGATGTACTTCACGCTTGACATAAACGTCAACATCGAGCAGTACCGCTTTGCCATCTTCTTGCGAGGATTTGCGTATGCCATCCTTGCCCCGACATTGATGTGGGCTTTAGACGAATCGGTGCCAAGTCTTGAGCAGTTCTTCATGGGCTTGTTCGTGTTCAACATCCTCCACATGTATCTGGCAGGAGCGGCAGGTTATGGCATTTATACCACTATCTTCTCGCACTTTATGAACGACAACATGATGAGCTACGGACAGCAACTCACTCTCACGCATTTGGATATGGCGCACTTCAACCTCGGCGAATACGTTGGCCGCGACTTCCTGCACTCCATGATGATGGTGGCAATGAAGCAGGTCTATGGCTATGTTATCTGGTTCGCTTTAGGCCTTGCCGCCCTCTTCCTGCTGTGCGATATTCCTGCTGTCCGTACAAATATCCGCAAAGTTCCCCGCTGGCCGGTTTATGCCATCGAGTATCTTGCGAGAAGGAAGTAAAGGCGCCGGCAAAGCAGAAGATTTCATCGGCAGTGATATTACAGCTCTGCGCATCTGTTTCTGGGTAAACAGTGACATCCGTATCACGGCATCCGGCACTACTCGTACCGAGGGACTTGCGCTGAAGGGAGGCCTTCTTTTCTCCAAAAATGACCGGTATTGATTCGGGACAGACGGGCATCATCGTCAATCTGGCCGGTAGTGAGCGTGGAGTGGATGATGGAGAAGGAGGTGGAGGCATTACTGAAGGAGCGTCTCAGTACCCGTGGCTTTACGTTTACCAACATACAGTCGTCCGTGAAACCCAACGATGTGCTGCAAGCTGCCATTGTCTACCGGTGGAAATATGTTACCATTCTTGAAGTTGCAATGACAAGCTCATGAGAACTCATTGGCAACTTGATTCTTTGGGGAAGGTACTGATTGTGTACGCGGGTACTCACAAATAAATCAAGCGGTAAGCCATCTATCTTTTTCTTTGCTAAGATTTATTCGTCCGATACTTGTTGAATTATCGTCCGACAACTGTTGCAGATTCGTCCGACAACTGTCGGACGATAATTCAACGGCTGTCGGACGAATAAGTTTTAGTAAGCAAGAATTTAAAATGCAGTATTGCAGGAATTGTTGCTTAAATAGGGAATGTAGTAAATGGGAGACTGGCAATATAGACTACCGATTGGGAGCTCGCAGGCGACAGCTGTCGGGGGTCATTGAAGCTATGAGGTCACTGTTGAAAAGGAGAACACTTTCTTTGCCGGCACGGCTTCCTGTATTTTTTACGTCCACAGTGAAGATAAGCTCGTCATCGGCTGTGAAGTCTGCCTTGTTTACTTTCAGATTGCTATAGCTGAAGCAGGTATAGCTTAGTCCGTATCCAAAAGCCCATTGCACGGATACAACCGCGTCATAGTCGTAGGCCCCTTCTATTTTTTCCACTTCCTCGCTCACCTTGTAGTTGTAGTTGATGAGTGAGTTGATTTCTTTCGGATAGGTGAAGGGCAGCTTTCCACTGAAGTTTTCATCACCGCTGAGCAGGTTGGCAAGGGCTTCGAGGATAGTATTGTATTCATCAGTAAAATGGTTGGTCAGGTGTCCTTGCCAAGTATAAGACCATCCTCCGTTCAGACAACGCATGGAGTTGGCATTCGGTCCTGTGACGAGCAGTCTCTTGCCTTTTGCCAGTGGCAGGATGTTATCCGTATTCTTGAGCAGTACCATGGTTTCTTCGGCAGCATGGAGGGCTGTTGTGGCATGTTCTTTTCTGCCGAATAGGGGGAAATCCTTGGTGTCGTAGGTCGGGGTGTCAAACAGTCCCAGGCGGAATTTCATGCGTAGCACGCGCCGGGTGGCGTCATTAATGCGGCTTATGGGTACTTCGCCTTCGTGTACAAGTTCTTTCAGCAGTGTACAGAAATCCCATTCATAAGGTTCCATGGCCATGTCGATACCTGCGTTGATGGCGATTTTGATGGCTTCTTTCTTGTCGGCTGCCACTTTTTCGCGGCGCCAGAGGTTGTTGATGTCAGCCCAGTCCGTGACAAGTACTCCATCCCAGTTCAGTTCTTCTTTCAGCCATTGGGTCAAGAGTTTGTAATTGGCGTGTACGGGCAATCCGTTGACAGAACACGAATTTGCCATGACGGATAATGCTCCTGCTTTTACACAAGCCAGGAAAGGAGCAAAGTGTTTCTCACGAAGGTCTTGAGCCGAGATGTATACCGGTGTACGGTCTTTTCCGGTGAAGGGGACGCTGTAGCCCATATAATGCTTTAGTGATACGGCAATATTTTGTTTGCCGATATGGTTCGGGTCTTCTCCTTGGAAGCCGAGTACGGCAGCCCGCCCCATTTCTGCATTGACGTAGCAGTCTTCGCCATAATTCTCCCATATGCGTGGCCAGCGGGGATCGCGTCCCAGGTCGATGGTGGGAGAATAAGTCCACGGGCAGCTGCCGGCTTTGGTTTCATAGGCAGTAATACGTGCGGCTTCACGGACCAGGTTGCGGTTGAAGGAAGCAGCCACATTGATGTTTTGAGGAAAGAGCGTTCCACCCATTGTGTAGGTTGTCCCGTGATTTTGGTCCAGTCCATAGATGCAGGGTATGCCGATTTCTCTCATGGCCTATTTTCTCTTCAAGGGTCATTTTTTTCAGTAGGGCTTCCACTTTCTGCTCTATTTTTTTGTCTTGTGGAATAGCTGGAGCAGCTGCTTGCTGCGCCATTGTTGGCAGGAGAAACATGCTTGCCAACAAGAAAGATTTTATTCTATTCATGGTAGTGTGTATTTGGGTTCAACAATCATTTGGATGTTTTGGTATTCTTCTTCATCAACCAGTGTTGTTTCAGCCACTCGCGTACCGGTTCGTCATACAGTTTGAGGCAAGCGTATGCAATGGCAATGGAGAGTACAAAGACGGATACGGCAATGAACAAGTGCATTCCTGCCGGTGCGTCGGGGTTATTCCGTGCCCAGGCTATCTGCATGTATATCAGCGGGAAGTGTGTGATGTACAGCGGATAGGATAGTTCGCCCAGGAATTTGCAGAGGGCTACGGAACGCTTGCCCGTGACGTTGCTGCCTGCTCCCATAGCCACTATCAGCGGAAAGAGGGCGAGCACGCTTACGGCTTCGTAGACGCCGTTCATCCATTGGCTGGTCTCGCCTCCGATGCGCGGCATCACGAGGATAACAGTCACCAGCAGGGAACACCAGTAGAATCCTCTCTTCACCTTCACCAGCTTGCCTATGCGAGACAACAGCAGACCCATGAAGAAGGGATAGAGCAGGCGTGAAATGCCTATATAGAGCTGGCCGGGTGTCAGGCTCCAGCCGCCGATGAGGGTGTAGGCGGCTTCTCCCCGCGATGAAAGAAGCCCAAAGGTATCTATGTTGAGCGTGACGTCGAGCGTAAGGCAGGCAGAGAGTCCGACGAATATGCCCAGTGCCAGTTTGGAGAAGCGGCGGATGAATAGGGCATAGAGCACATTGGCAATATATTCCCACATCAGCGACCAGGTGGGGCCGTTCAACGCGTTTGTTTCCCACCAGCCCCGGATGTCCCATGAAGTGGGGGTGGGGAACATAAGGCAGCCCAGGAGTGTCATCAGCAGCACGTTCCACCACGGTGTTTGCATCACCATCGGGAAGGCGGAGCAGGCACTGAAGTAGAATAGGGAGGCGCCGAGGAGTGTACCCATAATCACCATGGGGTGCAGGCGTACCAAGCGTCGCTTGAAGAAGTCCCACGTTGTCATACGGTCCCAGCGGTCGTCGTAGGCATAACCGATGACGAAGCCGGAGAGTACGAAGAAGAAGTCCACGGCCAAGTAGCCGTGGTTCAAAATCTGGTGGGCAGGCCCTGCGGAATAGGTTTCAAAAAGATGGAAAGCTACCACGATTATTGCGGCTACGCCGCGAAGCCCGTCCAGTATTTCGTAACGCGGCTTGGATGCTAAATAAGTTGTTGTCTTCATTGGAATTATGTTTGTTGTTAGATTAATATTCTTCTAAAATGCGGACGTGTCATGACTCACCACAGATTACACAGATTATTTTAGGAGCTCTGATAATCAAGAACTTTTATCGGTGTTAATCTGTGTAATCTGTGGCGAGTGTGTATTTTGACATATCCTCAGACAATCCGGATTCCCGGCATAACTTTATTTCGCGGGCAAAGTTAGTCTGCAATTTCTCCGGGCATTTCTCTTATTGTTTATTAGGATTGTCTTATATTTGCATTTACTCCCCTTCAGGGAGATATTTTACCCAAATTATGAATGATAATGCAGTGCCTCGGCCGGAAAACACTTCTTTTACCTTCGACGATGTATGCCTGGCTCCCGGCGAGCAGATAGGTCTGCATGAGCAGGCAACGTGGGAGTTGTCGTATATCATCGTAGGCTCAGGCATGCGGCTGATAGGTGACCGTACTGAACCTTTCGGGAGTGGGGAAGTAGTGATAGTTCCTCCGGAGATACCGCATTGCTGGTATTTCGAGAATGATGTGACAGATGCGCAGGGGCATATTGCCAATATCACGATAACTTTCGGCCGGGAATTTCTTGACAACTGCTGTGTTGCTTTCCCTGAGCTGCAGGAATGTACGGAGAAGCTGAAACGGAAAAGGGATGCCGTGAAGTTCGGGAAGGAAAAGTCGTCGGCTATTGCTTCCGTCCTCGAGGAGATGCGTCCTTTGGGGAGGGCTGAACGCATCCCGCTGATGATAAAACTGCTGCTTATTCTTGCCGGGAGCGAGGAAGAGAGTGTGGTGGGGCAGTATCAGAAGATGGACCCGGAACGGGAGCGAATGAATAGGATACAAGTCTACGTCGTTTGTAACGCCAAGCGGGATATTACGCTGGATGACGTTGCACGCCACGTGGGGATGAACCGCACTTCTTTCTGTATCTTTTTCAAGAAAGTCTCGGGGAAGACTTTCGTCACTTATCTCAATGAATACCGCATTGAGCTTGCCTGCCGGTTGCTGAAACAACAAAAGGTATCCGTAGCAGAAATCTGCTATCAGGTGGGATTCAACAATGTTCCTTATTTCAACCGGGTTTTCAAGAAGATGAAGGGCGTTTCGCCGAGTGAATATGTCTTTTTGTAAGGGAAAAGGGGAAGATACGAAAGGTGTGGGTATAAAAAAAGGAGTACCGCTGTACTCCAACCTTTGTTAACCTTAAATCTAATACTATGAAAAACACATTGCAAAGGTACGGACTTTTTGCTTATCTCCAAATAAAGCAAATAAAAAAGGCTGTTTTATAACATGTTTTAGGAAAATACGTCTCTTTGTTAAGGCTTGCTAAGGTTTTGAAGCCTCTACGCAGCTGTTTTCTAAAAAAGAATTATCTTTGTCACATTAAGTTTTGGGCCTTACTTGACGATTTTCTGCTCTCTTGGCTCAAAATCCTGGAAATTAAAAATTAAAGACTTGTATGCACGAAGATATTGTCCTTACCCCGATGATGAAACAGTTCCTCGACTTGAAGGCAAAGCATCCCGATGCTGTCATGCTGTTTCGTTGTGGTGACTTCTATGAAACCTATTCCACCGATGCCGTCGTCGCGTCCGAAATCCTCGGTATTACCTTGACCAAACGTGCCAACGGCAAGGGGAAAACCATCGAAATGGCGGGCTTTCCGCATCATGCACTCGACACCTATCTGCCCAAGCTGATACGTGCCGGCAAGCGCGTGGCCATCTGCGACCAGTTGGAGGACCCGAAGTTGACAAAGAAACTCGTAAAGCGGGGCATCACGGAGCTGGTGACGCCGGGAGTCTCCATCAACGACAATGTGCTGAACTACCGGGAGAACAACTTTCTGGCTGCCGTACACTTCGGCAAGGGTGCCTGCGGTGTGGCTTTCCTGGACATATCTACGGGCGAATTTCTGACGGCGGAAGGCCCTTTCGACTATGTGGACAAGTTGCTGAACAACTTTGCCCCCAAAGAGGTGCTTTTCGAGCGTGGCAAGCGGTTGATGTTCGAAGGGAACTTCGGCAGCAAGTTCTTCACTTTCGAGCTGGACGACTGGGTGTTTACCGAGACTTCCGCCCGCGAGAAGCTGCTGAAGCATTTCGAGGTGAAGAACCTGAAAGGTTTCGGTGTGGAGCATCTCAAGAACGGTATCATCGCTTCGGGAGCTATCCTGCAATACCTCATCATGACGCAGCATACGCAGATAGGGCATGTCACTTCGCTGGCACGCATCGAGGAGGATAAGTACGTCCGTCTGGATAAGTTCACGGTGCGCAGCCTGGAGCTGATGGGGTCGATGAACGACGGCGGTAGCAGTCTGCTGAATGTGATAGACAAGACCATCAGCCCGATGGGTGCCCGCCTGCTGAAACGCTGGCTGGTATTCCCGTTGAAGGACGTGCAGCCGATTAACGAACGGCTGAATGTAGTGGAATACTTCTTCCGCCAGCCCGATTTCAAGGAGTTGATAGAGGAGCAGCTGCATTTGATAGGTGACTTGGAGCGCATCATCTCCAAAGTGGCGGTAGGCCGTGTCTCTCCGCGTGAGGTAGTGGCGCTGAAGGTGGCTTTGCAGGCGATAGAACCCATCAAAGCGGCTTGCATGGATGCCGATAATGCCAGCTTGAATCATATAGGCGAGCAGTTGAACATCTGCCAGTCCATCCGCGACCGCATAGACCGGGAGATAGACAATGACCCGCCGTTGCTGATTAATAAGGGCGGTGTCATCAAGTCCGGTGTTAGTGCCGAGTTGGACGAGTTGCGCCAGATAGCCTACTCCGGTAAGGATTATCTGTTGCAGATACAGCAGCGCGAGAGTGAGCTGACGGAGATTCCCAGCTTGAAGATAGGCTACAACAATGTCTTCGGTTATTACATCGAAGTGCGCAACACGCATAAGGACAAAGTGCCGGCAGAGTGGATACGCAAGCAGACCCTTGCCAATGCCGAACGCTACATTACCCAGGAATTGAAGGAGTACGAGGAGAAGATTCTCGGTGCGGAGGACAAGATACTGGTACTGGAAACACAACTCTATGCAGAATTGGTGCAATCATTGAGCGAGTTCATCCCCGCCATTCAAATCAATGCGAACCAGATAGCGCGTCTGGACTGCCTACTCTCCTTTGCCACGGCAGCGCGCGAGAACAACTATATACGCCCCGTCATTGCCGACGACGATGTGCTGGAAATCTGCCAGGGACGCCACCCGGTGATTGAGAAGCAGCTCCCCATCGGCGAGAAGTATATTGCCAATGATGTGATGCTGGATAGCCAGACGCAGCAGATTATCATCATTACGGGTCCCAACATGGCGGGTAAGTCTGCTTTGCTGAGGCAGACGGCGCTGATTACGCTGCTGGCTCAAATCGGCAGTTTTGTGCCTGCGGAGAGTGCCCATATCGGGTTGGTGGATAAGATATTCACCCGTGTGGGTGCCAGCGATAATATTTCCGTGGGCGAGTCTACCTTTATGGTGGAGATGAACGAGGCGGCGGATATCCTGAACAACCTTTCTCCCCGCAGCCTGGTGCTGTTCGACGAGCTGGGGCGCGGTACTTCTACATATGATGGTATTTCCATCGCCTGGGCGATTGTGGAGCATATACACGAGCATCCCAAGGCAAAAGCCCGAACCTTGTTTGCCACGCACTACCATGAGCTGAATGAGATGGAGAAGAGCTTCAAGCGTATAAAGAACTACAACGTTTCGGTGAAGGAGATAGATAACAAAGTCATCTTCTTGCGCAAATTGGAGCGCGGCGGTAGCGAACACTCCTTCGGTATTCATGTAGCCAAAATGGCGGGTATGCCCAAAAGCATCGTGAAGCGTGCCAATGACATTCTGAAACAACTGGAAACAGACAACCGCCAGCAGGGGATTTCCAGCAAACCGATGGTGGAAGTGGGAGAGACACGCGGCGGCATGCAACTCAGCTTCTTCCAGCTCGACGACCCGGTGTTGTGCCAGATACGCGATGAGATACTGAATCTGGATGTGAATAACCTGACGCCGCTGGAGGCACTGAACAAGCTGAATGATATAAAGAGGATAGTGAAAGGGAAATAACCGGATAGGGGTGTGTCAAAATTCACCACAGATTACACGGATTAACACAGAATGAGCTTAATCTACTGATAATCAAAGATGCTTATCTGTGTAAATCTGTGTAATCGGTGGTGAATACCAGTTTCGACGCATCCTCATCCGGATTGTTTCAAAACACGGCTGGTTTCTTATAGTTTGACTTTTCCCTCCAACCGTATATCTTCCGATGAAGCCCCTATCAGCAGCTTCACCGTTCCGGGTTCTACAACGAACATCTGCTTTTCTTCGTTCCAATAGCCGAGCTCCTCCTTGGGAACGGTAAGCGTCACTTCCCGGCTTTCACCAGCCTTGATGGGGATACGCTTGAAGGCGCGCAACTGCTTGGAGGGACGTTCCACTTTGGAGTCCGGATAGCTGGCATAGAGCTGCACAACTTCTTCCCCGTCGCGTCCGCTTGTATTCTTCACTGATACCGTCACGCGGATGTTCTTCTTGTCTTGCTTGACGGATTCAATCTTCTCGTATGCAAAGTCGGAATAGCTCAGACCATAGCCGAAAGGATAGAGCACCGGGCCCTGGTGGTACATATACGTGCGTCCGTTGCGGATGTCGTAGTCCATCATGTCGGGTAGGTCAGTGATGTCTTTCACCCACGTCTGTACGGTACGTCCGGCTGGATTCACCTTGCCGAAGAGTACGTCGGCCAGTCCGTTGCCCTGCTCCTGACTGCAGTGGGTGATGTGGACGATGGCAGGCACGTGCTCCTGGCTCCAGTTGATGGTGTAGGGGAAGCTGCTGACGAGCACCAGTATGGTATTGGGATTGGCCTTGAGCACCAGCTTCACCAAGTCTTCATCGGGCAGCATCAGCGATTTGCGGTCCACGGCTTCGCGGCCGTCACTGGGGACGGGAGAGAACTTCCAGTCCGCACGCGTGCCGTAAGGATGGTTTCCTACACACACGATGGCAACGTCGGCGGCTGCAGCAGCCTTTTCTGCCTGGCCCATGCGGTTGTCTTCGGCGTGGATGATTTCGGTTCCTTCTTTCACAGCATTGCGTATGCCACTCAGAATCGTTGTTTCGTAAGGCGGGGTACCACTATACCAATCTTGCACGATTTTGTCCGAATACGGGCCTATAATGGCTATTTTACGCAGCTTTCCGGCATCGAGTGGCAGGAGTTTTTTGTTTTTCAATAACACCACGGACTTGGCGGTGACTTCCCGTGCCAGCCTGCGGGCTTCTGCTGTCATGAAAGGCGGTGTCTCCGTACTGTTCTTTCCGATAGAGAGATAAGGGTTACGGGAGTTGTCCCCGTCCAGCAAGCCGAGCTTGAGGGCGACGAAGATGTTCCCGCGGATAGCCTTGTCGATGTCGACTTCGGTCAGTAATCCCTTTTCCAGAGCTTCCTTGACGTAAGGAACGTATGCGTCGAGAAATTGTCCTGTGGTGGCTTTTACTACGGCAGCAGCACCCTCCGCAAAGCTCGGAAAACTCTTGTGCGCTTCAATCAGCAGTTTCAGGGCACCGCCGTCCGTACAGATGATACCGTTGTTGCCCCACTGCTTGCGGGTAATCTCTTCGAGGCAGGGATGGATGGACATGGGGATGCCGTTCCAACTGTTGTAGGCGGCCATGAAGGCACGGCTGCCTCCCTCGGTGATGCCTTTATAGAAAGGATAAGCATAGTATTCATGGAACAAGCGCGTGTCGAAGTCGGAGGAAGTGCTGTCCCGTCCGTCCTCGTTGCTGTTGGCAAGGAAATGCTTCATCAGAGAGGCGGTTTTCCAGTAGCGGGGATGATTGCCTTGCAGGCCGCGTACGCTGGCAATGGTGAGTTGGGCGGTGAGGAAAGCATCTTCTCCGAAACTCTCCTCGGTGCGTCCCCAGCGTGGGTCGCGGGCAAGGTCGGCATTCGGAGCGCGCATCACGAGGGCATGACGCTTGTTGCCGGTGGTCTGCATGTAGTAGCGGGCTTCTTCAGCGGCTTGTTCCGCTACTTTCCGCACCAAATCGGTGTCCCATGTGGAGCCCAGACCGTAGGATTGGGGGAATATGGTGGTGGGGCAGTCTGTGGGGACTACTTTCCCGTCTTTCGTTCTTTGGCGTCCGCCCCACATGGCAGGCCCGCCGAGGGTCAGCCCGTGCAGTCCTTCGTAGTGTCCGCAACGGGGAATGTTGAAGCGAGGGACACCGAGGTCGGTGGAAAGAAGGTTTATCTTTTCATCCAATGTCAGGATGGAAAGAAGATGTTCCACGCGCTGTTCGTCGGTGAGCGTGGTATCTTGAAAGGCTTGTATGTGTTGTGCGCTTGCCTGTAAGCCGAATAGCAGGGGCAAGGCGAGGAACAATAACTTGTTTCGCATGGGGTATTAGGGTTTAATGTGTTTGATATACCGGTTATGGGATTGATATCCGTTGTAACTGTCCGTCCTGCGGCAGGCAGAGCAATCCTTCGGCTTTCTTTTCGTCTGCCAGATACTTCTTCCACGTAATCTTGTCCCACTTCATCTGGTCTGTGCATTGTGCCACGGGGATATGGGGGATGGCCGAACCGTCCTTTACAAGAATGACGATGGGCAGGGTGCCGCACTCGATATGGTTCCATCCCGGAGCATACACCTTTCCGGTCTGGTAGTCTATCCATTTCTGCCGTCCGGGGAGGTAGACATCCCGTCCGCTTCCCTCTTCGAGCATGGGTGCCACGAGGAGGTTGGAGCCGAACATGTACTCGTCCTCTACCAGCCATGCACCCGGGTCGTCGGGATACTCCAGCAGTAGGGCGCGGAGCATCGGCCAGCCGTTCTCGGTGCACTCTTTGGATTGTGCGTATACATAGGGCATCAGTTTGTACTTCAGCTCGGCGCAACGGCGGAAATAGTCTGTGAACTCTTTCCCGTAGTACCACGGCTCAGTGGGAGGTGCTCCGTGCACGCGGCTGTGGCTGGTGAGGAAGCCGAAGGGCAGCCAGCGGCGGTAGAGGCTTTCGGGGCTTTGGGTCACGAAGCCGCCTATGTCATTGCTCCAGAAGCAGAACCCGCTCAATCCGATGGAGAGACCGCTGCGGACGGTTCCCTCGAAACCGGTTTCGGTGGTGGCGGCATCACCGCCCCAGTGCAGCGGGTAGCGTTGTGAGCCTGCCCATGCAGAACGTGCCCAGATGATGTTTTCGCCGTGCAGCTTCTTGATGATGTCGGCCACGGTTTTGTTGTAGCGCAGCGGGTAGAGGTTGTGTTCGTACAGTCCGCTACGGCCGTTGGCATAGATGGCATCCAGCGGGGCACCTTCGCCGAAGTCTACTTTGATGGCGCCTACACCCATTTCAATCAGATTGCCGAGTTTTTCCTGATACCACTTCACGGTTTCGGGGTTGGTGAAGTCCAGCACCACGTCCTCGTAGGGGAGCTGCCCCTTACCGTTGCGTACGTACAGACCGCGTTCCACCAGCTCGGGGAAGAACTTGTTTTTCGGAGTGAAGTAGGGGAGTTGCCAGAGGCAGGTGCGGAAGCCTTGTGACCTTAGGTCGGTGAGCATCTGCCGGGGATTGTCGAAGCGGTCGGCGGCAAAGGCGTAGTCGCACTGCCAGTCCACGCCGAACCAACCGGTATCGAAGTGGATGACGTCGCTCGGTATCTTGTTCTCACGCAGTTTCCGGGCTACATCGCGGCCCTCTGCTTCGCTGAAGTAGGTGATGCGGCTCATCCAGGTGCCGAAGCTCCACAAAGGGGGCATTTCGGGCCGTCCTACCAGTGCGGTGTATTCGCTCAGCATCTCCTTCGGCGAACCCAGGAAGATGAAGATGTCCATCGCTTCGTCTGCCATAAAGAGTTTGGTGGCTCCGATGTAGGAGCAGCCGAAGTCGCAGGTCACGGGGGCGGAAGTGTGCATAAACATGCCATAGCCGCGGTTACTGAAAAAGAAGGGGATAGGTTTGTACATATCCGGAGTTTCGGGGCCCTGCGGGTCGGTGACAAAGAGGTTGACCTTTTGTCCGGCCTTGTTCAGTGCGGTGGCGGACTCGCCGCAACCGTAGATTTTCTCGTTTGGCGCGAGGCTGAATACGGGATTGATGCTGCGTGAGTTGTCCGAGCCGCGCTTGATGAAGCTGAATGGAGGTACCTTGACCTGTGTGGAGTCGTTGTCGCTCCAGCAACGGGTCTGTGTCAGCAGGCGTCCGTCAGCATCTTTCAGCACCAGGCGCCAGGGGTAATTCTCGATGAGCAGACTGCCGTATCGGGAGGTGTACAGGGTACCTTTATCCGTCTTCTCGGCTTTCCAGAAGGAGCGTCCGTCGGCAGGCTTTCCTATGAGCATGGGGTCATCGGCATCTTCTTTCGGTACGATGGGCGAGGTAAGCATACGGATGCGGAGGGTACGTTCGCTGACCGGTTCGACGGTGAACGTCAGTTGTGGATTGTTGTCGTAGGCCGTCTCCGGGAAGTCCAGCGACTGGAGGGGCTGGTGCAGGTAGGTGTTTGCATTGAATGCCTGGCGGGGCATCAGTTGCTGGCGTTTCCACTGGACAGTCCCCTTGCCGGTGGAGGTGTCGAACGATACCAGGCTGTCGGCAAAGAAATAGGTGTTGCTGAGGTCCAGAAAATCCTGGCTCATGTCTTTCGACTGGGAAAGCAGGTATTGCACGCCGGCATTTGTTTTCAGTTGGGCATGTGCGGGCGGGATGGCAGTTGCTGCTAGCAGCATAAAAGCTGCCCCTTTCATCAGTTGTTTCTCTTTCATGATAAATATATGATTTACGGTTACTGTTTCGATGCCGTAAAAGTAGAGAAATCCACACAGATGAAAGGGGTGGGTATGTTGCTTATGTAGGGCTGAAATGTTTATTTGGAAGCTTTCTTCCCGTAGAAACACATGAAATATACCCCGATAATCACAAACGGGATACTGAGCCACTGGCCCATGTTCAGCGTCATGCTGTCCTCAAAGTTCACCTGGTTTTCTTTCAGGAACTCGATGAAGAAACGGAAGGTGAAAATCTCCGTCAGGCAGAGTCCGAAGAAGAAACCGCGGTGATAGGGCAGGGAGGCTTCGGCCTGCACGGTGGTTGATTTCCGCTTGGTGGTGCTGAAATCTGTTTCGAGCTTGGTCTCTTGTTTCTTCTGTCCGCGTTTGTATAGCCAGACCATTCCCAAGAAGAAAATGAAGTAGGCAATGGCTTCGTAGAGCTGTGCCGGATGGCGGGGCAACATGTCTTCCCGCTCGAAGATGAATGCCCAGGGCACGTCGGTCGGTTTGCCGATGATTTCGGAGTTCATCAGGTTGGCAAGGCGGATGCAGCAGGCGGTGATGGGAGTGGCAACGGCTATCATGTCGAGCACGTCCATGTAGTGCATCTTCGTCTTGCGGCAGTACATCCAGAGGGCGATAATCAGGCCCAGCGTGCCGCCGTGGCTGGCAAGGCCGGTGTAACCCGTCATTTTCCATCCTGCGGCGGTCTGCTTGATGGGGAGAATCATTTCAACGAAGTGGTCCTGGTAGTAGGCCCAGTCGTAAAATATGCAGTGGCCCAGTCGTGCGCCTATCAGTATGCCGAAGAAGCAATAGAAGAAAAGAGGTTCGAATTTCTTTTCGTCTATTTTGCGGTCGTGGTACTGGTGTTGCACGATAAGGTAGGCAAAGGCGAGGCCGATAATCCATAATAAACCGTAGTAGCGGATGGATATGCCGAAGAAGTTGAATAGTTCGGGGTCGGGGTTCCAGTTGATGGTGAGTAGTGATAGCATATTTATGAAGAATTAAATTACTGAATTACGGGGTTGTTCGGGACAAAGGTATGAAATTATCTCGTTTGGCAGTTCATCGTGGCAGTTTATTTGAATTTCTCTGCCACCATCCTATACGTCGGCACCTCAATCCCTTGTTCCTCTGCAGCCGTAATCATGTCAAACAACAAGCCTTGTACTTCGCTCTGATGCCCTTTGGCCATATCTTTCTGCATGGAGGCGGTACTTTCGGGGGCGAGTTTGTCTATTACTTTGAGGTTATACTCCACAATGTCTTCCTTGAATTCTATACCCAATTTCCTGCCCAAAGCTGCGCTCTCTTGTGACAGCCCGATAAAGGTGTTGCGCACTTTGCCCGGTTTCTGGACTTCGCCCATAGGTACGTCGTAATAGGCTCCGGTGACGGCCATTGCCGAGATGAACGACCACTTGACGAATGTGTCCCGGTTGATGTCGTCGGAGATTTCGGCTTTGATGCCGCTTTCCTGCAAATCGTGTTGCACGGCTTCCAATGTTTCACGGGAAACAATCGTGCCGCGGTGTGCTCCGTAGACGAGCCGGAAAATCTTTCCCATCTGCGTGATTTCTCCCCGTCCGGATACGAAGCCTACGATGTAGATGCAGCCGTCGAGCACCGTGACGCCGGGGACCAACCGCTGGATGCGGGGACCGGTTCCGTAAACATTCAGGATGGGGATTACCACTGTACGGTCGTGTGAGGCACGTTTGATGAGTTCAGTGATGGAGTCTACGGAATAACCTTTAACGCAGACAAAGATAACATCCGCTTTGCCTTGGAATTCTTCTGCGGTAAATGACGCAACTTTCAGAGAATGTTCACCTTTCAAATCGGAGTGCAGTTGCAATCCGTTTTTGCGTATGGCGGCAAGGTGTTCGCCGCGTGCAATGCAAGTGACGTCTTTGCCGGATAATGAAAGAAAGGCGGCAATGCTTCCGCCTACGCCGCCGGTACCTGCTATGAGGTATTTCAGATTATTGTTTGTCATTTGTAGTGTATGGTTAATGTTATTGAACGTAGTTTTTCTTTTCCATATAGTAAAGCCCTTCGCCGCGGTCACCGTTCTCCATGTCTTCCAGTTCTACTTTGAAGATACGGTAGGGAAGGTCTTTTCTGGGATGCTTGGGCATATCTACTGTCAATAGATAGGCGTTGCCATATTCGTTGCTGTCGAAATACTCTTTTATTTCCTGCTTCATCAGCACGGGGACCTTCTCGCCGTCTATCCAGACGGTGACTTTCAGTTGCCCGGGGCGGGGAGCCATCTGGCATTCTCTGGCTTCTTTGTTTTGTTCTTGTTGCTCAATGTCACCCAGGTTTTCACCGTGTACCAATGACTCGGGCTTTGTTTCTTTCATCCATTGGTAGGTACGTGTCAAGCTCATGGGACGGACGTATATCTGATAAGTAGGCATGGCTCCGGGGATGCAGAAAGCACGCAGGCCATAAGCTTCCATACGATGATAACGTATGTCGAGTGTAGTGTCGCGGTCGGCGATGAAATCCCAGGCCCAGAACTCCAGGCGGTGTTCAGTCTCGGGCAGCCCGCTTTTCATGGCAATGTGCGCATAGGAGGGCAGATAAATAGAGGCTGCACTTTGATATTTCCCTTTGGGTATACGGGCCGTGTAATGCCCGTCTTTGTCGGTTATGGCTTCTATGATGTCATTGAACTGCGGGTTTTGCCACCAGACACTGGCACTGTCTATCGGCTGTCCGTTGTAATCAGTCACCCGTCCGTGAATGGTTACTGAGTCTTGCTGTTGTGCATAAACGGCAGTACAGGACAATAAGAATAAAAGGAAGATAATCTGTTTCATATTGTTATTGTATGGAGTTTATTAGAAAATGGCAATGTACAAAGAAAGTACATTGCCATCTGGAATGAATATCATTACACATTGAACCTGAAGTGCATGATGTCCCCATCCTGCACCACATACTCCTTGCCTTCCACACCCAACTTTCCGGCTTCGCGCACGGCTGCTTCGCTGCCATACTTGATATAATCCTCATACTTGATGACCTCTGCCCGGATAAACCCTTTCTCGAAATCCGTATGGATAACGCCGGCGCATTGCGGTGCTTTCCATCCCTTGCGATAGGTCCATGCCTTTACTTCCATCTCTCCGGCAGTGATGAAGGTTTCGAGGTTCAGCAGGCTGTAGATAGCTTTAATCAAACGGTTGCAACCGCTCTCTTTCAGTCCCAGGTCTTCGAGGAACATCTGCTTTTCTTCGTATGTCTCCAGTTCGGCGATGTCGGCTTCGGTCTGGGCGGAGATGATGATGAGTTCCGCATCCTCGCCCTTAATGGCTTCGCGCACCTGCTCTACGTACTGGTTGCCGCTGGCGGCACTGACGTCATCCACGTTGCAGACGTAGAGCACAGGTTTGGTGGTGAGCAGGAACATCTGCTTGGCACATTGTTCCTCGTCGTCGTTCTGTGGGATGACGGTGCGGGCGCTTTGTCCTTGTTCCAGGGCATCCTTGTAGCGGAGCAGGAGTTCGTACTCTATCTTTGCCGCCTTGTCGCCACCCACTTTGGCAATCTTCTCTACACGCTTGATGCGGTTTTCCACCGTGTCGAGGTCCTTCAGTTGCAGCTCTGTGTCGATGATTTCCTTGTCGCGCACGGGGTTCACCGAACCGTCCACGTGGACGATGTTGCCGTTGTCGAAGCAGCGCAGCACGTGAATGATGGCGTCGCACTCGCGGATGTTGCCCAAGAACTGGTTGCCGAGTCCTTCACCTTTGCTGGCGCCCTTCACCAGTCCGGCAATGTCGACGATGTCGCACACGGCAGGTACGATACGCCCCGGGTGAACCAGCTCGGCGAGCTTCGTCAGTCGTTCGTCGGGTACGGACACTTGCCCCATTTGGGCGTCGATTGTACAGAACGGGAAGTTTGCCGCTTGTGCCTTTGCGCTGCTCAAGCAGTTGAAAAGAGTGGATTTTCCTACGTTGGGAAGGCCCACGATACCAGCTTTTAATGCCATAGTGTTATCTTGTTTTTTTAGTTATTGTTCAGTTAATTGGATGCAAAGATAGTGCAAACCGAATGCAGAATAAAATGAACTCGTTCATTTTTTATGCTGAGGTGCAGCCTATCTTCGCTTTTTTAAGCAAAGATAGTGCAAACCGGACAAACTTACTGAAAAATAGCTGATTTTTGCATACACCAACGAAGAAAGGAGGAGATGGGAGAGCCGCCGGAACGGTATTTAGAAATTCGTATTGAACGTGTTAATTTGCATTAAAAGCATGACGATGAAACGATAAATTGATAGTTTTGTCGCAATTATAATTTAAGTATCATTCTATAAATCAATGCGATTATGAAAAACAAAGTAAGAAAAATTCTGATGATTTTATCATGTCTCATCAGCTTGTCTTTTACATTATCTGCACAGAATCCTTATCTGCCGCTTTGGGAATTTATTCCTGATGGTGAGCCCTATGTGTTTGAGGATCCTGACTGTCCCGGCAAGTACCGTGTCTATATTTATGGTTCGCACGACAATCTCAAGTGGATGTATTGCGGACGTGACCAAGTGGTGTGGTCGGCACCCATAGAGGACCTGACCCGTTGGAGATATGACGGCGTGATATTTAAAGTCAATGAGTCGCCCGAGCTGTATAAACTGAATGCTGATGGAACCGACGACGTGCTTTTTGCCCCTGACGTGACAGTAACTACCGATACCGATGGTAAGAAAACTTATTACCTCTTTCCGAATAATCAAGGTAGTGGACGCAATTCCATGATTGCCAAAAGCGACCGTCCCGATGGTCCGTTTACAGTATGCAATTGGAACAAGGAACGTCCTCGCGAGACTTTCGGTTGTTTGGGATTCGACCCCGCAGTGTTTGTCGATGATGATGGACGTGTGTATGGTTATTGGGGATTTGGCATTTCGCATGGCGCGGAGTTGGACCCTGCTACCATGTGCACGGTAAAGCCGGGTACCGAAGTGGTGGAGAACATGATTTCAGGCTATCGGCAGGAAGGTATATTCCGCTTCTTTGAGGCATCCTCCATCCGCAAGATTGAGGATAAGTATGTGTTTATCTATAGCCGTACTACCGCTGAGGGTGAAGATGGCTTGCCGAACGCCAGCAACTATACGCTGGCATACGCTTATAGCGAGCATCCTCTGGGTCCCTGGACCTATGGCGGAACAATCATCGATGCCCGTGCGCGCGAGTATGATGAAAAAGGCAATGTGATAGCTTCGGCCATGCCCGGTGGAAATACGCATGGCAGTATCTGCAAGATAGGAGGGCAATGGTACGTGTTCTATCATCGCCAGATAGGTACTGATTGCTATGCACGCCAGGCTATGGTGTCGGCCATTGATGTAAAGGTGGAAAAAGGAAAAGGTGGGAAAGTCGTGATTTCGCGCGGGGAATTCAACTCTGAGGGTTTCCTTCTTGAAGGGCTCAATCCTATGCAGCGCATCTCGGCCGGGTTGGCTTGTTGGCACACCAATCCCGGAGGTATCAAAGAGGTCTATCCCCATTATGTCTACACGGGGTCTTACATCCGGCCTGTGTACCGGGATAATAATCCCTATGCCGGCGATAACAACCACAAAATCCCGTTCGCTCCGGTGGTGAATAATACAAGTGGGTCGATTGTAGGATATAAATACTTGAATATGAATGCCGTTCCGCGAGATAAGTCTTTGCAGATGCAGTTAAGGTTGAAGGCTGAAGATACCGACGGACGCATCCGCATCATGCTGGGTAGCCCTTGGACAACAAAAGGCGGTGTAGAGATAGGACTTGTGGATGTGAAGGCTGGCAGCACTTGCAGAGAGTTCTATGCTCCGCTCTCTATTCCGGCAAAGCTGCATAAGGGAAAGCAGCCGCTCTTCTTTGTCTTCGAATCAGAAACCGAAGGCCAGTCCATCTGTGAGTTTTATGATTTCCTCATGTTGGCACGCCCATAAGTCTTTATACTTATGGAGGCGGATACTTATCTTGTGAGACCTTCTAAATAGAGCTATTGTATTAGTTCACAGTACTGAACACTTTGTTACACCCCGTCGGAACAGATTGTTTCTCTTGTATGAAACGACTTGTTTCGACGGGATAAAACGATTTGTTCCGTTATAGGAAACACTTTGTTTCCTTATAGAGAACACTCTGTTCCATTATAGGAAACAAACCGTTTCCATAGTCGGAAATGAAATGGGGCATATGCTTCATTGATACCGCTATTACTTTTCCTCCTCGAATATTCGGTTGAAAACTTGCCGCAGCTGTCCTTCGTCTGCGATAATGGCTTGGAGCTTCTTCAGCTGTTCCGCATTCTTGCCCTCGGGAAACCAGAGCTTCAGATAACCGCCGGGTGCATATTTTGCCATGAGATGCTGATGGAACCGCTGGTAGTGCCACTCCTTGTCGGCGGCAGGATTCTGTTTCAATCCGTACTGCACGGTGCGGCGCAGGGTGATGTCCGGGTCGATGATACGGTCCGCTTCGGCAACAATCTTGCCGTAGATGCTACGAGGTTCGTGGTCTGTAGAGGCGCGGTGGTCTTCTACGGCTTCTTTCATGAGGAGGATTTCCGTGTCGGAGAACCATTGCCGCAGGGTAGAGTCCGCCATCAGTATCTCGCCGGAGACAAGGTGGTGGGTGGCGCGGTCGCGGCACAGTCCCGTGTCATGGTAGGCGGCAATGACGTATGCCAGGCGTTCGTCCGCTTCGGGATATTGCCGGGCGAGGGCAAGGCTTTCTTCGATGACGGTGCGGACGTGTGAGAGGTTGTGTGCTTTGTCAAACTCCTTGTAACGGGGGATGATTGCTGTCTCGATGTAGGTAATGAGGGGCTTGGGTATCATGTGGCATTCCTTTTTCGGGTAAAGGTACGAATAATAACCGATAGCTGAATAACGAGGAGCAGGGAATGGCTCATAATCAGGTACCGATTACTATCTGTCTGTTTACTTAATGTTCCAAAGACTGCTCGTAGCTTTTCCCGTTGGCGTCAGTCACCACGATTTTTATTTTCTTTGCTTTATCGCTCGGTTTTGTAGAGAAAAAGAAATAAGCATTCTTGTTAGCTTGGCGACCACGTTCCTTCATATCCTTTCCCTCTGTGACAGCTTTGCGCTGCAGGAAGAAATCATAATCAGGATCCATGCCTTTATACTGCTTCATTTCGCCTTTCAACTTCCCGTCTTCGTAGTATTCCACTTTCCAGCGGTTATCCCAATTCCATACCTTGACGCAGAGTTCGTCTTCATGGCCGGGTACTGTACCCACGGGATAGTAACGGAACTGATAGTCACGGTCATGTCCTAATGACTTGAAATAATTTGCAATTCCGTTCTTGCCGGATTCGAATACTTGGTAGCCAATAGGGGTACCGTCTTTGCTATAGATGCCGTCCCATAACCACCACGCGCCTCCGATGGAGGCGATATTGTACTCACGAATGTTGTTTCTGATTTGTGTGTTGCATTGTACATGAGTGTGACCACTGAGAATATCTACCTTATAACCCTCGAAAAGGTCGAGTAACTCGGCTACGCGTCCCAACTTGTAGTTCTCGTTATAGAAGTATGCCGGAGCATGCATGCAAACAAACAGATGAGCCCCTTTGGGGACGTACTGCAGATAGCTCTTCACCCAATTGAGCTGCTGATCATTGAGCCCCACTTCATACTTCTTGTTTCCTTTATAAAGGATATTGTCCAAAACGATATAATAGTCTTTTCCAGCATTGAACGCATAGTAAGTGGGTCCAAAGAAATGCCGATAAAGATGTGCACTGGCATCATCGTCGCTCACCTCCTTGTCGTGGTCGTGGTTGCCGATAACCGGATAGATGGGAATTTGGATCTTTGCTATCTCTTGCTTGATGTGGGGAAACATTTCCAGGTTATCCCATAAGATGTCGCCCAAGAAGATGGCGAAAGCAGGAATATTCTGGCTCATATATTCAAAGCCCACTTGCTTGAGGTCGGGGAAAGCTTCCGTTTCAAGCCGATGGAATGCGTTCTCTCCGCGCGGTTGTGTATCGGCTGCTGCCATCATGGCGTATTTGCCTCCTACTGTTCCCCAGCGATGGAGCTGGAAATCGTGGCTGTTCTCGTTCAGAGTCTTATAGAAGACGGGAGTACCCCCGTTGCAAGGAGCCATATAGCCTGAAGGTGTCACTACATAGATAAAGTGGGCCTTCTCATCAGCATCAATCATATAGCTTCCGTCTTCACTGGTAAGAGCGAATGCGGTGCCATCGGTTACTACAACTTTGGCCAGCCCCTTGCCGTCGGCCATGACTTTGCCTTTAATCTCTTTAGCTTCTGCCCCTATTGCCATAAGCAGCAATGCGGCGTAAAAAATGTTCTTTTTGTTCATTGCTTTTCTCTTTCAATTATTTGTTGTTTGAATTGAGAGCAAAAATAGGTGAGTGAAATTACTTCGTCGTTTCTATGGGGTTACGTTCAAGTTACATATGTCGGGCTCTCATCCGGTGTCATATCAAAATCACAGAAGTGACACAAGTCTGTAATACAGCATCCATTCTTTTGCAGCCGAAATTAAAATCATCATAGAAACTAATGAAAACAAGAATGATTAAATCCTTTGTGTGTGTATGTGGGCTGCTTGTTTCGTTGAATGTAGTCGCAGCTTCACTGAAACCCGTCAAAGGTAAAGTGGTGGACCGGTTCAATAATCCACTTCCCGGTGCTACAATTCAAGTGACCCATTCTCCCGAGAAAACCATTACCGATGTGGACGGCAACTTCAATTTTGAAACCATCGAAGACGCGGAACTCATCGTATCCTACATCGGCTTCCGTACCCTCAAGCTGAAGACTGCAGGGGAGAACTTCATTCATGTGGTACTGGATGAAGACTCACAATTGCTTAACGACGTGGTAGTGGTAGGTTATAGCACTAACAAGAAGGTTAATCTGTCAGGCTCGGTTTCTTCGCTTAACAGCGAGAAGCTTGCAAGCCGTCGAGTATCAAACGTATCTTCGGCTCTGCAAGGCATGGCTGCAGGTGTAACTGTCACTACACAGAGCGGTGAGCCAGGCGGCAATGGCGGTCATATACGTATACGTGGTATCGGAACCTTCGGTGGTGATAGTGCCGCCCCGTTGGTGTTGGTCGATGGCGTAGAAGGAACCATAGATGAAGTGGATCCTAACATCATCGAGTCAGTGTCCGTCTTGAAAGATGCTGCATCTGCATCCATCTATGGCTCACGTGCTGCCAATGGTGTCATTCTGGTGACTACCAAACGGGGTGGCAGTCAAGACAAGTTCAGCATATCCTATAAAGGATATTTTGGATTCCAAGGCGCAACGATGCTTCCTCAAAAAGTGGATGCATTGGAATATATGCAATTGGAAAATGTGGCAGCAGGTAACGACGGATCCGACCTGCCCTATAGTGATGAATATATAAGGGAATATGTGGCTGGCATGGCTACTGACCCGGACATCTATCCTAATACAGACTGGCAGGACTTGATTCTTACAGAAAACGGATTCAACCATGGGCATACGCTTACTCTGACTTCTTCATCAGAACGTATCAAGACACTTACTTCTATAGGGTATCTGGACCAGACGGGTATAGTGGTCAATTCCTCTTACCGTAAAATCTCTGTACGCAACAATATGGACATCAAGCTTAGCGACCGTCTGGACATGAAGTTTGACATACAAGTAAGCAATGCCAATAAAAATAGTTCTCCCTACGAAGGACATGCCTTCAATTATATGAACACCCGAACCCCGAACATTGTCAATCAATTTACTACTGGTCTTTATAATGGGGCAAATGGTCTGATGGGCAATAACCCCGTGCTGTTGTTGCGTGAAGGCGGTATTGTGAAAAACAATGTTATCCGTGCTACCATGGCGATGGCTCTGACCTATAAGATTCTCGATGGATGGAATGTGTCAGTTCAAGCCACTCCACGTTATATCACCAAGAATAACCATAACTATAAGAATTCTGTCACCACGTATGGTGACCCGGAAGGTACTACCAGCTTCAAGAGCGGCGAAACCTACAACTCGCTTACAGAATCGGCCTATCGTTACTTCTACTGGAACACACAGGCACTGACCAACTATGAGAAACAGCTGGATGACCACTACTTCAAAGTAATGGCAGGTATGGAGTGTCAGACCTATACAGAAAAGACTCTTTCTGCCTATCGTCAAGTATTCAACTTCCCTCAATATGACCAAATTGATGCCGGTAACATTGAGAACATGAACAATGGAGGAGGGGAGTACCAATGGGCCATCAACTCCTTCTTTGGCCGCTTGAATTACAACTACAAGGAACGCTACCTTGTGGAGGCCAATATCCGTACCGACGGTTCTTCCAGATTTGCAGAGGGTAACCGATATGGCGTGTTCCCTTCATTCTCTGCAGCATGGCGCATCAGCGAGGAACCCTTTATGGAATCTATACGCGATAGAGTGGATAATCTGAAATTACGTGCCTCTTGGGGCAAACTGGGCAACCAGAATATCGGAAGTTCCTATTATCCCACTACTCAGCAACTCTCTACGGGCTCTATATCTATGGGAGGTAATCTTTACACGACCTCTGCTGTTACCTCGCTCTCCAATAGGGACCTTACATGGGAGACTTCTACCATGACTGACTTAGGCATAGATCTTTCACTGTTCGGCTGTATCAACATCACTGCCGACTGGTATAGGAAGATAACGGATGGTATCCTGATGAAGCTGGACATCCCCAACCACATTGGTATGGGTGCTCCCTTCCAGAATGCCGGCAAGGTAAGAAACCAGGGATGGGAGCTAAGCGTAGGCTACAGCAAGAAGCTGACGAGGGACTTTTCGCTGGATGCCGCCCTTACGCTGAGCGACGTGAAAAACACCATCACCGACATGCGGGGCACAAGCAGCACAAGCGGTGATATTCGTAACCAAGAGGGGTCTTCCATTAACTCCATTTACGGATTGATATGCGACGGTTTCATCAATTCACAAGAAGAAGCGGACGAAATCAATGCCAACTGTCCCCAATTCGGTACAACCGTATATCCCGGTGACCTGAAATACCGGAATGTCAGCGGAGACAACAAAATTACTACAGATGACAAGACGATTATCGGAAGTACAGTTCCACGCTATAGTTATAGCTTTAATTTAGGAGTGGGATACAAAGGAATTCGTCTTTCGGCTTTCTTGCAAGGAGTTGGCAAGGCCGACGGTTATCTCAATTCCTACTACGTGATGCCTTGCTATCAGGGAGGAACCTACCGCAAGGAACACCTTGACTATTGGACGGAGCAGAATCATGATGCATCCACGCCTCGCCTCTCTTATAAGAGCAGTAACAACACCTATACATCATCCTTCTGGATGAAGAGTGCCGCTTACCTGCGTCTGAAGAACCTGCAGCTGGGTTACGACCTGCCCTCCAAGTGGATGAAAGCCATCGGACTGAAGTCTGCCTACATTTATGCCAATGCTGAGAATCTCTTGACTTTTACTGACTTTTGGGATGGCTATGACCCCGAAGTCAACTATAACGCATCAGCAACAGATGGGGTATCTCTGGGTGCGGCAAACAATTATCCCCAGACGAAAGCCTTCACTTTTGGCGTTGACATCAAATTCTGATTAGCCGGAATAGGGAAACCGTCTGTATTCAAGAAGACATAAAAAGAAAAAATGATATGAAACGAAACAATATTTATACAGCACTCCTTTCGCTGTCTCTATTAGGTCTCGGTGCTTGTTCACTCGACCTTGAACCACTCACTTCACCGTCTTCTTCCTCTTATCCTTCGAGTATGGAAGAGGCGAATTTCGGTTTGAACGCTGTTTACTCATCTCTGACAGCTTATAGTGCCAGCACCACCACCTGGTGGAAGGTGACAGACAATATTACCGATATTGGTGCTACACGTGTCAACACGGCTATGTATACGGAATTAATCACCTCCGGAGCTTCTGCTGAAAACGCGGTGGCAAACAAGCTTTATAATTGCGTGTATAAGACCGTGGCACGTATCAACCAGCTTCTCGATGCGCTGGATAATCTGCGTGGCACAGCCTCTGATACGGATATAGAGAGTATACGGGCAGAGCTGCTGTGCATACGGGCATTCTGTTATGATCAAGCTTGCCAGCACTATGGAGACTTGCCGTATGTGGTCCACACAGCGGGTATAAATGACAGCCAGACCCCACGTACACCGAGAGAGACCATTGTAGAGAATCTGCTTTCGGATCTTAGCGACGAGTGTTTGGCTAACCTTCCACTCCGCCATAAAGCAGAAAGCTATGGCAGTGCACGCATCGGACGGGTAGCAGCGTATGCGTTACGTGCCCGTATTGCCTTGAATTGGAAAAAGTATGACTTGGCTGCCAGTTCGGCCAAACAAGCCTTGAATTTGGCTAAGGAGGCAGGCTTTGAATTGGAATCCATCAATACACAGTATTGTGGAGAAAGTCATGAGGCAGGAGAGCCAACCGGTCAGACGGCTCTGTTTGGTTATGACGGTGAGGCAAGCAATGAGTGGCTCTGGTCCGTGCAGTATGATGCGGTAATATCCAGTAATAAAACCAAGGAGGCATATTACATGGCTCCACGTACACTGGGAGGATGCGCCTATTTTGGTCCTACACAAACATTTGTTGATATGTTTCAATGCAAGGATGGCAAATCGATTACGGAATCTTCTCTGTATGACTGGCAGAACCCTTGGCAAAACCGGGACCCTCGTCTGGATCTTTTCTGTTTGCGACCTGGTTCACGCATATTCAATCTAGAATTCCAGACTTCCACTACCAGTAAAAAGATTCACGACTATAGCACGGGCAAGGACGTGACAAACATGGAGTCACAGGGAACCAAGGGCGTATACGGTGCCAATGGCACTAAAGGTCCTGCTGGATATCTCTGGAGGAAATATTTGGATATAGCCGAGTTGGAAAGAGCTGCAATCTCCAACCATGAAACCAGTGATCTTAATTGCGGCTTGATGCGTTTAGCAGAGGTTTATCTAATAGAGGCAGAAGCCAATATTGAAATGGCTGATGGCAATCTGGAGTTAGCACGAACGGACATCAATATAATTCGTAATCGTGTAGGAATGCCCGATGTGGTAGTTACTTCGCAGAGCGGACTCCGAAAGGCATTACGTTACGAACGTACTGTTGAACTTTGTAATGAAGGTTTTCGTTGGTTTGATCTCCGTCGTTGGGGTATGGCTTCTACAGTGATGACAGGTAAGATTTATGCTCCCAATCAAAAAGGGCTTATGTCCAATGCCAAGCCTTCATTTGATGACAACTGGCATCCGGCATATTCAGAGGGTAGTTCTTGGGATGGGAAAGCACTGAATCTCCGTGTGTATAACACGATGAAGTATATCAAAGGAAAGGATGAACTTTGGCCGCTTCCCCAAAGTGAGATTGATACAAACAGTGCCATTATAGAAAACAATCCAGGATACTAATCGTGTAAGGTTATTGGTATCTGACGGAAAGGATTTGTTTTTCAAGATATAATAAAAGAGCCGGAATGTGCGAATCATTCCGGCTCTTTTATGAAAGGTTTCGGTTATTGTTGTTAGGAATAAGATTTCTTACTTTAAGAGAGAGTTTGTCAATTACATGTTAGGGTTGTCCATGATTACTGTCATCTCGGGAACCAGTATGTATTCGCCTTTCTTGTTGTTCCATTTGTAGTATGTGGTAGTCATCGTCTTGCCTTGGTATGCATAGCGGATGCACATGTCCTTGCCCCATGTATTCTTGGTGCTGTTCCATTTCAGGGCTTCGCTTTCCGTCATGCGGTTCTGGTCGTCGTACTTATAATTGTACTTCATATAGTTGGCAAGCGTGTTTCCGTCCATCTTGTATACGGTCTCTGCCACCTTCATGCCATTTACTTCTTCCGAATTGTAAATGAGGTTGCTCTTATTGTCGGCTGAGGCATTTAATCCGCAAACTAAGAGAAGTGCTGAAACAATCACTGTTTTTAAAGATACTTTTGCTTTCATGGTTTTATGTCTTTTTTAGTTTAACTTTCTATTTTCTATCAATATGTCATTGATTTCGCTGCAAAGGTACGTATTAAATTGACATAAATATAAATATCATATTAAATTTTATCAATATGTCAGTAGTGAGGGTTTCGGTATGCTTTCCTTTTGGCAAGATTGGTGAATAAAAAATATCCGGCAGTGAGGTCGCCGGATATTCTGATGAGCAAACTGTATTTGGAAAGGATTGCTTCTGTTGCTTTCTGATTGTAAGTTAAATAAAGTTATTGGGCTGTTTAGTGTGCCTGCAACCAGTTGTTTCCCCACCCACAATCGGCTTTCAGGGGTACGTACATGCGATATGCCTGCTCCATCTCTTCGATTACGATTTTCTGTACAAGCTCTTTTTCTGCCTCTGGAACGCTGAAATTTAGTTCGTCATGGACTTGTAAAATCATCTTTGCTTTCAGATTGTAAGCTTGGAAGCGCTGATAGATGTGTGCCATGGCTACTTTTATGATGTCGGCGGCACTTCCCTGGATGGGAGCGTTGATGGCATTCCGTTCGGCATAGCCCCGTACCACCCCGTTTCTTGAGTTGATGTCCGGCAGGAAGCGCTTGCGGTGGAAGATGGTTTCCACATAGCCGTTCTCGCGTGCCACCTGGATGCTTTTATCCATATACTCCTTCACTTGTGGGTAGGTTTCAAAGTAGCCGTCTATCAGCTCTTTGGCTTCCTGGCGAGAAACGCCCATGCGTTCGGCAAGCCCGAAGACGGAGATGCCGTAGATGATGCCGAAGTTTGCCGTTTTTGCCTTGCGGCGCATGTCGGCGGTTACGTCGTTTATATCTATCTTATATATCTTGGCAGCGGTGGCGGCGTGGATGTCGTGTCCGCTGAGGAAGGCGTCTATCATGTTCTTATCTTCGCTGAGGTGTGCCATGATGCGCAGCTCTATCTGCGAGTAGTCGGCAGAGAAGAACTCGCAGCCGGTGTCGGGGATGAACGCCTTGCGGATTTCCTTTCCGTCTTCGTCGCGGATGGGGATGTTCTGCAGGTTGGGATTGCTGGAGCTGAGGCGTCCGGTAGCGGTCACCGCCTGGTTGAAGGAGGTGTGTATGCGGCCCGTACGTGGGTTGATGAGCTGGGGCAGGGCATCTATATAGGTGCTCAGCAGTTTCTTCAGTCCGCGGTATTCCAGTATCTTCCCGATGATGTCGTGCTTGCTGCGGTAGCTTTGCAGCACCTCTTCGGAGGTGACGTATTGTCCGGTCTTGGTCTTTTTCGCTTTCTCCACGATTTTCAGCTTGTCGAACAGCACTTCGCCTACCTGCTTGGCGGAGCTGATATTGAATGTCTCGCCAGCCATCTCGTAGATTTCCTTCTCAATCTCCTGCAGACGGACGGTGAAGTGTTGGGACGATTGCTTCAAGGCTTCCGTGTCGAGCAGCACTCCGTTGCTCTCTATATTAACAAGTACGGGGACGAGCGGCATCTCTATTTCGTAGAACAGATGTTCGGCACCTTGCTCCTTCAGTTCCTTTTCCAGCACGTTTTTCAGTTTGAGGGTGACGTCCGCATCCTCGCAGGCATAACGGTAGACATCTTCGGGTGGAAGGTCGCGCATGTTCTTTTGGTTTTTGCCTCGCGCTCCAATTAGCTCATCGATGTGGATGGTCTGGTAGTGCAGGTAGATTTCCGCCAGATAGTCCATGTTGTGTCGCAGTTCGGGTTGAAGCACGTAGTGGGCAAGCATGGTGTCGAAAAGTTTGCCTTTCACCTGGACGCCGTAATTTTGGAGGATAATCATATCGTACTTGATATTTTGTCCCACCTTCATGGATTTCTCGTTTTCGAAGAGGGGACGGAACTCGTTTACAATTTTTAAGACTTCCTCTCGTTCGGCGGGAACGGGTACGTAGTATGCACGGTTTTCGGCATCACTGAAGCTCATTCCTACAAGTTCGGCGTCCATTGGCTCGGTTCCGGTAGTCTCGGTATCTATTGAGAGAATTTCGCTTGTAAGTAACTTTTGAATAATTTCTGCTCTTTTATCTTCTGTATCAATGAGTTGGTAGTCTATATCGAGCATTTCTAACCGCGTCAGGTTTGAATTTTCAGAAACGCCCGTCCCCTCGCCCGCAAAATTTGCAAACAAATCGCCTTGAATCGGGGCGCTGTTTTCGGGAGTGGAGGTTTGCGGCTGGGCAAACAGAGTCCCGGCAAAGAGGTCGGGTACCGGAGAGGTTGGAGTAGGGGAGGACGAATTGCCGCTTCCCTTTTTGAGTACCCGGTCGATGAGTGTGCGGAATTCCAACTCCTCGAAAATCTTGCGGAGTTCTTCTTCGTTCGGTTCTTCGCGGACGAGCGAATCCATGTCGAGCTGAATGGGAACATCTGTTTTGATGGTGGCAAGGAATTTGGAGAAGGTAATCATCTCGCGGTTGGTCTCCACTTTCGTTTTCAGTGCGCCTTTCAGCTGGTCGGTATGCTCCAGCAGGTTTTCGATACTGCCGAATTCGGCAATCAGTTTCTGTGCGGTTTTCTCGCCCACACCCGGACAGCCGGGGATGTTGTCGGAAGCATCACCCATCAGTCCCAGCATGTCGATGACCTGCTCGGTGGTCTGTATGTTGAACTTGGTTTTTACTTCTTCGGTACCCATCACTTCGAATCCGCCGGTGTGCTTGGGGCGGTACATGAAGACGCGGTCCGATACCAGTTGCCCGTAGTCCTTGTCGGGAGTCATCATATAGGTGGTGATGCCCTGCCGTCCGGCTTCGGTGGCGAGCGTGCCTATCACGTCGTCGGCTTCGTAGCCGGATACTTCGAGGATGGGAATGCGGTAGGCGCGGATGATGTCCTTTATAATAGGTACGGAAAGGCGGATGGCCTCGGGTGTCTCCTCGCGCTGTGCCTTGTATTGCTCGTAGGCCTCGTGGCGGAAGGTGGGGCCCGACGGGTCGAAGGCTACTCCTATGTGTGTGGGATTCTCTTTTTTGAGCACTTCTTCCAGGGTGTTTACAAAGCCCAGAATGGCCGAAGTGTTGAATCCTTTTGAATTGATTCTCGGGTTCTTGATGAACGCGTAATAGGCTCGATATATCAGTGCATAGGCATCGAGCAAAAACAGTTTATCGATTGAATTCATACATTTAATCCTTTTTTTCATGGTAAAAGTACAAAAAAATACCGTATTAACCGTTTTATTACTATTTTTGTAGGCAAATAGCGATGCATGGACAACTCATCATTGATAAAATCTCCGATTTCTGAGGAATTGGAGGACTTCAAGAAGCTTTTTGAAAGTACCCTCTCCAGTTCCAACCTTTTGCTGAACAGCGTAATTGCGCATATCCGGCAGAAGAACGGGAAGATGATGCGCCCCATTCTGGTGCTTCTGGCTGCGAAGCTTTTTGGCAAGGTATGTCCTGCAACCCTGCATGCTGCGGTTGCGTTGGAACTTCTTCATAATGCCAGCCTTGTGCACGATGATGTAGTGGACGAAAGTACTGAACGCCGTGGACAACTCTCCGTTAATGCCATTTTCAATAATAAAGTAGCCGTACTGGCAGGCGATTATCTGCTTGCAACAGCGTTGGTGCAAGTGGGCATGACCCGTAACCATGACATTATCGACATCGTCTCCTGCCTGGGGCAGGATTTGGCAGATGGTGAACTTCTGCAGCTTTCCAACGTCAGCAATCTCCATTTCTCCGAGGAAGTCTATTTCGACGTTATCCGCAAGAAGACGGCCGTGCTCTTTGCAGCTTGTACGAAGGCGGGCGCTCTCTCGGTGGGGGCCAGCGATGAAAAGGCGGAATCTGCGCGTCTGTTCGGTGAATATATCGGGCTTTGTTTTCAGATAAAGGATGATATTTTCGATTACTCCGAGAGCAAGGAAATAGGCAAACCTACCGGAAATGATATGGTGGAGGGGAAGTTGACTCTGCCTGCGCTTCATGTGCTCAATACCGTGAAGGATAAAACAGCGGAAGAAATTGCCGTAAAGATAAAGAATGGGGAGGCAACGCCTGGCGAAATAGCCCATTTAATCGAATTTACCAAGCAGAATGGTGGTATAGAGTATGCTTCGCAAGTGATGTATGACTATAAGGAAAAGGCTCTTTCTTTGCTGGCTTCTTTGCCCGATACGGAGGTAAAAGTAGCGCTAGCCGGGTATCTGGATTATGTGGTAGAACGGGAAAAATGACGGACTGTTTCCGGTTGATAATATGAGAAAGCCTGATGGAACCCACTCCATCAGGCTTTATTTATAGGTAAATGCAGCTTCCTCTTAGAAGAATTTCATCTCTTCACCCTTGATTTCCGAAAGCAGCAGGTTGGCAAGACGACTGGTTCCCAGACGGAACAGCTCGTTGTTCAGCCATTCTTCGCCGAGCACTTCCTTGACGATGGTGTAATAAATCAGTGCATCGTTCACGCAGTTGATTCCTCCTGCGGGCTTAAAGCCTACCTTGATACCCGTCAGCTCGTGATATTCTTTGATGGCCTGGCACATAACCAGGGCGGCCTCCGGCGTGGCGGCAGGCTGCTGCTTGCCGGTGGAAGTCTTGATGAAATCGGCACCCGAATACATGGAAAGGATGGATGCTTTTTTGATGTTCGAAGCCGTCTTCAAAGCTCCGGTTTCGAGGATTACCTTCATGTGGTGCTCTTTGCAGGTTGCTTTGAGTTCTTGTATCTCCTCGCACATGCCTTCATAGTCTCCCGCCAGGAACTTGCCCACCGAAATAACGATGTCTATTTCATCGGCGCCTTCCATCAGTGCCATGGCAGTTTCTGCCACTTTCACTTCAATGAAAGTCTGGGAGGAGGGGAAACCTGCTGATACACAAGCTATTTTTACATCTTCCACTTCCAGCGTGTCTTTTACGACTTCTGCAAAATTGGGGTATACACAGATGGCTGCCACATTCTTCAGGTCGGGGAACTCTTCGTCGAATTTATTCACTTTCTGGGTGAATTTCATGACGCTTTCGTCGCTGTCCGTACTGTTCAGTGTGGTGAGGTCAATGCAGTTGAAAAGGAATTTCTTTACCTCCGGCGTGTTGTTTGCCGGCACTTTCTCTGCAATGATTCTGGCAGCTTGTGCAGCTATTTCCGCATCATCCAGTTGGGTGTTGTACTTTGCCAGGGCGGCGTCATACTTACTCTGGGTAGGCTCATTCTTCTCCATGGTCTTTCAATTTAGGGTTATTGATATGTCTTGTCTGGTCACGTCTGGTTTTCTTCTCGAAGTTGCGGCAGAAGGCGTCTGTCAGGTTCACTCCGGTCTGGTTCGCAAGGCAGAGAAGTACCCAAAGAACATCTGCCATCTCATCGTCGAGATTGTCTTTTTCTCCTTTCTTGAAGGATTGGTCGCCATACTTGCGTGCCATGACGCGGGCGAGTTCGCCCACTTCTTCGGTCAGTATCGCCATATTGGTGAGTTCGCTGAAATAGCGCACTCCGTATTCCTTTATCCAGGAATCCACTTGTTTCTGTGCTTCTTCTAACGTCATTATTCCTTGTTTTTTGTATCTATACAGATGGTCACGGGACCATCGTTCATCAGTTCTACTTTCATATCGGCACCAAATTCGCCGGTACCTATTTCTTTACCTAATGCTAAACTCAGTTCCCGGCAGAATTGTTCGTACAGCGGGACGGATATTTCCGGTCGTGCTGCCCGTATGTAGGAAGGGCGGTTACCTTTCTTGGTGGAGGCGTGTAGGGTGAACTGGCTGATAACCAGTATTTCGCCGCCTGCCTCAAGAATGGATTTGTTCATCACGCCGTTTTCGTCATCGAAAATGCGCAGGTTGACTATCTTCTTGCAAAGCCAGTCAATATCTTCTTTTCCATCGGATTCTTCGATGCCTACGAGTATCATGAGGCCTTTTCCAATGGAGGCTTTGCAGGTTCCGTTGATGGTGACGGAAGCGTGTCCGGCACGTTGTATCACTACTCTCATGTTATTCTTGTCTTTTTGAGGGAACAAAGTTACGAATTAATTCGTTGTGTGCATGGCTTTACAGACGGATTTATCAGTTATTATTTCTCTGAGAAATAGGTCTGGATGATTTTGGCTTTCGCTTCTCCCACCACGGCGGCAAGCTCCTCGGCAGATGCTTCGCGGATACGCTTCACGCTTTTGAACTCCTTGAGCAATGCGCTTTTCGTCTTTTCGCCGATGCCTTTTATCTCGTCCAGTGCAGAGGCAATCTGCCGTTTGCTGCGCTTGTCGCGGTGGAAGGTAATGGCGAAGCGGTGCACTTCATCTTGAATCTGCGTCAGCAGTCGGAAGAGGGGGGTGTTCTGTTTCAATCCGATGGTCTGGGGAGGGTAGCCATACAATAGCTCGGAAGTGCGGTGTTTGCCATCTTTGGCAAGTCCGGCGATGGGGATGTTCAGGCCAAGCTCGTCTATCGCCTCTTTTACGGCGCTCATTTGCCCTTTTCCGCCGTCGGTGATAAGAAGGTCGGGCAGGGGTGCTTTCTCTTCTATAGCGCGCTGATAGCGCCGTTTTACGACCTCTTTCATGGAGGCATAGTCATCCGGTCCCTCTACGGTCTTGATATTGTACTTGCGGTAATCCTTCTTGGAAGGTTTCCCCTTGACGAAGACCACGCACCCGGCCACGGGGTCGGAACCCTGGATGTTGGAGTTGTCGAAACATTCTATCTGCATGGGCAGGCGGTCCAGGTGCAGCTCTTGCTGTATTTCTTTCAGCAGGCGCACGGTCCGTTGCTCCGGATTCAGCTTTTCGGCTTGCTTCAGGCGGTCGGCTTTGTACTGCTTCACATTGAGGATGGAGAGTTCCAGCAGTTTCTTTTTGTCTCCCCGTTGCGGGATGGTAAAGACGACATCTTTCAGCTCCATATCCAGCTCAAAAGGCACGATGATTTCACGAGAAAGGCTCTTGTATCTTTCCCGCATTTCGATGATGCCGAGAGAGAGCAGTTCTTCTTTGCTCTCATTCAATCGTTTCTTGTATTCAAAGGTGAAAGCCTGGTTGATGGCACCGTTCGTAATGTGCAGGTAGTTGACGAAAGCGGACTTTTCATCGCTGTCTTCTTCGATGGAGAACACGTCGATATTGTGCAGCACGTTGCTTACCACTTCCGATTTCGCCCGGTAGTTTTCCAGCAGCAGGTATTTCTTCTTTATCTTCTGTGCTTCTTCAAACTTCATTTCGGCTGCCAGTTCCTGCATTTGCTGGAAAAGCATCCGTTCTATCTCCTGGGTATTCCCTTTGAGTATTTCCTTGATTTCAGCGATGTTTTTCAGATACTCTTCCTGGCTTTGCTTCCCGATGCAAGGTCCTGCACAGTTCTTGATGTGGTATTCCAGGCAAACATTGAACTTTCCGGCACGTATGTTTTCCGGAGAGAGGTTCAGGTGGCATGTACGCAAAGGGTACAGATGCTTGATGAGGTCGAGTAATGCGTACATGGAAGGTATATGGCTGTAAGGGCCATAATAGGAGGAACCGTTACGGATTATCTTCCGGGTTCTGAATACGCGTGGAAAGTATTCGTTCTGCACGCAGATGCTGGGATACGTCTTGTCGTCTTTCAACAGTACGTTGTAGCGAGGCTTGTATTTCTTGATAAGATTGTTTTCCAGCAATAGCGCGTCTTCTTCCGTATTCACCACGATATATCGGATATCTGCAATCTTGCTGACCAGCACCCTCGTCTTTCCCGGTTCGTGCTCCCGGTTGAAGTAGGAAGACACTCTTCGCTTCAGATTCTTTGCCTTTCCTACATATATAATAGTCCCTTCGGTATTCAGATATTGGTAAATACCGGGACTTTCGGGAAGGTTGGATACAATCCCTTTGAGGTAGTCGTTAGTTCTGAGTTCTTCCATAATACCGACGTTTCACCACAGATTACACAGATTAGCGCAGATTTCTATTCGATAAAACTGTGTTTTGTGGTGGATAAATAATCTGTGTTAATCTGTGTAATCTGTGGTGAAATATGAAATGGCTAAAGCGACAGCACAGCCTCCACTTCCACATCATCTCCAAACACATCCTTGCCATGAAGCTCTTTCAGCTCGATGATGAAGTTTACATACACTTTCTTGGGGTTCATCTGTTTCACCAGTTTGCAGGCGGCTTCCATTGTTCCACCGGTTGCCAGCAAGTCGTCGTGTAGCAATACTACATCGTCTTCATTGATGGCATCCTTGTGCATCTGCACGGTGTCTTTGCCATATTCTTTATCATAGCTTTCTTCAATGGTTTCTGCAGGAAGCTTTCCCGGCTTGCGGATAGGTACGAAGCCTGCCCCCAGTCTGGTGGCGAGAATGGGGCCCATAATGAATCCTCTTGATTCTATACCCACTACTTTGGTGATGCCTTTGTCTTTATACATCTCGTATAGTGTGTCCGAGAGTTCCTGCAAGGCGGTAGGCTCCTTGAACAAGGTAGTTACATCGTAGAATAGAATTCCCGGAATGGGGAAGTCGGGTATTTCTCGGATGCTTTTGGTAAGAGTTTCTTTGCTCATAATCAGTTTATTTAATACGTTTATTGAATTCTTTGTTTCACGTGGAACTTTGCGCTCTATCGTCCGCAAAGTACCAGTAGCACGTTAATGTCGCTTGGAGATACTCCCGGAATCCGACTCGCTTGGGCTATTGTTTCCGGATCTATCTTCATCAGCTTCTGTCTAGCTTCGGTAGAAAGGGATTGAATGGAATTATAGTCAAACTTACCTTTTATCTTGATGCTTTCCAATCTTGCCAATTTATCCGCAATAATCCGTTCGCGTCCGATGTATCCCTCGTACTTGATGAGTATTTCTGCAGCTTCTACAATTTCTTCCTTTCTATCGGATATTTTATCCAGTTCTCGTTTAAAGGCACTGACGTGTTCGGCAATGTTCTCAATCGTTATCTGCGGACGGTTTATCAAATCTATCAATTTGCATCCCTGGCGCAGTGGAGTTGTGCCGAGCTGCTCCAATACCGGATTGATTAATGCCGGTTTCATCGAGTAATTCCGCGCGAAGTCTATAATTCGGTTCACGGCTTCACGTTTTTCTGTCAGCAGCTTGTACCGCTCTTCCTTGGCGAGTCCCAGCTTCCAGGCTTTTTCCGTGAGTCGCATGTCCGCATCATCCATACGGAGCAGGATGCGATATTCGGCACGGGAAGTAAACATACGGTAAGGCTCGTCCACACCTTTTGTTACCAAGTCATCGATTAAAACGCCGATATATGCTTCATCCCTTGCAAGGGTGAACGGTTCTCCGCCGTGGCAATTGATGTGGGCGTTGATACCTGCCATGATTCCTTGTCCAGCTGCTTCCTCGTAACCGGTTGTTCCGTTTACTTGTCCGGCAAAGAACAGATTCTTTATATTCTTCGTTTCCAGCGTATGTTTCAGTTGGGTGGGGTCAAAGAAGTCGTATTCGATGGCATAGCCCGGGCGGTAGATGACGAGGTCTCTGAACGCCGGTATCTTTTTCAATGCTGCAATCTGGATATTCATGGGCAATGAAGAAGAGAATCCATTCAAGTAGAGCTCTTGGGTTGTTTCCCCTTCGGGCTCCAGGAAAAGCTGGTGCTGCGGTTTGTCGGGGAAAGTCACAATCTTGGTTTCTATACTGGGGCAATAACGTGGGCCGATACTTTGGATTTGTCCGTTGAAAAGGGGAGAATCCGGCAGACCTTCCTGCAGGATGCGGTGTGCTTCTTCGTTGGTGAAGCAGGTCCAGCAAGGGAGCTGTTTCAAATGGCGTACATGAGTGTCCATGAACGAGAACTTGTGGAAGTCACATTCTCCGTCTTGGATTTCCATATCCTCATAATGCACGCTGCGTCCATCTATGCGTACGGGGGTTCCCGTCTTCATGCGTCCAAAGGTGATGCCATGCTTTGCGATGGATTCGGTTAATTGGTAGGATGCAGGTTCTGCCATACGTCCGCCTGGAAGCATGGTACGTCCCACGTGCATCAGTCCGTTGAGGAAAGTTCCTGCGGTGAGTACTACACATTTGGCATGGAACGTTACTCCCCATAATGTGACTACTCCCGTAATCTCACCGTTTTCAACGAGGATTTCCTGCACGGTATCCTGCCAGATATGCAGGTTGGGGATATTTTCCAGTATCTCTCTCCATGCCCAGATGAATTTGTTGCGGTCGCACTGCGCGCGCGGACTCCACATAGCGGGACCTTTGGAACGGTTCAGTATACGGAACTGTATGGCTGTCTGGTCTGTCACCAATCCCATATATCCTCCCAAGGCGTCTATTTCGCGTACTATCTGTCCTTTGGCGATACCTCCCACTGCCGGGTTACAACTCATCTGTCCGATTTTGTTCATATCCATTGTGATAAGACAAGTCTTCGAACCCAGGTTTGCAGCAGCGGCAGCGGCTTCGCATCCTGCGTGTCCGGCGCCGATTACAATAACGTCATACTTAAACTCCATTCGTTCAGTGTATTTTAAAACTGTGCAAAGTTACGAAAAAAGTTGTATGCCGGGACGTGTCATATCTTAAAATCCGGATATATCTTCTTTGGCATTGCTTATATTTCCGTATCCAGTATCATACTTATTGCTTGGAATGCTTAGACTATAGACATATTGCTTGTGTTTAGCTTAAAATACAATCAAAATGAAGCTTTTTGAATACTATTGCTTTTCTTTTTGAAAAAGATACATACCTTTGCAGCGTTTGGATATTAAAAAGTGTTTTGATTGACTAATTTTAAGGAAGAGAAGCATGAGAAAGAAATTCTTCTTGTTAATCATTGTCTGCCTGGTTATGGGGGCAGGAGTGATGGCTCAGACGTCTACGGTCTCGGGAACAGTATTTGCCGAGGACAACAATGAGCCGATTATTGGGGCATCGGTATTGGTGAAGGGTACAACGCTGGGGGCCGTGACCGATATCGAAGGTAAATTTACAATCTTGAATGTGCCGGGCACGGCAAAGACAGTGATTGTCTCTTTTGTAGGTATGCAGAAAGTAGAAGCTGCCATAAAGCCTGCTATGAAGGTGGTGCTGAAATCGGATTCGGAACTGCTGGATGAAGTGATGGTGGTGGCTTACGGCACGGCCAAAAAGAGCAGCTATGCAGGTTCGGCTTCTTTAGTGAAAGCGGATGCGCTGAAAGACATTCCGACGACCAGCTTTGAAAACGCGTTGAACGGTAAAGTGGCGGGCTTGCAACTGACGAATAATTCCGGCCAGGCGGGTTCCGCACCGGCCATCCGCATCCGTGGCATAGGTTCTATGAATGCCGGGAATGAACCGTTGTATGTAGTGGACGGTGTTCCGGTCTCTTCGGGCAATACGGGGCAGATGAGCGGTGAGCTCTATTCTACCAACAACATCATGAATACGTTGAACCCGGAAGACATCGAATCTATTTCTGTATTGAAAGATGCGGCGGCCAGCTCGCTTTATGGGTCGCGTGCGGCAAACGGCGTCATTCTGATTACTACCAAAAAAGGACAGATTGGCAAGCCGGTGGTGACGCTGAAAGCCGAAGTGGGCTTCACGCCCTGCTGGGCAACGGACAACTATGAAACGGCCAGCGTACAGGAGAATGTGAATATGCTCTACACCGTATTTCACGATGCCCGTACAAGCGGTAAGGGCGAAACGGACGAAAAGGCGGCAGCCTATGCCATAGGCCAGTTGAACAGCCGTTTCAACAAACATGGCTACCAATTTACCACAAATGGTACGGGAGCTTACGAGAACGTCAATATCCTTGAGTACGACAACTCCGGGCGTGGAGGCAAATACTACGATTGGGACAAGGCATATTTCCGTACCGCCATTTACCAGACCTACGATATGTCCGTCAGCGGTGCTACGCAGAATACCAACTATTACACTTCCCTTTCCTATACCCAGGACGAAGGACGTTTGAAGATGAACAGCTTCGACCGTGTTTCCGGTCGCCTGAACCTCACCCAGAAGGTGGGGAAATTCCTTGAACTGACCACCAATGCCAGCCTGGCGCGTACCAAGAAAAGCGGTTATAATGATACACGCAACACGGGCAGTAATTACTTCATGCAGACCCGTAACTTGCTGTGGGGACTCTACTGGCCCACTGATTACAAGACCGGCGAGCTCTGGACCGAACGTTACGGTAGCTACGCCTACAATGGGCTTTATTATGACAAAGAGTGGGAGAACGGTTCTACCAGTACCAAAATCATGGCTGCGGAGACGCTCACCCTGCATCTGATGCCGGGCCTGGACCTTCGTTCTATCTACTCTTACGACAATACTACTGTAAAAGACCATATCTATTACAGTGCCAATCACTATAAAGGCTCGGCAGACAATGGGAATGTCAACGAATACCGTACTACATACGAGAAGATGGTTACCTCCACTACCGCCAATTATACCGGCACCTTCGACAAACACACAGTTGGCACCATGGTGGGTTTCGAAGCGGAGAAGAACAAGACAGACTATGTGCGTGCCACAGGAAGCAATCTTGCGGTCAGCACCATTCATACAGTTTCTACTGCCGGAACGCAGACTTCTGCCGGATATTCCTGGGGAAACTCGATGGTGTCCGTGCTCTCCAAGTTGGATTATAATTACGATGAACGCTACTTCATTTCCGGTTCTTACCGCCGCGACGGTTCTTCCCGGCTCAGCAAGCAGGAACGTTGGGGAAACTTCTGGTCAGTGGCAGGAGCGTGGAACATCATGCGCGAGGGTTTTATGAGCAAATATTCTTTCCTGAGCAACCTGCGTATACGTGCCTCTTATGGTATTAACGGTACGCTGCCTTCGGACAATTACGGCTATATGAGCTTGATGAGCTATACCAGTAAGTACATGGGTAACCCGGGCGGTACAATCACTACCGTCACCAATGACAAGCTGTCTTGGGAGACGAGCTACAACACGAATGTGGGTATCGACTTCGGCTTCTTCGGCCAGCGTCTGCGCGGTACGGTGGAATACTTCAACCGTGATTCGAAGAACCTGCTCCAGGATGTTCCCATTTCGATGGTTACGGGATTTTCCTCTACGTTGCGGAACGTAGGATGCATCAACAACCATGGGGTAGAGGTGGAGTTGAGTGGTGACATCATTAATAGTAAAGGATGGTTATGGAGTGCCGGTGCCAACGCAACCTTCCTCCGTTCTGAGGTGAAAGAGTTGTATGGCGGTGCGGACATTATCTGGTACGACCCCACCAGTAGCGACAGCCGTGCGCAATATGTATACCGGGAAGGTCAGTCCACGCTGGCTTTCTATGGATACGAATGGGCAGGTGTGGACAAGACCAACGGCAAGAACGTCTACTATGTAAATGACCCCAAGAATGGCAAGGCCGGAGATTTTGAGTATAACGGACGCGGAGCTACTTATGACTATAACAATGCCAACTACACCATCATCGGCAATGCCGTTCCCAAAGTGTATGGGGGCATCAATACCTCGGTCTCCTACAAAGGCATAGCCCTTTCGTTGGGCTTTACCTATAAGATAGGAGGAGACTTGTACGATGGAGCCTACATGGATGTGGCCGACGACGGTTATTATTGGGAGCGTATCCGTGCTAAAAGCTACTACAACAACCTTTGGACGCCAGACCATACGAACGGTACAGAGCCCCGTATCGAAGGTGTAGACCTCGATGACCCGCAACAATACAGCAGCCGCCACTTGTTCAATGCCAGTTATCTGCGCTTGAAGAATCTCTCATTGGCCTATACGCTGCCCAAAGCCATGACCCGCAAGGCTTTCATCGAGAATGCCCGCCTTTTCTTCACTGCCAGCAACCTTTGGACAATAGCCAAATACAAGGAGGCAGACCCCGAAGTGAGCGAATACGGCACACGTGGTTGGGAAACCCCTATCGGAAAAACATTTGTCGTTGGCGTTGAATTGAAATTTTAATGAACTGGAGGAACTAACAATGAAAAAGATATATCATTTATTGGCACTTGTGATACTTGGTGCCTTTACATTCACTTCGTGTGACGATTTTCTGGATATGCAGCCCACCAACTCCGGAAATGCAGAAGGTGCTGTTGGTACGGTAGCCGATGCGCAGGTGGTTATCAACGGTGTGATGAGTGCGATGACCTCATCGTCCTATTACGGCAGAAACCTTTTTATGTACGGTGATGCCAAGGGCGGTGACCTCACGATTTTTGCTGCCGGACGCGGACTGGATGCATTCTATACGTTCAACCACACTTCTAACAGCAATACTTATTCCGGTTTCTGGAGCCGTGGATATTACTGCGTTCTGCAGGTCAACACCTTGTTGAGCAACATTGAGAAGCTGGAAGAATCGGGCAGTATGGAAGACTTTTCCGAAGCCAAAGGGCAGGCGTTGACTCTGAGGGCGCTGTTCTATTTCGATTTGGTCCGTCTCTACGGGCTTCCTTACAATTACAACAAGACCTCTTATGGAGTTCCCAATGTAACCGAGCCGCTTACGGTGAACGCCCAGCCCACCCGTGCTACTGTGGAGGAGAACTATCGCCAGATTCTGCAGGACTTGTCGGACGGGGCGGCCCTGCTTGCCAAGAAGAAGACAAAGCAGAGCGGATATGCGGACTATTACACCAACATAGCCCTGCAAGCGCGTGTGAAACTCTATATGGAAGATTATGACGGTGCTTTGAACGCTGCCCGGGAGATTATAGAAAGCGGTGTGTACAAACTGTATGAGCCTGCCGATTGGACGGCTTCCTGGAGCAAGCAGTTTGGTTCCGAGTCCATCTTTGAGCTGGGCATCACCACTGAGGAATCAGACCTGGGAACTTCTTCTTTGGGCTTTTACCTGATGCGCTACGGACAGTTGAAGAATGCCATGGGCTGGTATCTTGCCAGCGATTATTTCCTGAACCGTCTGGGTGAAGACGAGACGGATGTGCGTTGGGGAATCATGGACAACGATGAATACTGGGTGGACAATGAGATTGAACGCAAGGGAGCCTGCTACAAGTATATGGGTAGTACCACCCTGGCAGGTGACGGCAAGGCAACCAATACAGCCGTCAATATCAAGATAATCCGTCTTTCCGAGATATATCTGATTGCCGCCGAAGCAGCCTTGCACTCCACGAAGCAGGAAGCAGGCGCAGATGCCTCCGCCGGTTACTTGAATGAAATCCGCAGGCGTTCTCCCGGACTGGCACCGGCCACTGCCGCTACCATTACCGATGATATGATTCTGGACGAGCGCAGCAAGGAGCTTTTTGGTGAAGGACAACGCTTCTTCGACATGATGCGTATGGGCAGAACCATCGAATTCAACGACGATTTTCAAGATATTCCGGTGAGTCACCGTGGAAAAACAATCGACCGTACTTTCGAGAAGATTGTGCTTCCTATTTCGCAGGATGAGATAAATGCCAATCCGGCATTGGAGAACCAGCAGAATCCGGGATATTAGTCGTTCCCTGCTGTCTATTGTTTGCTACTCCTTGTATATCAGGGAGGTATTTTGCCAACAAGTTGTCACTGCCTTGGCAAACTTTTGCCACGCCTATGGCAAAGTTTTGCCAACGCGGTGGCAAAGTCTTGCCAATGGGAAGGCAAAACCTTGTCATAGGCGTGGCAAGAAAAGCGGAAAAAGGTGCCTTTGATGAATTTCTTTGATAAAATGAGATGGTAATACCTTGATATTCCACAAAAATACTATTTATTGGTTCGAAATTTCTATTCTTTTTTTCTGAATCGGCTTATCTTTGCTTTCGTAGAAACCAATAAAAAGTTATAATACTATGAGAAGATTTTTCCTCATATCGTCATTCTTGACGTTGTTTGCAATCGGAAGCTCGGCGCAATGGAAGCCGGCAGGTGATAAAATCAAAACGGACTGGGCATCCCAGATCAATCCCGCAAATGTGTTGCCCGAATATCCTCGTCCCATCATGGAACGGAGTGACTGGAAGAACTTGAACGGACTGTGGAATTATGCCGTTATAAATAAAGGTGAGCATCTTCCGGCAGAGTTCGAAGGGCAGATACTTGTTCCTTTTGCCATCGAATCCTCCTTGTCCGGAGTTGGAAAAAGAATCAATGAAAACCAGGAACTGGTCTACCAGCGCAGTTTTGATATTCCTTCTGCTTGGAAGGGAAAACAAGTGCTGTTGCACTTTGGTGCTGTCGACTGGAAAACGGATGTATGGGTGAATGATGTGAAAGTAGGCAGTCATACGGGGGGATTTACTCCGTTCTCCTTCGATATTACTGCCGCTCTTTCTGGCAAAGGCAATAATCAGTTGGTCGTAAAAGTTTGGGACCCAACGGATAAAGGACCTCAACCCCGTGGAAAGCAGGTCAGCAATCCGGAAGGTATCTGGTACACTCCCGTAAGCGGTATCTGGCAGACGGTATGGATGGAGCCGGTTGCCGGAAAACATATCGAGAACCTCCGTATCACTCCCGATATTGACCGTAATCTGTTGACAGTGAAGGCTGAATTGAATAGTGCATGTCCTTCCGACTTTGTGGAAGTGAATGTGTATGACGGCAATCAACTGGTAGCCACCGGCAAAAGTATCAATGCAGAGCCGGTGGAGGTGTCCATGCCCCGGAATGCCAAGTTGTGGAGTCCGGATTCCCCCTTCCTCTATACGCTGAAAGTGACTCTGAAAAGCGGAGGCAAGGTAGTGGATAAGGTGGACAGCTATGCTGCCATGCGTAAGTACTCCACCCGTCGTGACGCGGATGGCATCGTACGCCTGGAACTAAATAACGAGGCTTTGTTCCAGTTTGGACCGCTGGACCAGGGTTGGTGGCCCGACGGACTGTATACAGCTCCCACAGACGAGGCTTTGCTGTATGATGTACAGAAGACGAAAGATTTCGGTTTCAATATGATTCGCAAGCATATCAAGGTGGAACCGGCACGTTGGTACACACATTGTGACCGTTTGGGTATCATCGTATGGCAGGATATGCCGAGCGGTGACCGTAATCCGGAATGGCAGAACCGCCGCTATTTCGACGGAACAGAACTGAAACGCTCCGCCGAATCCGAAGCCTATTATCACAAGGAATGGAAGGAAATAATGGATTGTCTCTACTCTTATCCGTGTATCGGTACATGGGTACCGTTCAACGAAGCCTGGGGGCAGTTCAAGACGGTAGAGATAGCCGAATGGACGAAACAGTATGACCCGACCCGCCTGGTGAATCCGGCAAGTGGCGGTAACCATTATACTTGCGGTGACATGCTCGACCTCCACAACTATCCCCAACCGGAAATGTATCTGTATGATGCACAGCGTGCCACGGTTTTGGGTGAGTATGGCGGCATCGGCCTTGTCTTGAAAGACCATATCTGGGAACCGAACCGCAACTGGGGATATGTTCAGTTCAACTCTTCCAAAGAAGTGACTGATGAGTACGTGAAATATGCCGATATGCTGTATCAGATGATAAAAAGAGGTTTCTCGGCAGCCGTCTATACACAGACCACGGATGTGGAGGTGGAAGTGAACGGTCTGATGACTTACGACCGCAAGGTGATAAAGCTGGATGAGAAACGCGTGAAAGAGATAAATACACGTATCTGCAATTCACTTAAGAAATAGGGGCATTTACAATTTACCATTTACAAAGTACAATTTGGCTGCGCTGTCATCTGCATAGTTAAATTGTACTTTGTAAATGGTAAATTGTACATTAAAAATGTTGTTATGAAACGATTGATTATAAAGCTTTTCCTTAGTCTGTGCCTATGGGCGGTATTGCCGGTTTGTGCGCAGGATGCTGTTCATTACTATTTCAGAACGATGGATATCCGGAACGGTCTTTCGCAGAACACCGTGTATCAGATTTTGCAGGATAGGAAAGGCTTTATGTGGTTCGGAACCAAGGACGGTCTGAACCGTTATGACGGATTGTCTTTCCGTATTTACAAGAAAGAGAACTCCGGTTTAGGAAAGAACTTCATAACTGCGCTCTACGAGGACCGCCGGGGAAATATCTGGATTGGTACCGATGGGGGAGTCTTTATTTACGACCCGGTACTGGATTCCTTTACCGCTTTCGATGAGGCCAGTGATAACGGCAGTATCATCAGGGATTTCGTCACCATGATTGGAAGTGACGAGGACGATAATATCTGGATATCGGTAGAAAACCAGGGGTTGTTCTGCTATAAACCGGATGAAGGGAGGCTGCTGAACCATCTGCACGATTCGGGACTGCCCAATGTAACCCGCTTTTGGCTGAATGGGAATACGTGTTGGCTGGCCTTGTATGCGGATAATCTTTACTATACGAAAGCTGACTTTGAAACTCCTCTGCAGCCTTTCAAGGACGCGGAAGGAAATGAGATTTTCAAGAATGATATTATCAACTGGCAGGTCAGCGGACCCCATAATTGTGTGTATATCGCTTCGCTGAACGGGTTGACAGAGATAAACCAGACTACCGGCAAGACGCGGAAGCTGCTGAACACCTATGTGAGGGCTTTGCAGTTCAAATCTGACAACGAGCTGTGGGTGGGCGCAGAGTCCGGCTTGTATATTTACAATCTGACGAATGACAAGATTACCCATTTGACCGTTCCCGACCAGGATGATTCGTATGCATTGTCGGACAATGCCATTTATTCGCTCTGCTGCGACAAGGAGAACGGCATGTGGATAGGGTCTTATTTCGGTGGAGTGAACTATTGTCCTTATCAGTGGACTTATTTCGAGAAGTTCTATCCGAGAGACAATCTCAGGCATTTCGGCCGTCGTGTACGGGAAATCTGTGAAAGTAATGATGGCACCTTGTGGATAGGTACCGAAGACAAAGGCTTGTTTAATTACAATCCGGAAAACGGAAAGATAGAGCCTTTTGAGCATCCGGCCATTTATCAGAATGTCCACGGCCTTTGCCTGGACGGGGATGATTTGTGGGTGGGTACGTTCTCCGGTGGTCTGAACCGGGTGAATCTTCGGACCAGGCAGGTGAAACATTATGCCAAGGGTGAGAGTGAGAATTCCATGGTCGCCAATGACGCCTTTACCATTTGCAGGACCACTACGGGAGACGTGTGGATAGGCACCACGTCCGGTCTGTTGAAGTACAATCGCTCTACAGATGACTTTACCCGGATTCCTCAGCTGAAGAATATGTTTACTTATAACATTCTGGAGGACTTCAACGGAAATCTGTGGTTTGCTACTTTTTCTAATGGAGTGTTCTGCTACAATGTAAGAAGCCAGCAGTGGAGGAATTATCTGTCTAATGAGAATGATTCGACCTCTCTTCCCTACAATAAGGTAATCAGTATCTACGAAGACAGCAGGAAGCGTCTGTGGTTCATGACGCTGGGTGAGGGCTTCTGCCGCTACAATCCGGAAACGGACAATTTTACCCGTTATGACATGTCGAAAGGATTTCCGAGCAATACCATCTACAAGATGGTCGAGGACAAGCGGGGCAACTTGTGGATTACTTCCAATCATGGTCTGGTCTGCTTCAATCCCGATACGGAGAGCAAGCATGTCTATACCACGGCCAACGGGCTGCTGAGCAACCAGTTTAATTTCCAGTCCGGCTACATCGACAAGAAAGGACGCATCTATTTAGGAAGCATCAACGGATTCATAGCCTTTGACCCGGAAACCTTTGTGGAGAACACTTTCCTCCCTCCCGTGGTGATTACAGACTTCTTTCTGTTCAATAAACGGCTTTCGGTGGACAGTCCGGATTCTCCTTTGGAGAAGAGCATCACCTATGCGGATGAAATAGAACTGGATGCCGACCAGAACTCCTTTTCTTTCCAGGTTGCGGCTTTAAGTTATCAAGCACCCGAAATGAACAGTCTTGAATATAAGTTGGAAGGTTTTGACCGCGACTGGTATACGGTAGGACGGAATTCCATCATCAACTATTCAAACCTTCCTTATGGAAGCTATACGTTGCGTATAAAAGGTTCCAACAGCGATGGCAAGTGGAACGCTACGGAACGTGTGCTCGACATCCATATCCGTCCTCCTTTCTATCTCTCCACCTGGGCATATGCCGGTTATACGGTATTGGCGTTATGCTCACTGGCTGCTGTAATCATCTATTTCAGAAAACAGACCCGGCAGAAGCATCAGCAGGCTATGGACAAGTTTGAGCGGGAAAAGGAGCGGGAGTTGTATACTGCGAAGATAGACTTCTTCACGAATGTGGCGCATGAGATACGTACACCGCTTACACTGATAAAGAGTCCGCTCGAGAATGTATTGGTTTCCCAGTCTGTCTCGGACGACATCAGGGATGATTTGGAGACCATGGAACTGAACACCAACCGACTGCTTGATTTGGTGAACCAGTTGCTGGACTTCCGGAAGACGGAGACGCAAGGCTTCCAATTGAATTTTGTGGAATGCGACGTGTCTGAGCTCTTGCAGAAGACGTATAAGCGTTTCAAGCCTTTGGCACGTGAAAGGGGGCTGGCATTGAGTATAGAGACTCCCGAAAGCTTGTATGCTTCGGTTGATAGGGAAGGGCTTACCAAGATTATCAGCAATCTGCTGACCAATGCGATAAAGTATTCGGAGACCTATATACGCATCAGGCTATATTCGGAAGGTGAAAGACTGCTGCTTTCTGTATGCAATGACGGCCTTGTCATTCCGGTAGAGATGCGCGAGGAGATTTTCAAGCCGTTCATCCAGTATAAAACCGGTACCTTGCGCTCTGTGCCCGGCACCGGTATCGGGCTTGCACTTGCCCGTTCATTGGCCGAACTCCATGAGGGTACGTTGTGCATGGAAGATTCGATGGAGAACAACTGTTTCCTGCTGTCACTTCCGCTGAAGCACGAGCAGACGGTGGCTATGGAGCATAAAGAACCGGTAACGGGCGGGGAATCCTCTGAGGAAAGTGGTGCAGGTACTGCCTTGGAACAGCACCGGTATACTCTTTTGGTGGTGGAAGACAGTCTGGAAATGCAGGCATTTGTTGTGAAACAGCTCTCTTCGGAATATCGTGTGCTGACTGCCGTGAATGGGGTGGAAGCTTTGAAGGTGTTGAAGGAACATACTGTAAATCTTGTCATTTCAGACATTATGATGCCCGAGATGGATGGATTGGAGCTGTGCGAGCATCTGAAGTCCGAGCTTGACTATAGCCATATACCGATTATCCTGCTTACGGCGAAGACGACTCTTCAAGCCAAAATAGAGGGAATGAAGCTGGGGGCTGACGTATATATAGAGAAACCTTTCTCCGTGGAATATCTGAAAGTTTGTGTGGCCAATCTGCTGAACAACCGTGAGAAGCTACGGGCTTCTTTTGTCAATTCTCCCTTTGTGCAGACGGGCAGTATGGCAATGACAAAGGCAGATGAATCTTTCCTTAAAACATTGAAGGAAGTGGTGGTTGCCAATATGCAGAATCCGGATTTCTGCCTGGATGATATGGCAAGCCTGCTGAACATGAGCCGGTCGAGCCTGAACCGGAAGATAAAGGGCATATTGGATATGACTCCCAATGACTACATCCGTCTGGAGCGGTTGAAGAAAGCGGCGCAGCTTTTAAAGGAAGGAGAGTGTAAAATCAATGAGGTTTGCTATATGACCGGCTTCAATACTCCTTCCTATTTTACCAAGTGCTTCCAAAAACAATTTGGTATTCTGCCCAAAGACTTCGTGAAATGATAGCATGGAATGCTTGCTAAATATAACAATCCAATCAAATGCCCCTGAGGTGTCTCTCAGGGGCATTTTTTGGATTTATAATTGCATAGATTGAAGCGATATTTGCATTAATTTTAGCTTTATGCGGATATATTTGCATCCGAAAGCCAACAATTTATAATACTATGACCCCTATGCCTATGACGTAACAAATCCTAATCAATGTTCTATGATTGGCAGAAGTGACTAATCACTTTCTGCGGTGTATTTAAAAAGCGGGCGTTAGTTTCCGCATAGTTTTAAAATCTAATTCTATAAAAAATGATCAAGAAAATCTTATTCTTATTCTTTGTTGTGTTTGCAGCTACCGCTTATTCACAAGATGTGACCATAACGGGAACGGTGACGGATGCAAATAGTGAGCCTTTGGTGGGCGTGAATGTATTGGTGAAGGGTACTACCACGGGTGCCATTACCGATATTGACGGTAATTTCTCAGTGAGTGGAAAAAAAGGAAGTACACTCGTTTTCTCTTATATCGGTATGCTTACGCAGGAAGTTGTCTATAAGGGAACTGCCTTGCGCGTGGTGATGAAAGATGATTCGAAAGCACTGGAAGAAGTGGTTGTCATCGGTTATCAGACCGTGAAGAAGTCCGACTTGACTGGAGCGGTTGCCGTTGTTGATACCAAGGAAATGAAGAAAAGCGCTGCAGGAACACTGGTCAGCCAGATGCAGGGTTTGGCAACCGGTATTAACGTACGCAGTAGCGGTAGGGCGGGCGAAGATGCCTCTATTGAAATTCGCGGTGTCGGTTCTTTGAGTAATAACTCTCCGTTGTGGGTAATTGATGGTATGATTACAGATCCGGGAGTTGACTTCAACCCTGCAGATGCAGAATCCATCCAGATTCTGAAGGACGCTTCTGCTGCTGCCATCTACGGTTCGCGTGCTGCCAATGGTGTGATTATCGTTACTACCAAGAAGGGTACGAAAGGTCCCATGAAGGTGAATGTAAGCGTAAAGGAAACATTGGAATGGAGCCCGAAATTTGATTTGATGAATGCGGCAGAATATATCAAGTATAATGATATTGCCTATAATGAAGCTATCAAAGATGGCATTGCTACTGTAAACAGCACTCAGAAACACTCACAGTATGATACCAACTGGCAGGATGAAGTGTTGAAGACCGCATTGGTGCAGGACTACAACGTATCACTCTCCGGTGGCGGTGACTCCGGTAGTTATTTTGTATCAGCCGGCTACTATAACAATGACGGCGTTTCTTATGGAAATACTTTCGACCGTTATAGCTTCCGTGTCAATACACAAGGTAAAAAGGGCTGGTTCTCTTTTGGTGAAAACTTGGCTTATTCACTCACAAACACAGACCCGAACCAGACCAATACCTACAATGACTTTTTGCGTATGATGCCTACTATTCCTATCTATGATGAGAATAATCCGGGTGGATATGGCTATGGTGATGCTGCCAAATACAATACTTTTGGTGTGAACCCGATTGCCCGTGAAGATTTGGAATACCGTCATTTCCGCCAGAATCGTTTGAATGGTTCTTTATGGTTGGAATTCAAGCCTTTCGAATTCCTTTCTTATAAATTCAATGGTGGTATTGACCTTTATTTCTATGAGAACTCATGGTTCCGTGGAGAAGGTAACTGGACTCAGAATCAGGAACACCGTGATCCGGAAAGCCAGAAGGCACGTGACAACACCTACAACATGTTGATTGAGCACACGTTGAACTTCAATAAGGATTTTGGTAAGCATCATGTGGATGCCGTGGTCGGTACTACTTACCAGCACCATGAGTGGGAAGGTTTGTGGGCTTCCCGTCTGAACTTTCCGATGACGGGTAACGGCGATTACTTTACAGTTTTGAATGCAGGACAGAGCAATCAGCAGAATTCAAACAGCATCAGCGAGAATGCGATGATTTCTTATTTGGGACGTGCAAACTACGTTTATGATGATAAATACTATCTGACTGCCACTTTCCGTCGTGACGGTACTTCTCGCTTGGCTAAGGAAAACCGCTGGGGCAATTTCCCCTCATTCTCCGGTGCCTGGAGAATTTCAAAGGAGGAATTCTTTGATGTGCCTTGGATTAATGACTTGAAAATTAGAGGTAACTGGGGTCGTCTTGGTAACTCTTCCATTGGTGATTGGGATTATATCGGAACTATCAACCAGAGTATTGTAACTGTATTCGGTGGTGCTATTGTTCCGGGTTCTACTCAGGTGAAACTGGTGAATGCAGGTCTTGTTTGGGAAACAAAAGAAACGGTGAATGTAGGTTTTGATGCCAGTTTCCTGAACCAACGCCTGACTGTCAGTGCGGAATATTATAATTCAAAAACCAGTGACGTATTGGCTGAGACTCCGATTGCCATTTCTACCGGTAATCAAGGAGGCTCTCCGTGGAAAAATGCTGCCAGCTTGCGCAACAAGGGCTTCGAGTTTACATTTGGTTGGAAAGACCAGATTTCAGGCTTTAAGTACAGCGCTTTACTGAATGTGACTACGATGGATAACGAAGTTCTGAGCTTGGGACGGGATGGGTCGGAAAGAAACTTTATTGATTCCGGTCAAGCCAGAACAGAGCCGGGAAGGTCGTTGGCCGAATTCTATCTGAGAAAAACAGACGGCATCTTCCGGACACAAGAGGAAATAGACAATTATGTGACGAAAGGTAACCATGTACCGGGACCTAATGAAGATAAAGTACCTGCCGGTACACCGATCATGATTGAAGGGAAACGTCCGCAATTGGGAGACGTTAAGTATCTTGATTTAAATGATGACGGTCAAATTACTGATATTGACCGTGATTATTGTGGTAGTCCATGGGCCAAGATGCAAATGTCGTTGGTATTGAATGCAGAGTGGAAGAACTTCGATTTCAGTATGATGTGGAACGGTCAATTTGGCAATAAGATATACAACGTATCCCGTTGGCAAGGACGTCTGTTTGCAGACAACTCCAACTATATCCGCTTTGAGAAGGGCGAAGAGCCTTATCAGGTGAATCCTAACTCCAATACCCCACGTATCATTTACGGTGACTTCCGCAACTCGCGTGATGCCGACCGTTTCCTGGAGAATGGTTCTTACTTCCGTATGAAGAATATCTCTATCGGTTATAATTTCAAGCAGAAGTGGCTGACCAACTTGGGCGTTGAGAAACTCCGTCTGTTTGCTACCGGTAGCAACTTGATTACTATTACCGGATATTCCGGTCTGGATCCTGACTTCAAGGGTGCGAATTCCGTTTGGAACAGTGGTACGGACAGCTTTGCTTATCCCAATACCCGTTCGGTGATGTTTGGATTGGATTTGACCTTTTAACTTATAAATCAGTTTGTAAATTATGAAAAAGATATATAATGGATTAATGCTCGCAGGTGCCTTGACATTGTGCACTGGATGCAGTTCTAGTTTATTGGATATTGATAATCCCAATGAAGTGACCAACGATACTTATTGGAATAAGCCGGAAGATGCTACAGCTGGTGTAAATGCCTGCTACAGTTTTCTTTATAAGGAAGGTACTTGGATGCGTTGGCTCTCTTTTCGCTACGATTTGACCTCGGACGAGGGATGGAGTTCTTCTCCTTGGATTGAATTGGGTGACTGGACACGTTTTCTTTACAACAATTATAATTTTTACGAAGGCAACAATATACATTGGGAACATTTCTACGTAGGTATTTTCCGTTGCAACCAAGTGTTGAGTCATGTGCCTAATATTGAAATGGACGAGACTACAAAGAACCAGGTATTGGCACAAGCTTCTTTCTTACGTGCAATGTGGTATTTTCAGGTAAATCTGTTGTGGGACAAAGGAACGATGCCTTTGGAACCTAAAGATGCCAATTATATTCCGGAAGACGCTTCCGAGCAGGAAATATGGGATCAAGTGGAGAAAGACTTGCTGTTTGCTATGGATTATCTTCCTGAATCTTGGGATGCTGCCAATTTGGGACGTGCCACCAAAGGCGCTGCCAAAGCATTGTTGGGCAAGGCCTATATGCAACAACATAAGTATGACAAGGCGAAGGAACAATTGCAATGGCTGATTGATAAAGAGGGCTCTTTGTACGATCTTATCGCCAATCGTGAAGATAATTTCACTGACTTGGATGAGAACAACAAGGAAGGTATCTTTGAAATTCAGTTCGATGACCAAAACAAGGGTGGTACGGGTAATGATGCCAGTATGGCATTCGGTTTCCAGCGTACTCAGTTCTATGCTCCGAGTGGTATAGGTTGGGGAGATGGTAAGGCACGTCGCTGGTTGGTAGATGAGTTCTTGAAAGAGAAACGTATTGACGGAAAGAATGACTTGCGTTTGTATGGTAGTATTCTGTACCGTGGATTCTCACAAGACTTCCCCGATCAACCGAAGAAATATTATGGATTTGAAAATGCCGATTGGAATGACGGTTGGGGAACTGACCCGGAAGACTGCTACATACGTAAATACAATACTGCTTACTATCGTGATGCAGAAGATTACTTTGCCCGTAACAACTATCGTATCATGCGTTATGCAGATATCTTGATGAACTACGCAGAATGTCTTGTTGAAACGGGTACTAATCCTGCCGATGCTGCTGTTTATGTGGATAAGGTAAGAGAACGTGCCGGTCTGGCCAAGTTGAAAGACAGTCAGTGGAAAGACTGCCTGAGTTCTAAAGATGCCTTTATCAAGCGCCTGCAGATGGAACGTACTTTGGAACTCTGTTTCGAAGGTTGGCGTTGGGCTGACTTGAAGCGTTGGGGATTACTTGATTCTCAGGCTGGAATTGATGAGCTGAAAGCCCGTGACAAGGACTTCAATAACTTCATCGTCGGTAAGCACAGACGTTTGCCCATTCCGAGAGATGAAGTGATGAACAGCACGGTAGGTGGTGTTGCACATCTTACTCAGAATCCTAACTATTAATAACTAAAGAAGGCTATGCCTGGAAGCCTGTTCTCATTCAGGATGCTTCCGGCATAGCCTTTTCTTTCTTAAATCTTATACCATATGCTTGTCTGTAAAAAACTACTATTACCATTCGCTTTTGCTTGCTGCGGCAGCTTGTTTGCGCAGAACATCCAGAATCCGGTACTTCCGGGAGTGGCGGATGCCGGCGTAATGAAATATAATGGCAAATATTATATTGGCGGGGTCCGTACAAACGGGGATTTCTATGTATCCGATGACCTGGTTCATTGGGGGAAACCTATCCATGTCGTATCCATGGACAATGACTGGACCAGAGGCAGCGGAGCCGGAGATGACCAGATTCATGCCAATGACATGTTCTATCTGAATGGAGATTTTCATTTGTACTGGTCAGTCAATTATTGGGGAAAGGACAAGCATGCCGTTCACATTGTACATGCGCAGAGCAAAGATGTCTTGGGCGCTTATACAGAACCGAACAAGAAGACATGGATGGATAACCGTATCGACCCCAAAGTTTTCAGAGATGATGACGGGCAACTATACATGTATATGGTACGCTTTACCGATGGGAATACCATCTGGGGACGTAAAATGAAGAACCCGGCAGAATTTGCCGGCGAACCGGTGTGCCAGTTCGCCTCATTGCCGGACACATGGGAAACGATGGATAACAGAGTGGCGGAGGGACCGTGGGTCATGAAGTATAGAGACCGCTACTATATGATGTACAATGCCAACCACACCTCTACAGAGTGGGGCAATTATCAGTTGGGAGTTGCCGAGACAGACTCTCCTTTAGGTTTTCAAAATGGTAATAAATATAGCTATCCGGTTGTAGGCTGCAATCAGACGCAACTGGAGGAGAAGCAGGTGGATTTATTGCGGTATGGCCGCACGTATGAGCCGTTGTTTGCTTATACGGAGGACAAGCCGGAGGGCGACTGGACAAAGGCGACCTACGATGACTCCGGCTGGGCGAGGGGGGAGACCGGCTTTTCGTCCCGTGAAGTGAAAGGTTCCACCACCCGGCATCTGGGCACCTTGTGGAATACGCCCTCCTTATGGTTGCGAAAGACTTTCTCTGCCGGTAGCGAAACCGGCAACCTGGCATTGCGTGTCGCTCACGACGGAGATACCCGGATTTATCTGAACGGAACACTTGTCTACGAGAAGCAGGGGCGTGATTATTGTATCGTGAACCTGGACAAGAAGCTGCGTGCTGCTTTGAAGGAAGGCACGAATCTGCTTGCCGTAGAAACAAACAAGGGACGTTCGCAATTCTTCGACGTTTCTCTGTTCGATATGAAAGACGGTATTGCCGATGATATTCTGATGACTCCCGGTCAGCCCAATATTTTGAGAGGCCCCAACGGATTTGAATGGTGGCTGATTTATATGGCAAACAAGAACGATGAGCATCGGGGGCAATATATCAACCGTGTCCAGTTCTTCGACAAGACGTTGTTTGTGGATGGTATCACCGGCCCTCGCACGGCAGGTTATCATCCCGAACCTTCGATGCCTACCTTTGCGGGTAAAGGCGAGACAGCTTCGTTCGGTGTGTTGCAACAAGTACAGCCGTCCGTGGCTTACTTGTTCGAGACGGGAGTCAAGACCGAGGGTGGAGCCGGCATCGTTGCCTGGTGGAAGGATGCGGATAACTGTGCCTATGTCGGTCTGGATGCCGAGAACCGGAGCTGGTACCTGCGTACACTTGTCGGCGGTAAGGAAAATAAGGAATCCTATGCCCTGCCTGAAGATTTCCGTTGGGGTGTGTACCATCATCTGCGCATTGAGCGTAACGGTGGCTGTCTGAAGATTTGGCTGGATGAGATTCCCGCACCGGGGAGACATGTCTTTGCAGAGGCTCTTCCGGTAGAAGAAGCGGGTGTTCCCGGAGTATTTGACGAGACAAAGTCTGCCTTGTTCGAAGGGGCTACCTATACCATCGGCTTCGATGATGTGCATTTCCAGCTTTCGGGGAATGAGGAGTTGTTGAAGGGCGATTTCTTGAACGATTATGAATTCAGCTTCCAGTTGTCCGGCTTGTCCGGACAAGACAAGGCAGGAAGCTATCCGGTTTATGTGGATAAGGATAACTATGTGAAGGCTCAGTTCGATGGCATCACCCGTATGCTTGAGGTGACAGCCGTGAAGAAAGGGAAAACTGCCTGGAAGAAGGAATTCCCGTTGGGATGCCTGCAAACGCTCTATCCGGATGTGAAGTATACCGACTTCATTGAGAAAGGTTATCGTTTTGCCGCACCTGCATGGTTGGATACACTTTACCTGAATCGTCACGAAGCAGGCAATAAATCCGAATTTGTGGATGACATGTTCGGCAAGTTCGACATAGAATACCTGAATGGCGGCGAATGGCATCCGATAGAAAACAAAGATAGGGGGATAGCAGAACATCCTGCATATAATTATTGTACCTTTACTCCGGTAAAGGCAGAAGGCATCCGCTTCATCAACAAGGAGGCGGAGGATTTGGAACGCCATATCTATAAGATAGGTGTACATGAATTGTGGAAGGAATCCTATAATTTTCGTGCCGTGCGTCGTGCAGACAAGCTGTATCTGTTTGTCGACGGCAGGGAGCTGGGAGCTTTGGATATACGCTACCCTGCATCCCGCATCGGATTCTGTTCGGAGGGCGGCTCTCCGGTTTATAGCGGTACGTTGTATTATCATGTAGGGCAGAGGCGCGATTAGACGCGATCGTGGGATGTGCCGTTCCGTATATATGTAATGAAAGATGTATATAGAAGCCGGTGTTTGTATTTCCTTGTGAATCAGTGTGATGGACTGGGGTGATTCAGTATACGACTGAATGTATTTCAGTATACGATTGAATAGGATTCAGTATACGACTGAATAGGGTTCAATATACGGGTGTAACGGAACATCTTCTTGAAAGTAAATATTTATCATCATAACAATTGTTTAAGAAAGAATCATGAAAAAGAATTTTATATGTATGTATCTGTTTCTGTTGGCCACGCTGGCTTCCTGCCAGTCCTGCTCTTCAGACTATAAGGATGTGGACGATATTGTTGTCGAAGGAGTTGAAACGCCGGTGCTTTTGGGCGACCCGTTCATCATGTTGCACGATGGCACTTACTATGCCTATGGCACCCATGCGGATGAAGGCATCGAAGTCTATACCTCCGATGATTTGAAGACTTGGAAGTATAAGGGCATGGCGCTCCAGAAGAAGGATGTCTGGGCCGACCGCTGGTTCTGGGCACCGGAGGTCTACGAAGTGAACGGGAAGTTCTATATGTATTACTCGGCAGACGAGCATATCTGTGTGGCAACAGCAGACTCACCTGCAGGACCATTTACCCAAAGTAAGAAGGAACCGATGATTGCCGATGAGAAATGCATTGACAACTCTCTGTTTATTGATGATGACGGCACGCCTTATCTCTTCTTCGACCGTTTCAACGACGGGCTCAACATCTGGGTGGCCGAATTGGAGAAAGACCTCATGACTATCAAGAAGGAGACCATGCACCCTTGCATCCACGTCTCTCAGGCATGGGAGGAGGTATGGCCCCGTGTGAATGAAGGCCCGTTTGTCATCAAGCGTAATGGGCTCTACTATATGACCTATTCTGCCAATAGCTATGAAAGTCCTTTCTACGGCATAGGTTGCGCCACAGCTACCGATTTGATGGGTACTTGGACCAAATACGAGGAGAATCCTTTGCTGCAGAAACCCGGAGAACTGGTTGGGGTGGGGCACAGTGCCACCTTCACAGACAAGGCAGGCAAGCTTCGTATAGTTTTCCATGCCCATAAGGACAAGAGTAGTATCCACCCACGTGCCATGTACATCAGTGACGTTTCTTTCGAGAAAGTGGACGGTGTGGACCGTATGAGAATCAGCAAGGACTATATGACGCCCAAAATAGTAAAATAAGAGATGGATATGAAGAAGAATTATATATTGCTACTGTTGCTTTGTCTTTGCTTTGCAGGCTGCAAGGAGAAGACGGTTGTAGAATCAGACTATCTGCCGATTGCCGACCCTTACGTAATGCTTTACGAAGGCAAGTATTATGCTTACGGCACTGGAGGTACGGTAGAAGGAGAAGGCTTTGCCTGCTTCTCTTCCGATGACTTGAAAAACTGGACGCGTGAAGGCCAGGCGTTGTCGGCAGCAGATTCCTACGGTACGTGGGGATTCTGGGCGCCGGAGGTCTACTACATCGAATCGAAAAAGAAGTTTTATCTGTTCTACTCCACCGAGGAGCATATCTGCGTGGCAACGGCAGATGTTCCCCAAGGTCCGTTCCGTCAGGAAGTGAAGCAGCCGATATGGGATGAGAAGAGTATCGATACCTCTCTATTCATTGATGATGACGGTACGCCTTACCTTTATTTCGTGCGTTTTACAGATGGCAACGTCATCTGGGTGGCAGAGATGAACGATGACCTAACCGGCATCAAGCAGGAGACGCTGACAGAGTGCATTAAGGTGGGAGAGCCTTGGGAACTTTCGCAGGACAAGCCTGCTAAGGTGGCCGAAGGTCCTTCAATTTTGAAGAAAGAGGGTGTCTACTACCTGGTTTATTCAGCCAATCACTTTGAAAGCAAGAACTACGGAGTGGGTTACGCGACTTCGAACAGCCCGATGGGACCGTGGAAGAAATACGAGGGAAATCCGATTCTGCAACATGCCGACGGCTTGATGGGTACCGGTCATGGAGCACCCTTCTGCTGTAAGGACGGTAGCTGGAAATACATTTTCCATGCACATTGGGATTCCACGAAAGTACAGCCGCGCACTTCGTATATCAAGGATTTTGCCATTTCCGACCAGGGAACGGTTTCTATCGGTGGCTCTCTTATCCGTCCGCAGGTATTGGGCAGTACATCACCCGAAAAGTAAAATGAAAGAATGAAAAGAATACATTGTATGAAGAAGTTTCTTGTATTATCAGTGTTATGCAGTCTGATAGCCTGTTCCTCGTCATCGGCTACAAAAGAGGATAAACCGGAAGAACAACAGCCGAAGAATGTCTATCGCAATCCGGTGATAGATTATAGTTTGCCAGACCCTTCTGTCATTGAGGGAGATGATGGATACTACTATTTGTATGCCACCGAGGACATACGCAATCTGCCGATTCACCGTTCCAAGAACCTGGTGGATTGGGAGTATGTAGGTACTGCCTTTACCGACCGTACGCGGCCTGATTTTGAGCCGAACGGCGGTTTGTGGGCGCCGGACATCAACAAGATAGGTGATAAATACGTGCTCTATTATTCTATGTCTGTTTGGGGAGGCGAGTTAACTTGCGGCATCGGTTGTGCTACTGCCGATAAGCCTGAGGGACCTTTTACGGACCACGGAAAGATGTTCCGCAGCAATGAAATCAATGTACAGAACTCCATCGACCCTTTCTATATAGAAGATGGAGGGAAGAAATATCTTTTCTGGGGCAGTTTTCGAGGAATCTATGCGATTGAACTGTCTGATGACGGACTCTCTCTGAAGGACGGCGCCACACCGCAGCAAGTGGCAGGAACCGCTTACGAAGGTACCTATATTCACAAGAAGGACGGGCATTACTACTTCTTTGCTTCCATAGGAAGTTGTTGTGAGGGATTGAAGAGTACTTACACTACTGTTGTAGGCCGTTCAGATAATCTTTTCGGCCCCTATGTCGACAAGAATGGCGGTAGCATGATGGATAACAAGCACGAAGTGCTGATTCAGAAAAGTAATTCCTTTGTGGGTACCGGTCATAATTCGGAGATTGTGACGGACAATGCCGGCAATGACTGGTTCTTCTATCATGCGGTGAGCACAAAGAAGCCTGAAGGCCGTGTATTGATGTTGGATAAGATTAGCTGGGAAGACGGATGGCCGACGGTAGAAGGCTCCGTTGCATCCACGGAAGCGGAGAAACCGAAATTTTGACAAGTATGAAGAAATCTATTTTAATCTCCTTGTTGGCCCTATTGATGATGGGCTGTCAAGTATCGGGTGGCAGTTCCTTGAAAGTGGAGGAAACCACTGTTGAAATGCGGAAGAATCCCGAAGGAGTGGCTGTATCGGCTCCCCGTTTCTCATGGCAACTGGTAACCGACAAGCAGGATGTGATGCAGACTGCTTATCAGATTGAAGTGGCGGACTCGGACAAGGGCTTGCAGGCCGGCTCCGGGCTGGTATGGAACAGCGGTCGTGTGGAGTCTGGCCAATCGGTGCTGGTGAAGTACGCAGGGGCGCCTTTGGAGTCGGGACAGAAATATTGGTGGCGTGTCACTGTATGGACAAATACCGGTGACAAGGCGCAAAGTAGTATCCAATATTGGTCAATGGCTTTGCTGGACAGTTCGGACTGGAAAGCCGGCTGGATTGGACTGAACGACAGTACAAACTTGAAACTGGACGGTGAGCGGACCATCCTTCCGGCACGTTATCTGCGGAAGGAGTTTGATTTGCCGTCACAGCCGAAGCGTGCAGTCCTTTATGTTTCGGGAGTAGGCTCTTCCGTATGCTATATGAATGGCGAGAGGATTGGAAACGATGTATTCGGTCCTTTGCCTACCTGGTACGATGCTTCTGTATCTTATCTGACCTATGATGTCATCCCCTTGTTGAAGTCCGGTACCAATGCGATAGGCGTGGCTCTGGGCAACGGCCGCTATCTTTCCATGCGCGCCAATGGGATGGTAGGTTTTGGTTTGCCCCGTCTCATGGCGCAGTTGAATATAGAGTACGACAATGGTGAGACGGTGTCGGTAGTCAGCGATGATTCCTGGAAAGCGACGAACCACGGTCCTATAACTGCGAACAACGAATTTGACGGTGAACATTACGATGCCCGCTTGGAATTGGGTAAATGGACGGAAAGCGGCTATGATGATTCCGGATGGCAGTTGGCCGAACGGATGGAGGCTCCCAAAGGAAAACTTGTGGCACAGCTCTCTCCGAGTCTGAAGGTGATGGAGGAGATAAAGCCAATATCCGTTAAATCGGTAGGTGATGGAAGATATATCGTGGATATGGGGCAGAATATGGTAGGAATACAGCAGGTGAAACTGCGTGGCAAGAAGGACAAGCCCATTACTATGCGTTTTGCCGAAGTGCTGAAGGACAATGGTACGGAACTGTATCTTGACAACCTGCGCAGTGCCCTTGTCACGGATATTTATACTCCTGCCGCTGACGGTGAGTTTGTTTGGGAACCGTTGTTTGTTTACCATGGTTTCCGTTTTATGGAAATATCCGGTTTGGACTATGAACCGGCAGCGGATGATTTCACCGGTAAGGTGGTGTATGATGAAATGGCAACGAACGGTACGTTCGAGACTTCCGAGGAGTTGATTAACAGACTTCACAAGAATGCCTATTGGGGAATCCGTGGAAACTATCGCGGTATGCCTACCGACTGCCCCCAGCGTGATGAACGTCTTGGATGGCTGGGCGACCGCACTACCGGTGCCTATGGTGAAAGTTTCATTTTCGGCAATGCCTTGATGTATAAGAAGTGGCTGGTGGATATAGAAGAGTCCATGAATGAAAATGGAAGTATCTCTGTGGTATCTCCCCGTTACTGGACCATCTTCCATGATGACGTGACTTGGCCGGCTGCCTATTTTTACGTAGCCGACATGCTTTACCGCCAGTTTGGCGATGATAGCTCCATCAAAGAGCGCTATCCGTCCATGAAGCGCTGGGTAAACCACATGACGGAGACCAAAATGAAGGACTATATTCTGGTGAAGGATGAATACGGGGATTGGTGCATGCCTCCCGAGTCGCCGGAGCTGATTCATTCGGAGGACCCTGCCCGGAAGACGAACGGCGAAGTGCTGAGTACAACGGTGTTTTACAGCATTCTGCAACTGATGGAGAAGTTCGCGCAAATGAACGGACTTCCGGCAGATGCCGAAGAGTATGCCGCACTTGCCCTTAAAATCAAGGACGCTTATAACAAGAAATTCTTCAATCCCGGGACTGCACAGTATGACAACAATACGGTGACGGCAAACCTGCTTTCCCTTAGACTGGGCCTGGTTCCCGACGGATATGAAGATAAAGTATTTGCCAATGTCGTGGAGAAGACGGAAAAAGACTGTAAGGGACATGTCAGTGCCGGTGTGCTTGGCATCCAGCATCTGATGCGCGGACTTACCGAGTACGGTGGACTGGAACTTGCCTATAAGATAGTGACCAATGACACTTATCCCTCATGGGGCTACATGATTAAGAAGGGTGCAACCACCATTTGGGAATTATGGAATGGTGACACGGCAAATCCGGCGATGAATTCAAGAAACCATGTGATGCTTTTGGGAGATCTGCTGATATGGTTCTATGAGGATCTTGCCGGCATAAAGAATACTCCCGCTTCCGTCGGGTTCAAGCAGATTCTGATGGAACCGGTATTCCCGGAAAAACTGAATTATGTGAATGCTTCGCATGTATCGCCTTATGGCAGAATAGGAAGTTCCTGGAAACGTGATGGCAATAAGCTGGAGTGGAACGTTGAGATTCCTGCCAATACAACCGCTACGGTCAAGCTGCCGCTTGACTTCCATGTACAGGTAGATGCCGGTCAGGCGGGGATTCATTCCGTGGAGGAGGCTGACGGTAAGCTGGTAGTCGAATTGGGCTCCGGCAAGTATGTATTCATGTCTGAATGATATTTTTCTAACAACAATAAAACAGATGTAACTATGAGACTAAAAAGATTGTTTTTGGGGGTAATGCTTTTGGTGGGCATTACGGGTGCCGGAGCGGCAAATGCTGCTCCGGAAGACATCTCTGCTTCTATTTCCTTGAAAGTGCCGGGGAATGATGCCAAGCAATATCCGCTGGCCTTGCAGAAGATGCAGGATGGTATGTACAGCTGCCGGGCTTCGGAAACGTTGCCATTGGACATCATCCGCCAGGTGGTGGACAAGGATGGCAAACTGCGCATTACCGTCACACTCAAGGCACTGGAAAATGTGTATTTCAACTACGGGGAACAGATAAAGACCGGTTACAAGCATTCGGACTGCCAGTTCTACATGCCGGGCTTCTGGTATCGCCGCAACCTGCGTTCGCCGAAGGAAGCTCCTTCTTTCCACACATCGGACAGTTGGCTGGTGCGTGAGGACCGTTTGAGCACTCCGCTGACGGCAGCTTTCAATCCGGCAAGTGGTACGTCCATGTCGGTTATCCGTATTGACAAGTTCGACAAGGAAGCTTTGACCACTCATAAGGAGGGAGAGGTAATCTTGTCCGGCGAGACTTCCATCGGATATACCGGTTTCTGCAATGTGGATGGTATGACTGTCTTGGCATACGGTTTCCCCTATAAGGAAGCACCGAAGACATATATCCGCAAATTGACGCTGGCTCCTGCCGTTGAGGCTTTCCAGTTGCTTCGTAAGGGTGACAGCATCTCCATGACTTGGGAGGTGTCCGAAAGGAATGCTGCCGATTTTTCGGAATGCGTACAGCGCACCTGGGAGTATTGTTATGACACTAACCGTCCGAAACCGGTTGACACACCTTACACGGTAGACCGCATGAAGGAGGTGATGAGCAACTTCTTCGTGGAAAGCTATGTTGGCAATACCCCCACTCATTATTATTCCGGTGTAGAGTTGGAGACTGCTACTTGTGCCAATACCGATGTTGCCGAAGTGGGCTTTGTGGGACGTACATTGCTGAACGCTTTCAATGCTTTGGAGTATGGCAAACAGCAGAACCGCCAAGACCTGGTGGACAATGCCAACCATATCTTTGACACTTATCTCCAGAACGGTTTTTCGCCTGCCGGTTTCTTCAACGAAGTGGTACACTACAACCGCGGCTTCAAGGAAACCAGACATAGCATCCGCCGTCAGTCCGAGGGAGTGTATGCCATCTTGAACTATTTGAACTACGAGAAACAGCAGAAGCGTAAACACCCCGAATGGGAGAAACGCATCAAGGGCATGCTGGACAGCTTCCTCAAGTTGCAGAACGAGGACGGCAGCTTCCCGCGCAAGTTCAAGGATGATTTCTCTGTCGTGGATGCCAGCGGTGGTAGCACGCCTTCGGCAACATTGCCTTTGGTGATGGCGTCCAAGTATTTCAAAGACAAGCGTTATCTGGCAAGCGCCAAGCGTACGGTAGACTATCTGGAGAAGGAATTGATATCCAAAGCCGATTATTTCTCTTCTACGCTGGATGCCAACTGCGAGGACAAGGAAGCCTCCTTGTATGCTGCTACGGCTGCTTATTACCTGGCTTTGGTTACCAAAGGAGAAGAGCGTGCACACTATGCCGGTCTGGCAAAGAAAGCCGCTTATTTTGCCTTGTCATGGTATTATACTTGGGATGTTCCTTTTGCCGAAGGTCAGATGCTGGGAGATATCGGCTTGAAAACCCGTGGTTGGGGAAATGTGTCGGTAGAGAATAACCATATCGATGTATTTATCTTCGAATTTGCCGATGTGCTGCATTGGCTCTCCAAAGAGTACAACGAGCCGCGCTTCTCTGACTTTGCCGAGGTGATATCCACTTCCATGCGCCAGTTACTGCCGTATGAAGGACACATGTGTGGCATTGCCAAAGTAGGCTATTACCCGGAAGTGGTGCAGCATACCAATTGGGATTACGGACGTAACGGAAAGGGATATTACAACAATATCTTCGCTCCGGGCTGGACGGTTGCTTCTTTGTGGGAGTTGTTCACTCCGGGACGTGCGGAGCAGTTCTTGTTGAAAAAATGATAGTCTAAACAGTAACCAATATTGTATTTATGAATAAGATGATGACTTTGTTGGCAAGCGTGATGCTATTGGCATCGGCTTGCACGGGCAAACAGGCGAGTGAAAAGACTGCTTCTGGACTGGAACCTGCGAACTTCCGTACGGAAGTGGATGGCAAGCAGACAGACTTGTTTGTTTTGGAGAATAAGAATGGTATGGAAGTTTGTATTACGAATTTCGGTGGACGTATTGTATCAGTGATGGTGCCGGACAAGGATGGCGTTATGCGTGATGTGGTGCTGGGCTTCGATTCCATTCAGGACTACATCAAGTTCCCTTCGGATTTCGGCGCTACCATCGGACGTTATGCCAACCGTATCAACCAGGGTAAGATTACAGTGGATGGGGTAGAGTATCAGCTGCCGCGCAACAATTACGGTCATTGCCTGCATGGAGGTCCCAAGGGATACCAATATCAAGTGTTCGATGCCCGCCAGTTGAGCAGTCAGGTTCTGGAGTTGACTTATCTGTCGAAAGACGGAGAGGAGGGCTTCCCGGGTAACCTGACCTGCAAGGTCACTTTCTCGCTGACAGATGACGATGCCATCGACATTCGTTACAGTGCCGAAACGGACCGTACCACTGTTGTCAATATGACGAACCATTCTTACTTTAACCTGGACGGTGACCCCTCCAAGTCCAATTCGGATTATCTGCTCACTATTGATGCAGATGCTTATACCCCCGTGGACAGTACCTTCATGACTACCGGTGAGATTGTTTCCGTAGAAGGTACGGATATGGATTTCCGCACTCCTACTGCTGTTGGCGCCCGTATCGACAATGACTTTGAGCAGTTGAAGAACGGCAAGGGCTATGACCACAACTGGGTACTCAATACGAAGGGCGATGTCACCCGCCCGTGTGCCACCCTCGAATCTCCCTCAACGGGTATTGTGCTTGATGTCTATACCAACGAACCGGGCATTCAGATTTATGCCGGTAACTTCCTGGATGGCACACTGACCGGAAAGAAAGGTATCGTGTACGGTCATTGTGCGTCCGTCTGTTTGGAGACGCAGAAATATCCCGATACGCCCAACAAGCCGGAATGGCCTTCTGCATTGCTGAAGCCGGGAGAGAAGTATGACAGTCATTGCATCTATCGCTTTTCGGTGAAGAAATAAATATAAGGCAGGCGTAGCCTGCCTTATATTTATAATAATCTCTTTTGTTAACTTTAAAAATTAATGCGTATGAAAAAGTATTTATTGTATGCTTGGATTGTATCAGCATTTTGTTCATGCAGTGAGAATAGCATGGAACCCCTTCCTATAGAAGTGGATGCTGATTGTGTAGACATTGTAAATGATGAAAGCTTTGTGCCGGTTAGTCAAGCCACAGAGGTGGCCGGCTTGTTTTTAGCTGCTAATGGTAAAGATGCGGTGACAACAAGAAATGGCTCTATTGAGCCAGATGCCTTTTCTGGTAAAACAGTAAAAGATATTAAGACGGTTTACGGTGAAGACAATACGCCTTCTATGTATATAATAAATTATGAAGGCGGTGGTTTTGTTATAGTAGGTGCTACCAAGAATTACTATCCGATTCTGGCATATTCAGATACTAACTCTATCAATATAGAAAAAGCTAAGCAGAGTGGCTTTTCTATTTGGATGGATGAAACAAATTGGGCTATTAAGGAAAGCGATATGCAAAATGCCGAGACTTTGGCAAATATGCGCTCTATGTGGGAGGCTTACGAAATACTGCCTGCCACAACACGTGATGCTACTTCTGATCATTATAGTGATGGGACAATGTTTCGTGAAAGGTTAGGCGAATTGTATACTTTGTGTCCGGGATATTCGTTTGGTCCTTTAAGTTCTGCAAGATCTTTTCTCTCACAATCAGATTATGAAAGTCTTGTAGAAAAGGCTAATTTTTATGGTTCTCCTCTTGAGTTTACAATAGTAGGATATAATAGTAATAACAGAAAAGTTGGGCCTTTGATGAATACAAAATGGGGGCAGGAGGGAGGATATAGTGCATTATGTCCGAATGAATATCCTGCTGGCTGTGTTGCCATTGCTATGGCTCAGATTGAGAAGTATCATGAATGGCCTCAATCCTTTGACTGGAGCGGTATGGCTAATGATAGACCGACTTCTGCATCTCAATCTCTAATAGCGATGATTGGTAAAGCCGTGAATATGGAATATGGTAAAGACGAATCTGGAGCTTCCTTAGGTGATGCCAAAAGAGGTTTTGAGGCAATGGGGTATGCAGTATCTAAAAAGGATCATGACATGTGGGATGTAGAAAGTGAAATCTATTTTAGAGGACGTCCTGTATATATGACAGGTGACAGGAAAAATTTTATCGGAATAACTTGGAAAGGGCATGCATGGGTTTGTGATGGTGCGGAAGAATATGGAAGTTCCTATAGCTATTTTGTGGAGTATCTTGTAAATCGTTCTACAAATCCAAGTTATTCAAGTTGTGGATTCCCTAATTATATGAATCCCACTACTACTTCTTTTGGTTCTGGTCGCATATATTTTCATATGAACTGGGGGTGGTATGGCACTGGTAATGGCTGGTTTAGTGGAAATAATGTGAATCCTACAGATGATAGGAACTATCAATACGACAGAGAAAATCTGTATGTTTCACCCTTAAAATGACGCATTATGAGAAGAGTATATATCTATTCATTGTTATTGTTTGCGATATGCTTTGCCGGTTGTGAACATAAATTGGACTCTTACCCGCCTCATCTCTATAGATACTATTTAGCATTCATAGATAAATCGGGTAATGATTTGCTTGCAGATGTACCATTTGAAATAAACAGCGAGAGGGATTCTGTTTTATTACGCGGAACTTATACTTTTGAGTTTATCAAATCAACGGAAGATGATTATTTTGATACCAAATCATTAATATTAGGAAAGGTAAGTGGCTATCAATCGCTACGCATTGATGTCTGCATGGAAGACTGGTATGGGCATAAGAAGCCGGAAGTCCTTACTCATAAACTTGCCTGTAAGCATATATTCGGTGATGAGAAAGTACATACGATTGTTTCTTATTGGAAGTTTGATACTGATTATCGGGAGGCAGAACTTATCCGTCTTACAATAGATGATGTGGAGAGTCCGATTCTTGAAGGTTTTGACAAATTTTATCCTCAAGCTCTTGTTAGCTTAGATAAATAGAGAGTATCTTATGTTTTTTATATGGACGATATAATGGTTGGTATACAGCTTATGATGTTAGTCCTATAGAAGATAGATTTATCAATATGATAGAGTAAGTTTGTATGTTTCACTTCAGAAAATATATTATGAGAAATTTTAGATTTTTGTTATTGACTGCTTTATTCCCTTTGATTTTCATGGGTTGCAAAAGTGAGGAAGACTCTTATCCTCCTATTCATTATGGATACAATTTAGCATTTGTCGATGAAAATGGCAATGATTTGATTGAGGGAATGCAAACCGGTCTTGGAAGAAATGGTAAGCCTGCTTTGAGAGAGAAAGATTACTCCTATAAATTGGTAGAACCCGATTCTAAAGATGACTTTACCGGACCGGACTGTATCTATGTGGAAAGCAGGGACGGACTTTTTACTTTGGCAATCTTTGATGCACTATGGGATGGATATAAATATGACAAGAAGCCTGAAGTATTGAGGCGTACGTTTGTTTGTCCCTATATCTTTGGTGACGGAGAGGAACATTCCATTATTTCCCATTGGAAGTACAATGATGGTTATGGCAGTGTTGAACTTATTAGAGTAACTATAGATGGTGTGGATGCCCGCATCGAATCAGGAGCAGACAAATATCACCCGTTAGTTGTCGTTGTGTTGGCAAAGTAACTTGTTTTTCTTAAATACTCTGTCTTGGTAAAATCAGCACTTTATCAAGACAGAGTTTTTATTCTTTGGATTTACCGCATCGCCAGCGCCTTATTTTCCGCCTCCTCCATAATCTCCCGTTCTCCCGGCCCTTTGTCATTGATGCCGCAAAGGTGGAGGATGCCGTGGATGATGACCCGGTACAGTTCACGTTCGTAGTTGTTATCGGCGAACTGTTCCGCATTGGTGCGTACGGTATCGAGGCTGATGAAGAGGTCACCGCTAAGGCGGTTGCCTTCACAGTAGTCAAAAGTGATGATATCTGTGTAATAATCGTGTTGCAGATATTGGCGGTTCACTTCGAGTATCTTCTCGTCCGAGCAGAAGATGTAGGCGATTTCACCGATTCTTTTTCCGTAAGTGGCGGCTACGGATTTTATCCATTCCGTGGTTTCACGCTTCTTGATGGATGGCATTTCCACGCCGTCTGTCTGATAACTAATCATTTTATTTACGATTTAATGATTTACGATGTACGATTGAAATTACGTTCTTGCGATTAAGCTAGTTCTTTTAAAAGAAGAATAAGTAACTGATGATGATGGCTGCAATGATGCCGGAAAAATCGGCAATCAGCCCACACGTCACGGCATTCCTCGTTTTGGTGATACCTACGCTGCCGAAATACACAGCAAGAATATAGAATGTGGTGTCCGAAGCGCCACGTGCCACGCAACTCATGCGTCCTACAAATGAATCGGCGCCATACTGTTTCATGGTGTCAATCATCAGTCCGTTGGCACCGCTGCCGCTCAGTGACTTCATCAGGGCAGTGGGTAGGGCACCTACAAAGCTGGTATCTACACCGAATAGTCCTACTACATAACCGATACCGTTCACCAGTATATCCATGGCGCCGGAAGTGCGGAAAACGGCGATTCCAACGAGAAAAGCAACCAGATAAGGGATAATGCGTATGGCAGTGGTAAAGCCTTCTTTGGCTCCTTCTATAAAGGCATCGTATACATTGATTTTCTTCCATAGCCCCCAGAGGATGAACAGCAGGATGATGGAGAACAGCAGTATGTTGGCAATCAAAGTGGAATATACACCCATTTCATCACGGCTAATCTGTGTGAACAGATAAATGAGCGCGGCAAAGAAAAGACTGATGCAGCCAATCAGGATAAGTATGGGCTTGTTCAGCAGGTTGATGCGTTGTGCAATGCTGACGGCAATGACACCGACAATGGTCGAGATGGCAGTCGTTATCAGTGTGGGGATAAAGATGTCCGTGGGTTGGGCGGCACCCATCTGCGAGCGATACATCATGATGCTGACGGGGATAAGTATCAGTCCCGAGGTGTTGAGGACAAGGAACATTACCATCGGATTGGTGGCAGTATCCTTTTTCGGGTTTAGTTCCTGAAGTTCCTTCATGGCTTTCAGCCCCATTGGGGTAGCGGCATTGTCCAGCCCCAGCATGTTGGCAGAGAGATTCATGAATATGGAACCCATGGCAGGATGTCCTTTCGGTATTTCGGGAAAGAGACGGCAGAATACCGGACTCAGCCAACGGGAGAGGGCATTGATCATGCCGCTGTTTTCGCCTATTTTCATCACGCCGAGCCAGAGGGCGAGTATTCCTGTCAGTCCCAGGGATATTTCAAAAGCTGTTTTGGAAGAGGAGAAGGTGGAGTTGACGAGTTCTGTGAATATCTCCACATCACCCATAAAAATGAGTTTGCAGAGGGCCACGATGAATGCGATGACGAAGAAAGCTACCCAGATGTAATTTAAAACCATGTATCGTTACTTTGTTTCTAGTGGATTAATATTTGTTTTCGTTGGCAAGATTCCAGGCGTTGAGGAAAGCTGCTTTGGTTATTTCTATCATTTTTTCCCAGTTCAGCCGGTCGGTGTGGTCCGAAGGCTGGTGATAATCGGGATGTCCGTCTGTGTGGTACCAGATGATGGGGATGTTGCACAGGGCAAAAGAAGCATTGTCACTTCCTCCCGTGGGGCGGTCCCAGGCGCGGTAGTCCGGTTGCAGGCGCAAGCTGTAGCGTGCAATGTCCTGCTTCAGCCAGTCGCCGAATACGGGGTGGGCGGCGGTGTAGAAGTAGACAACGTGTTGAGGCTGCTCGGGCTTATTGTTACGGCCTATCATGTCGAAATTGAGATAACCTTTCACCTGGCTGATGAAAGGACAGCTTTGTACAAAGTATTTTGAGCCGAGCAATCCCTTTTCTTCCCCATCCCAAAAGGCAAAGATGACCGTGCGCAGAGGCTTCTGTCCGGTGGCAAGAAATGCACGGGCTATCTGCAGGACGGCAGAGATACCGGAGGCATTGTCGTCTGCACCGTTGTATATCCGGTCGTTTGCCAGCGTCTCGTCCACACCCAGATGGTCGAAGTGGGCACCTACGATGACATATTCATCCGGTCGTTCTCCCGGGATGGTTCCCAATACATTACTCATCTGCAGGATGCGGTGGACGCCTTGTTTAAGGATGGCGATGGAGTCGGGATGCACTTGCCACCGTCCCCGTTGTTGGCGTTCCTTGTTGTAAGCCTCGAAGGGCTGGTAATAATTGTCCTTTTCCAGCGGGGCAATGCCGGCTTCTTTCAGGCAGGATGCCAGATAGCGGGCAGCCAGTCGTGAACCGTGCATGCCTGCTTCGCGTCCTTGCAGCTCATCATCGGCCAGAAAGCCGACAATAGCCTTGGCTGAAGTGCGGCTGATGCTTTGCAACCCCTTTTCTTGTGGAGATTGTGCATGTAAGGATAGTGCGAAAGAAAGGCAGCAGATTGCTCCCAAAACAGCTTTATACATGTCGTACGGTTTTAAGGATTGGACATACCGGTTGCAAAATTAAAGATAACTTTCCATAGTTTCTATATAAATGTTGTATTTTTGTCCATTGGTGGATGAATTCAAATCCGTGTAAATCAAATGAGAGAAGGATGAAAAAGAAGAATGAAGCAGTGGAAACCGTCTTGTGCGAACGTGTGCTTTCGGCAGAAGAAGTGGCGTGCATCTCGGTACAGATTCAGCAGGAATTGGAGGCGTATATCGACCCGGTGAAAAGGGAGTATCTTCCCCGTTTCTTCAAGACCGGAAAGGGGCAGTATGGCGAGGGGGATAAGTTTCTGGGAGTGGTGGTACCCAACACCCGGCAGGTGGCAAAGCAGCACAAGCACGAACCTTTTGGGGTAATGGCAGCCTTGCTTCAGAGTGAATGGCACGAGTGTCGCCTTTGTGCCTTGCTGATGTTGGTGGAGCGATTCAAAAAGAGCGATGAAAAGGGGAAAAAGGAGATTTATGACTTTTACCTTTCGCAAACGGGCCGTATCAATAATTGGGATTTGGTCGATTTGTCTGCCCCCGGCATTGTGGGCGAATATCTGAAAGACAAACCTCGCAAGGACCTCTACCGGCTGGCGGATAGTCCGCTGCTTTGGGACCAGCGCATTGCTGTGGTATCTACCTATACACTTATCAAAAATGGTGATTTCATCGATATATTAGCCCTTTCGGAACGGCTGCTCCATCATAAGCATGACTTGATGCAAAAGGCGGTAGGATGGATGCTCCGGGAGATGGGTAAGCGGGACAAGGACTTGCTGGTGCAATTCTTGGAGAAGCATTGCAGGACGATGCCGCGAACGATGTTGCGTTATGCGATAGAGAAGTTCCCGGAGGAGGAACGCAAGGAGTTTATGAAGCGCTGATGGGGAATGAAAATCGTGAAACTGTATTTTTATGGGTTTGCATTTTTATGTAAAGGTAGGCTTGCTTTGGGGGAACAGTAAATACTTTTCCATTTCTATACTTTTTAGGAAATAAATTAGTTCTTTTGCAGCAAGAACTATAAAACTGCTATGAAACGGGTCGATTCAGTCATATCACTGATATATTCTATGTCCAAAGCGGAAAAGAAAGCTTTCTCCGTCCAAATGTTGAAGGATAAGGAGGAAAAAGACTATTTGGTGATATATGATATCATTACCAAAAGTAAGCAACTGGATAGTAAAAATGTAAAGGGGGAATTTCATAAGCGCAGGCCTGGTGGTTCGTTTGAAGTCTCTATTCAATATTTGTATGAAAGACTGACGGATAGTTTGCTCACTTTGCGAAAGAAGAAAGATATCTATTATGACCTACTGAACAATTTGTGTAAAGCCCGTATGCTTTACGAACGTTCTTTATTTGAAGAATGTTTTGAGATACTTTCAGACACGATAGAACAAGCAACATATTATGAAAACAATGAAGTGCTGACCATTGCCTTAAAGCTGGAGTTGGAATATTTGCTGAGACTTAATTTCCCGAATTTGGCTGAATCTGAACTCTATCATAAACACTTTATGCAAAATGAAGCTTTAAAGAAAACCCGCAAAATTGTAGAACAGTCTTCTTTGCATAACTTGTTGAAGTACCGCCTTAGCCATATCGGTTCTATCCGAACTTCAAAACAGAAGCAAGATATGAATGACCTTATGGTTAATGAACTTTCCATAGCTGCTTCTTCCGGAATAGAAGGAAATTTTGAGTTAATGCGGAATCACAGACTTTTTCAAGCCAACTATTTGATGGGAGCTGGAGAATATAAAGCTGCCTTGAATTCTTATAAAGAGCTTAGCCGGCTGTTCGAGCAGAACCGGCAGTTCTGGTCGAATCCTCCTATCTACTATTTATCAGTACTTGAGGGGGTACTTGGCAGTTTGAGGGTCTGTGGACAATATGACGAAATACCTTACTTCCTGGACAAGTTGAAAAAGCTTATCTCGGATGCTTCTTCATTTGAATTTCAGGTGAACGCCATTTGCCTTCTCTTTCAGTATGAACTGTTTCCTTATTTAGATAATGGAGATTTTCTGGATTGTACAAAACTGATGGCATATTATCAGAAGTCACTTTATGATAAGGAAGCGTGGTTGAGCCCGGTGCGTAAAAGTGAATTGCTACTCTATACTGCACTTGTACATATAGGTAATCAGAATTACAAAGCAGCAAAGAAATACATAAGCAATGCCATTATTGATCATAATATAAAGTATCAACCTCTGATGAGGACTATCCGGCTAGTGCGCCTTATAGTTTATTATGAAATGCATGAATATGAGTTTGTATATCATGAATCACGTTCTATCAATCGTAGCCTTTCTTCTCCCAAAGAGCATACTTTCAAAACGGAGCATATCATTCTGTGGTTTCTGAACCAGCAGCATCTTCCAGTTTTGAGAAAAGATCGCGAAGCTTTTTGGGAGAAACTTCTTCCTGAAGTGCAGGCTTTGTATGATGATAAATATGAGAATCAGTTATTGCATCTTTGTGACCTTACTGCGTGGATAGAAGCCAAGATATTGAAGGAAAACTTGTCTGATGTACTGAAACGGCATATGCATATGAAAGAACTGCTTCAAAAATAGAATAAGTGGCAGAGTGCTGCCATAAAATACCTTCACTTATAGTTCTCTTTTTCTCTCTTGTAATTATATAAATATGGGATAAGAATACCCATAAAATCTGTTTTATATCTATTTATAGAAAGATATATATAGTTTGTAATTATATAAATGAATTAATAGTGTAAAGTTTTCCCTCTTATTATTTATTTCATTTGCATAATCTTAATTTTTAATATTATGGAGAGAGAATCTTTTATTTATAAACCAAAGATTGTAGTCATCGGAAGTTGTAATACGGATATGGTGGTAAAGGCTGGACGTTTACCAGTTCCAGGAGAGACTGTATTGGGAGGAACCTTTTATATGAATCCTGGTGGAAAAGGAGCCAATCAAGCCATTGCAGCCGCCCGATTAGGTGCTGAGGTTACATTAATTTCAAAGATTGGCTATGATTTGTTCGGGTTGCAAGCTTTGGAGATATACCGTTCTGAAAAAATAAATACAGAGTTCATCTTTACGGACCAAAAGAGTCCTTCGGGAGTTGCTCTAATTTCTGTAGATTCTTACGGAGAAAATAGCATCATTGTTGCACCAGGAGCGAGTCGTTCCTTATCGACCGAAGATATAGATAAAGCAAAAAGTAAATTGGAGGAGGCTGATATTATACTGATGCAATTGGAAGTACCCATTGAAACTGTAGAATATGCTGCTACTATTGCCAAAAGTTATGGAAAGAAGGTGATTTTGAATCCTGCCCCGGCTTCTGTTCTGAGTAATTCATTTTTGAGTTGTGTGCATACCATACTTCCAAATCGGATTGAGGCTGAAATGCTGTCGGGCATCAAGGTGATAGATGAGGAAAGTGCTTGGCGTGCAGCGAAAGCTATAGGTGAGAAAGGAATAGAGAATGTCGTCATTACATTAGGAAAAGATGGCGCTTATGTAAAGGAAAAGGAAGAATATACTATGATTCCTGCAAAGGAAGTAGAAACAATTGATACTACTGGTGCTGGAGATGTGTTTTGCGGAGCGTTTAGTGTCTATTTGTCCGAGAACCATACGCTGACAGAATCGGTGGAATTTGCCAATGCTGCGGCAGCTCTTGCAGTGACACGTATGGGTGCACAGAGTGCCATTCCTTATAAACGGGAGATAGCTTTATGAGATAAACCAACCTGAGTTATATTTATAAATCTGATAAAAATGAAAATTGTAGTTATTGGAAGTTCAAACATAGATATGGTTGCACAAGTCAGCCATCTTCCTGCACCGGGCGAAACAGTCGGAGACGCTTGTTTCATGCAGTTACTGGGAGGAAAGGGGGCAAATCAAGCTGTTGCGGCAGCACGGCTCGGAGCTTCTGTCACGTTTATCACTTCTTTGGGAAATGATATGTATGCGGATATTCTGAAAAAACAGTTCGAGAAAGAAGGTATCATTACGGATTACATCGTGGATGATGAATGCCATCCTACGGGTACTGCCCTCATCTTTGTGGCTGATAGTGGCGAAAATTGTATTGCAGTAGCTCCTGGAGCTAATTATTCTTTACTGCCAGATGCGGTGATACGTTTCGAAAAAGTCATTGATGAGGCGGATATGATTGTGATGCAGGCTGAGATTCCTTATGAAACGGTGAAGAAAGTGGCTTTATTGGCTAATGAGAGAGGGAAGAAAGTTTTACTTAATCCTGCTCCTGCTTGCCCAATTGATAGGGAATTGATGAATTCCGTTGATTTGTTGGTAGTGAATGAAGTGGAAGCTTCCTTTATTTCCGATATGAGTTATACGGGAGATAATCTTGATGAGATAGCTACTGCATTAATGGAATCAGGAGCACGTAATGTTATTATTACGTTGGGTAGCTGTGGGGTATATATGAAGAATAAAAAAGAAACTGTCCGTATTTCTGGTTATAAAGTAAATGCTGTTGACACAACTGCTGCAGGTGATACCTTTTGTGGTGCCTTAGCCGTGGCTTGTTCGCAGAGAGGTTTGGATAGGGAAGCATTGGAATTTGCTAATGTTGCAGCTGCAATCGCAGTTACCCGGATGGGTGCTCAGCCATCTATTCCTACACTTGAAGAAGTCGGACGTTTCAGACTTGAGAGGGAAATATCTTTATCGTTTAATCTTTAATATTTTGTACTATGTTTATTGTCAGCAGTTATACGTTAGCCGTTCTTTTCTGCTTTGTCACAATGATTTGCTGGGGCTCTTGGGGAAATACCCAGAAATTGGCGGGAAAGAGTTGGCGTTATGAGCTCTATTATTGGGATTATACCATAGGCATTCTGCTGTTTGCACTTCTTTTGGTATTCAGCTTAGGGAGCTTCGGAAGTCAAGGAAGAAGTTTTCTTGAGGACATTCGTCAAGTCAGTACGGAAAATATGGTCAGTGCATTTGTAGGAGGTGTGATTTTCAATGCTTCTAATATTCTTTTATCCGCTTCAGTTTCCATGGCGGGAATGGCGGTAGCTTTTCCGTTGGGTGTTGGGCTGGCATTGGTCCTGGGAGTTTTTATCAATTACTTTAGTGCTCCGAAAGGTAATCCGCTATGGTTATTTGTGGGGGTTCTTCTTGTGGTGGTTGCCATTGTCTGTAATGGAATGGCTGCAGGTAAGAAGCAGAATAGTGGTACTATTGGGAGCAGGAAAGGGATTGTTTTAGCAACGATTGCCGGTGTATTGATGTCCTTCTTTTACCGTTTTGTTGCTTCTGCCATGGATTTGAATAATTTTATTTCTCCCACACCTGGGATGGCTACTCCTTATACAGCATTTTTCATCTTTGCTGTCGGAATCTTTTTCAGTAATTTTATATTCAATACTTTGGTGATGAAACATCCTTTTGTGGGAGTATCTGTTACTTATAAGGAATATTTTGCGGGAAAAATAGAAACACATTTGGTTGGTATCTTAGGTGGATGCATCTGGGGGCTGGGAACGGCTTTGAGCTATATTGCTGCTGAAAAGGCAGGTACTGCTATTTCATATGCACTAGGGCAGGGAGCTCCTATGATTGCTGCTTTATGGGGAGTGTTTATTTGGAAAGAGTTTGCAGGAAGTCCGCGCGGAACGAATAGACTTCTGGCAATAATGTTTGTCTTCTTTATTTTAGGGCTTTCACTTATTATATTTTCGGGAGGTAACTGATCTCTCCGATGATTTGAATATAAATTGGCTTTATTAACTTTATTAAAATAATATGAAACAGAAAAGTGTAAAATGGTGGCGGTATTTCTTTCTACTGTGTTTGATGGGAATATCAGTATGTATGTATGCTTCCGGAGGAAAAAGAACCTTAAACGGATTGGTGACAGATGTTGAGGGTGTACCTGTTATTGGTGCTAATATTCTTGTTAAAGGCCAGACTACTGGTGTGATTTCTGATGTTGAAGGTAAGTTCTCCATAACGGTTTCTTCTCCAAAAGATGTGTTGGTCATCTCATACATCGGTTATAATACCGTAGAAATGATTGTGGGCGAGAAAACAAGCATTAACGTCCAGTTGACCGAAAGTTCTAATCTTCTAAATGATGTGGTAGTTATTGGGTATGGCTCTATGAAGAAGGGGGAAATTACAAGTGCCATTACGAATGTGAAGTCTGAAGACTTTATTCAAGGAGTTGTAAAAGATGCTACCCAGTTGTTGCAAGGCAAGGTTGCTGGTTTGCAAATGGCAAGCCCATCGGGAGACCCGACAGCAGGAGTGGAAATCAATATTCGTGGTGTATCCACGATTTCTGCGTCATCAGCCCCTTTGATTGTTATTGACGGCATTCCCGGAGGAAGTCTGAATTCCATTGCTCCCGAGGATGTGGAAACCATTGATGTACTGAAGGATGGATCGGCTGCGGCTATTTATGGAACTAGAGGAACAAATGGTGTGATAATCATTACTACAAAAAAAGCAAAGCAAGGCAAAGCGTCTTTGGAATACCATGGATATGTAGCATTCGAGTCTATACAAAAGCAGACGGATGTACTGACAGCATCTGATTACAGAAGACTAGCACAGGACCCTTTGTTTAAGGATAATATCAGTGATGAAGGTGCTGATGTCAATTGGATTGATGCAATTACCCGTAATCCCGTAAATCATACTCATAATTTGTCTTTGCGTGGAGGAACTGAAAAGACAAACTATATTGCTTCGATAACCTATAGAAAGCAGGATGGTATCTTGTTGAATACAGGCAAGGAAGCTTTGACATTCAAGATTGGATTGAATCATTCGATGATGGATGACAAATTGAAAATACAGTTGAATGTCAACAATTCGACCATAAAGCAGGACGTTACTTGGTATAATGCTTATTTGCAGGCTTGCTTGATGAATCCGACGCGTCCGGTTTATAATGAAGACGGCTCCTATAAAGAATATGGAACTTCTTATAAGCCCTATAATCCGGTAGCTCTTCTGAATGAGGAAACAGACCAGGAAAAATGGAATCAACTTCTAGCGAGTGGGAAAATTACTTTTTCACCCATTGAAGGGTTGAATCTGAGTGCGATGGCGGCCATGCAGCGATATGACTCCATGAGGGACAAATGGAATACTTTCAACTATTTTACTACCACTATTGAAAATAAAAACGCTGAAGTAACCAAATGGGCAGCCGGCAGTATGGATCGGACTCTGGAACTGACAGCAGATTATTTTAAGACGATAGGAAAGCATGAGTTCTCGGGATTGGTGGGATATAGCTATCAAGATTTTGAAAGACAAGGCAGCCAGATGTATGCTATGGATTTCCCTACTGATATATTTGGCCCTTGGAATATTGGTACAGCCCAGTCTACAAAAGATGGTAAATCGACAATCAGTAGCTATAAAAATGGCAATAAGCTGATCTCTTTCTTTGGTAGACTTACCTATAACTATGATAACAAGTACATGCTGATGGGAAGTTTGAGACGTGAAGGGTCTTCAAAATTTGGCGTGAATCATAAATGGGGCTGGTTTCCTGCTATTTCAGCCGGTTGGAGAATTAGCGAAGAGAGCTTCATGAAAAATATCGGTTTCGTAGATGACTTGAAGTTGAGAGTTGGATTTGGTGTGACGGGAACAGAATTGTCAGATTCTTATCAGTCGCTGGTTTTATTGAACTATTCTGGTGTAGGCCAGATGAACGGGCAATGGACACAAGGAGTAGTACCGGCCTCTAATCCTAATCCAGATTTGAAATGGGAAACAAAATCGGAATGGAACTTAGGTATTGATTTTTCTCTTTTGAGTAGAAGATTGAATGGTACAATTGATCTTTATCAGCGGACAACTTCAGATTTATTGTCTGAATATCAAGTTCCTGTGCCACCTAACTTCATTAGTACGATGTGGGCTAATGTAGGCAAGATAAGAAATAGGGGAATTGAAGTAGCATTGGATGGAGAGGTTATCCGGACAAAGGATTTTACTTGGAGACTGGGAGGTAATTTCTCTTATAATGTCAACAAACTTTTATCTCTTTCCAATGACAAGTATCAAAGAGATTATTGGTATACGGGGTGGACTAGTTCAGGTATTCAGCAGACGACGCATATTGTAAAGGAGGGTGAACCGATAGGAAATTTTTACGGTTGGAAAGCAGTAGGACTTACCGATGATGGATTATGGTTGGTGGAAGGTGCTGATGGTAATCCTAAATTGGCCAGTGAAGCCGGACAGGAAGACAAACAAGTGATCGGTAATGGTTTGCCAAGTATGTATGCAGGTTTGAACACAACACTTTTATATAAAAAGTTTGATTTGGGAATATCTTTGAGAGGAGCTTTCGGCTTTGAAGTATTGAATGAGTATAGAATGCATTGGGAAACGATGAAGCGTATTAGTGAAGGTAATTTGCCGAAATCTGTATTGAAAAAACCTTTCGGGAGCCAGTCTTATGTTTTTGATTCTCATATGTACCATAGCTATTATGTTGAGAAGGGAGACTATGTGAAGTTAGACAATGTTACATTGGGTTATACTCTTAATCTGAATAATAAATATTTGAGAAGTGTGCGGTTATATGTGACGGGACATAATCTGCTTACTATCACTGGTTATGATGGACTGGATCCTGAAGTCAGTATTAAGGGTTTAGATCCTGGAGTTGAGCGTAAGGAGCTGTATCCTACAGTCCGTTCGTATACGGTCGGTGCTATTGTTAAATTTTAAAATGAAGAATGATGAAAAAATATAGTTTATATATATTGTTCCTGATGGGGTTGGGGGCAATGGCTGGTTCTTGCACAAATCTTGATGAGAAAATCTATGATAGGTTGGTAGACAACAACTTCTATAAAAATGAAAAAGATATCATTGCTGCCATTACACCGGTATATACGGATTATAGAGGACTTCTGGAATGGCGTAAGTGGTGGGACTTTGAAGAAACGACTGATGTGGCCGTAACACCGCGAGCAGCTTGGTTTGACGGAGGAATCTATATACGTCTGCATAAGCATACATGGAAACCGGAAGATCCCCATTTCTCAGATCTTTGGGGACAGGCCTACGGAGGAATCAGTAATTGTAATCGGGTAATTTATCAGCTTGACAATTTGGATTTCGAAGTTACTGGTAAGGAAAGTGTAATAGCTGAGTTGGAGGTAGCCCGTGCTTATTGGTATTACATACTATGTGAGGCTTTCGGTAATGTACCTATTGTAGACCGGTTTGATGTTCCGGAAGGTTTCTTGCCGGAAACCAGTAGCCGCGAAGAGGTGTTTGCATTTATAGAGAATAGTATAAAAAATAATGTTGATAAGCTGAGTGACGATACAAAGACTTACTATGGCAGATTCAATAAATGGAATGCCAAGATGTTACTGGCACGTCTTTATTTGAATGCAGAGTCATGGATAGGGAAGAATATGTATACGGAATGCATGGCACTTTGTACAGAAATAATGAACTCCAATAAATATGCCTTGGAGAATGATTATAGTGCACCTTTCTATGCCCAGAATGAAGGCTCCCAAGAGATTATATTTGCTTATCCGGCAGATGAGGTGAAGACTGGAAGTACCATTTACATGGCTTTGCAGAAAACTCTTCATCCTTCAAATGTAAAAACCTTTAATTTGCAGACATGGTTGGATAATGGGGTGTGTGCTGTTCCTACTTTTATAGATACTTATGAGGAAGGCGATAAGCGTTTACCGAAAACCTGGAGAATGGGGCAGCAGTATGGCAGTGACGGGTCTATCTTATATTGCACTGGACTTGTTCCTGGTTGGGAAGGAAAACCCTTGATTTATACAAAGGAAGTCAGCAATCTTGAAAATGGAGGAGAGGCTGAAGGTTACCGTTGCGGTAAGTATGAAATTAAAATGGGAACCTCGCGTGCGTTGGATAATGATTGGGTGGCTATGCGTTATGCAGAGGTTTACTTGATGAAAGCTGAGTGTATTTTACGTACAAATGGCAATGCGGAAGAAGCGGCACAGTTAGTCAATGAAGTACGGAAACGTGCTTTTGACGGTGACAACAAACTCTCTGGAGCTGATTTGTTGAAAACAACTAATGTAAATGGTGTTCCTGTACGTTTTGGAATTTTATTGGATGAATGGGGCCGGGAATTTGCTTTGGAAGGTTTGAGGCGTAGCCAATTGATACGTTTTGATAATAATTATACAAAAGGAGAATGGACTTTTCACGAACCTTCTAAAGAAACTTATTTAAACTTATTTCCTATTCCTTTGTCAGAGATACAAGCTAATAATAAATTGGAACAAAATGAGGGGTATAAATAGGGTGGTATATTGAAATATAAATTAAAAAATTAATTATGAAAGAACTTAGAATCTTTGGAATATGTATATGCGTGCTGCTGGGGACTGTAATGGGTAATGCAGCTTCAAAATTGCCTTCATCAGTGACGATGAGTAAGGTTCAATTAGAGAATAAGATAAAGGGAGGTTGGGCCGGCCAGACTATCGGGGTTAGCTTCGGTAGTTATACGGAATTTAGGTATCAAGGAACTTTTATTCAGGATTATCAGACGATTCCTTGGGGGGAAGGTTATGTGCAAAGATTGATGGATTCCTGGCCTGATTTATATGATGACATTTACATGGACCTCACTTTTGTAGATGTATTGGAGAAAAAAGGGCTGGATGCTTCGGTGAAAGATTTTGCTGTAGCTTTTGCTACGGCAGACTATAATTTATGGCATGCCAATCAGGCTGCGAGGTATAATATAGCTCATGGAGTGGACAATCCTGGACATTGGCTGAATAACCCACATGCCGATGACATTGATTATCAGATTGAAGCAGATTTTGCCGGACTGATGAATCCGGGTATGCCTAATTCAGCTTCTCAAATCAGTGATAAGGTGGGGCATCTTATGTGTTATGGAGATGGCTGGTATGGTGGTGTTTATGTCGGTGCCATGTATAGTCTTGCTTTTGTGTCTGATGATATCCAGTTTATTGTTACTGAGGCTTTAAAGACGATTCCGGAGGAAAGTGGTTTCTATAAATGTATTGCAGATGTGATAGAGTGGTATAAAATGTATCCTGATGATTGGAAACGTACTTGGTTCGAAATTCAGAAACATCATGCGGAAGAGATCGGTTGTCCGGATGGAGTATTTCATCCATTAGATATTGATGCTAAAATTAATGCCGCTTACATCGTTTTAGGATTATTGTATGGCAATGGTGATTTCACTAAGACAATGGAAATATCAACGCGGGCAGGTCAGGATTCAGATTGTAATCCGTCTTCTGCAGGAGGGATATTAGGCACAATGATAGGCTATGATGCTATCCCTGAATATTGGATGAAAGGTTTGAGAGGGGCGGAAGGCAAGAATTTCAAGTATACGTTACTCTGTTTGGATCAGATTTACACTATCAGCAATAAACATGCTTTGGAGATGATTCGCAGGAATGGAGGAAAAGTGGAAAAGGAGAATGTGACAATTGCCGTACAGAGGCCCGAGACTGTACGTTTGGAGCAGAGTTTTACAGATATGTATCCCACGGCTAAGGTTGAATTGTCTAAACACGATATAGATATACTGACTTTTGAATTTGAGGGTACGGGATTTGTACTCCGTGGGGAGGCTATTCGTAGGGACATGAATCGGCCGGATGCAGTACTGAAAGTTAATCTGTATCTTGATGGGGAGTTGGTCGAGAAGGCTGCTGCATTTCCGACTTACTTCCATGATCGGCGGTTAGATATATTTTGGAAATATCAGCTGCCTGAGGGTAAACATCAAGTAAAGGTAGAAGTCATAAAAGATGGTGCTAATGCTTTGTTGAAGTCTTGGGATTATATCGTTTATTCGAAAGGCAAGAAATGATTGTGAAATACTATGCTGATTAGGAACCATATCAAAAACAATAAATAGGTATTAATATGTAACATAGTATTGCATAGGGTAAGGTAAGCAAGATTAGCTTATGGATGATTTTAAGAACTGTATGAATGAGTTTTCTTTCATGCAGTTTTTTTTGGGTAGGAGAGATAGCCATGAAAAAACTAACTTCTATCGCTTATCTCAAAATAAATTAGTTATTTTGCAGAAAACAAAGGAATCTGGAATGGAACAAGAAGATTTTGATATACGCAACCAGCAGCCCGTCACCAGCCGAGAACGTGATTTCGAGAACGCTCTCCGTCCGTTGAATTTTGAGGATTTCAGCGGGCAGGACAAGGTGGTGGACAATCTGCGCATATTTGTGAAAGCTGCCCGCCTGCGTGGCGAGGCGCTGGACCATGTGTTGCTTCACGGCCCTCCCGGATTGGGAAAAACAACACTCAGCAATATCATAGCCAACGAACTGGGCGTAGGTTTCAAGATAACTTCCGGTCCGGTACTTGACAAGCCGGGGGATTTGGCGGGAGTGCTTACCAGCCTGGAGCCCAATGATGTACTTTTCATCGACGAAATACACCGGTTGAGCCCCGTAGTGGAGGAATATCTGTACTCAGCCATGGAGGACTACCGCATAGACATCATGATAGACAAAGGCCCTTCTGCCCGAAGCATACAGATTGATTTGAATCCTTTCACGCTGGTGGGAGCTACCACGCGTAGCGGTCTGTTGACAGCTCCGTTGCGTGCCCGTTTCGGTATCAACCTGCATCTGGAATATTACGATGATGATGTGTTGAGCGGCATTATCCGTCGTTCGTCCGGCATCCTCGATGTGCCTTGCTCCGTAAGGGCTGCCGCCGAGATTGCGAGCCGCAGCCGTGGCACACCGCGTATTGCCAATGCATTGCTGCGGCGTGTACGCGATTTTGCCCAAGTGAAAGGTTCGGGGAGCATTGACACGGAAATCGCACAGTTTGCCCTTGAGGCTCTGAATATCGACAAGTATGGTCTGGACGAGATAGACAATAAGATACTCTGTACCATCATCGACAAGTTCAAAGGCGGTCCGGTGGGATTGACTACCATCGCCACTGCTTTGGGCGAAGATGCAGGTACGATAGAGGAAGTCTATGAACCGTTCCTGATAAAAGAAGGTTTCCTGAAACGCACTCCCCGTGGGCGTGAAGTGACGGAGCTTGCCTACAAGCATCTGGGGCGAAGCCTCTATAGTAGCCAGCGTACCTTGTTTGGCGACGAGTGATTCATTTTAAGAAAACGAATACAGAGATGCGGAGACATAAAGTCTCTCTTTCCTCTTATCCTAGAAAACTTTGTGCCTCCGTGCCTTTGTGTTCATAACAACCATTAAAGAAGTGGCCGGATTAAAATCATTGGCAAAAGAAACTGCCATTTATGGGTTGAGCAGCATTGTGGGGCGTTTCCTCAATTACCTGCTGGTGCCCGTATATACCATGGCGATGTCCGCACAAAGCGGAGGCTATGGCGTAGTGACGAATGTATATGCGTGGGTGGCGCTCATGCTGGTGTTGTTGACGTGCGGCATGGAGACCGGTTTCTTCCGCTTTGCCAATAAAGGAGAGGACGACCCGATGCGGGTGTACTCCACGACATTGCTCAGTGTGAGTGTGGGGGCGCTTACCTTTCTTGCATTGGGATTGCTGTTCCTCAACCCCATTGCCGGATGGCTGGAGTATGGTGACCATCCCTGGTACGTGGGCATGATGATGATTGTGGTGGCGATGGATGCTATTCAAAGCATTCCTTTCGCTTATTTGCGCTACAAGAAGCGTCCCATTAAGTTTGCGGCACTCAAACTGCTGTTCATCTTCCTGAACATTGCACTGAATCTGCTCTATTATGTGGGAATGAAAGGGGATGACGTGGGTTATGCCTTCCTTTTCAATCTGATATGCACCTCTACCATCATGCTTTGCATGATTCCGGAGTTGCGTGGGTTTGCCTACGTGCTGGACAGAAAACTGCTGAAGCGGATGCTTGCTTATTGTCTGCCGTTGCTGGTACTCGGCTTGGCAGGTATCCTGAATCAGGTGGCGGATAAGATTATTTTTCCTTTTGTCTATCCGGATGAGGCGGAAGCTTCCGTACAGTTGGGCATTTATGGGGCTGCCAGCAAGATTGCCATGGTGATGGCGATGCTTACACAAGCCTTCCGCTATGCATACGAGCCTTTTGTCTTCGGGAAGAGCCGGGACAAGGACAACAAGCAGATGTATGCGCAAGCCATGAAGTTCTTCATCATCTTCACACTGCTGGCATTCCTCGCTGTCATGTTCTATCTGGACATCCTGCGCCATATTATCGGTCGCGACTACTGGCCGGGATTGCGGGTAGTGCCTATCGTGATGGCTGCCGAAATCTTTATGGGTATCTATTTCAATCTTTCCTTCTGGTACAAGCTGATTGACGAAACGCGTTGGGGAGCTTATTTCTCCTTGATAGGTTGCACGGTGCTGGTAGTGATGAACATACTTCTGATTCCCCGATACAGTTATATGGCTTGTGCCTGGGCAGGATTCTGTGGCTATGGCATCGCCATGCTTCTGTCCTATTTCGTAGGGCAGAAGAAGTATCCCATTCAGTATGACCTGAGGGCTATCGGTAGTTATGTGCTGCTTGCGGCAGTACTCTATCTGGCTGCCGAATATGTCCCGATAGAAAATATTTACCTGCGTATGGCGTACCGTACCGTTTTGTTGCTGCTCTTTGTGGCCTATATCGTGAAGTGCGACTTGCCGTTGAGGCAGATTCCGTTCATTGGTAGGCTGGTGAAGTGAGGTTAGAGAAGTTAGATTGATAAACATTGCGTATTTAACAGTTTTGTCAAGAAAAGCATTACTTTTGTACTGTTATTAAAACTGAAGTGACACAATGGACAGAAAAATCAATCGCATAAAGATTGTTTTGAAATCAAGGATTGTGCAGAAGAGCAAACAATAAATTCAGAATCAAGTATGATTAAATCAGAAGCAATTCAGAATCTCCTCGCAAGATTCGAATCCATTGCGTGTGAATACGAAGGCGTGGAGTGCTGGAGTGCTCGCGAATTATATCCCATTCTGGGCTATGCCAAATGGCAAACGTTTGAGAATGTTTTAGGAAAAGCTAAGGAGGCTTGCCAAAACGCTAGTGTAGAGACGAGTAATCATTTTACCGGCATCAGTAAAACGATACTTATGCCTAAAGGTGCATCAAAGGACATTGAAGACTTTATGCTCACTCGCTATGCCTGCTACCTCGTGGCACAAAATGGTGACCCTCGTAAGTCGGAGATTGCTTTTGCCCAAAATTACTTTGCTGTACAAACACGTGTGGCAGAGGTAATAGAGCAACGACTTCTTGACTACGACCGTGTCCAGGCTCGCCATAAGTTGGCAGAGACAGAGAAACGCCTCTTTGGTGTTCTTTACGAGCGTGGTGTGGATGACAAGGGGTTCGGAATCATACGTAGTAAGGGCGACCAAGCTCTTTTTCGCATGAACACTGCTATGCTTAAACGTAAACTTGGAGCACCGGAAAAACGTGCTTTGGCAGATTTCTTGCCAACTCTTGGCATTAAGGCAAAGGACTTTGCTGCCGAGATGACCAGCAGTGTTTTACGAGGCGTTTCATTGAGAGAAAATTGAAAACTGATAATTGATAATGGAAGAAAAGACGACCGACAACAGAAATACCTTCGCTATCAAGACTTTTCTGAAAGACTATCTTGATTTGCGCAAAGACAAGGACAATGAACTGGAAACTGTAGATTCCATCCGTAAGGGAGTGGAATTCAAAGGAGCCAATCTTTGGATTCTGATATTCGCCATATTCATGGCCTCGTTGGGATTGAATGTAAACTCCACAGCCGTGATTATCGGTGCCATGCTCATCTCGCCGCTGATGGGGCCTATCATGGGCGTGGGGCTTTCTGTGGGGTTGAATGATTTTGAATTGATGAAGCGGTCTTTGAAGAGCTTCTTGATAACTACCTTGTTCAGTGTGACCACTGCTACCATTTTCTTTCTGGTGAGTCCCGTTGCCGAAGGGCAGTCGGAATTGCTGGCACGTACGTCACCCACCATTTATGACGTATTCATCGCCTTGATGGGCGGCTTGGCAGGTGTGACGGCGCTCTCTACCAAAGAGAAAGGAAATGTGATTCCGGGTGTTGCCATTGCCACGGCTTTGATGCCGCCTCTCTGTACGGCAGGCTACGGGCTGGCAACGGGTAACTTGATTTATTTCCTCGGTGCATTCTATCTTTATTTCATCAATTCCGTGTTTATCAGTCTTGCCACTTTCCTGGGCGTGCGCGTGATGCACTTCCAGCGCAAGGAGTTTGTGGATAAGAACCGGGAGAAGAAAGTACGTAAATATATCGTCCTGATTGCTATCCTGACCATGTGTCCCGCTGTCTATCTGACGGTAGGTATCGTCCAGGATACCTTCTTTGAGAGTGCTGCCAACCGTTTTGTCAACGAGCAGCTCTCCTTTGAGAATACGCAGGTGCTGGACAAGAAAATCCATCACGAGGGCAAGGGCCACGAAATACGTGTCGTGCTGATTGGGCAGGAGGTGCCCGAAGCTTCCATCGCCATTGCCCGCAGCAAGATGAAAGACTATAAGCTGGACAATACCAAGCTGATAGTCCTCCAAGGTATGAACAATGAAGCGGTGGATATTTCTTCCATCCGTGCCATGGTGATGGAAGACTTCTACAAGAACAGTGAGCAGCGTCTGGTGGAACAGAAACAGAAGATTGCCACACTGGAGCAGAATTTGGAAAGATACAAAACCTTCGATGAATTGGGCAAGAAGATTATCCCAGAACTGAAAGTGCTCTACCCGTCGGTAAAGACCGTATCAATATCTCATGCGATTGAACTGGCGGTAGATTCTGTACGGGTGGATACTGTGACCCTTGCCGTCTTGAAATTCGGCAAGCATCCGGGTGCGCACGAGAAGGAAAAGATTGCGGAGTGGCTCAAGGCGCGTACGGGTGCCAAGCAATTGAGGCTGATTACTGAATAATACAAGAATTGACGGAATGAAAATAAGATTTATACTGATAGCTGTCTGCTTCCTTTTTTCTCTGCCGGGACAAGCGGATGAAGGGATGTGGATGCTGGGAAATCTGAACAAGCAGACACGCCAGACCATGAAAGAGTTGGGCTTGCAGATGTCTGTCAACAAGCTATACAATACGAAACGCCCGTCGCTGAAGGATGCGGTAGTCAGCTTCGGAGGCTTTTGTTCCGGAGTGGTGGTGTCCGGGGACGGGCTGGTGTTTACCAATCATCACTGCGGCTTCAGCAGCATACAGCAACACTCGTCTGTGGAGCACGACTATCTGAAAGACGGCTTTGTGGCACGTAATCTTAGTGAAGAACTGCCTAATCCGGAACTTTACGTCCGCTTCCTCTTGCACCAGCAAGACGTGACCCGTCGGGTACTTGGAGCAGTAAAACCGGATATGAACGAATCTGAGCGTACAAGTGTAGTAGATTCGGTGATGCTGGTCATTGGCGAAGAGGTTTCTCGTAAAGACTCCACGCTGATAGGCATTGTGGATGCTTACTATGGAGGCAATGAATTCTGGCTTTCCGTTTATCGCGACTACAATGATGTGCGTCTGGTATTTGCACCCCCTTCTTCAGTGGGCAAGTTCGGCTGGGACACTGACAACTGGGTATGGCCACGCCATACGGGCGACTTCGCCGTATTCCGTATCTATGCCGGCAAAGACAACCGTCCTGCCGACTACTCTCCCGACAATGTTCCCTACCATCCCGAATACGTGGCTCCGATATCCCTGGACGGCTATCGTGAGGGTTCCTTCTGTATGACGATGGGCTATCCGGGCAGTACGGAACGCTATCTTTCCTCTTTTGGCATCGAAGAGATGATGACCACCACCAACCAGGCTCAGATAGATGTCCGTGGTGTGAAGCAGGCCATCTGGAAGCGTGAAATGGATAGCCGTGACAGCATCCGCATCAAGTACGCTTCCAAATACGACGAAAGTTCCAATTATTGGAAGAACAGCATAGGAGTGAACCGCACCATCAAGAAACTGCATGTGCTGGACAAGAAGCGTGCCATGGAGACCGAACTCCGTCGCTGGATACAGCAGACACCGGAGGAGCGGGAACATCTGCTGCATCTTTTTTCCGACCTGGAGTTGAACTACAAGAGCCGCCGTGATGCTTATCGTGCCAGAGCTTACTTTGCCGAATCTTTCCTGAACGGTCCGGAACTGGTGCAGCTTGCTTTGTCCATCCTCAACTTCGACTTTGAGGGGGAAGAGAAAACGGTGGTTGCCAATCTGAAAGCTATCGTTGAGAAATATGCCAATCTGGACTTGGGCATTGACAAGGAAGTGTTTACAGCACTGTTGAAAGAATACCGCTCCCAAGTGGATTCCACCTATCTGCCCGAGCTCTACCAGACGATTGCGACAGAATACGGAGGTAACGAGCGTACCTATGTGGATAGTCTTTATGCCCGCTCGGAGCTGACCACCCCCCGTGGATTGAAGCGTTTTCTGGAGCAGGACACCACCTATCAGATATATAATGACCCTGCCATCAACTTGGGCATCGACCTCATCACGAAGCTATTCGAGATGAATATGCAGGTACAGCAGGCTTCCGGTGAAATCGAGCGGAATGAACGTTTGTTCAACTCTGCCGTGCGACGTATGTACGCATCCCGTAACTTCTATCCCGACGCCAACTCCACCATGCGTTTGAGTTTTGGCACTGTCTGCGGTTATGCCCCCTTCGACGGAGCGGAATATGATTATTATACCACCGCGAAAGGTATTCTGGAGAAAGTCAGAGCCCATGCAGGCGATGTGGATTTTGAAGTGCAGCCTGAGTTGCTATCCCTTCTTTCCTCCGGTGATTTCGGTAGATATGCCGATGAGAAGGGAGAAATGAATGTCTGCTTTATCTCCAATAATGACATTACGGGAGGCAATTCCGGCAGTGCCATGTTCAATGCCAAAGGAGAACTTCTGGGGCTTGCCTTCGATGGGAACTGGGAAGCCATGAGCAGCGACATCCTTTATGAGCCGAAGATGCAGCGTACCATCGGGGTAGATGTACGCTACATACTGTTTATGATTGAGAAGTATGGGAAGGCAGGAAATCTGATTCAGGAACTGAAGCTTGCCAATCCTTAACGTGTGCCCCCTGCCTATACTTTTATGGGTGATATTTTCTAAATCACTCCACGGATACGGTCATCGAATGCCGAGAGTGCTGCCTTTGCCCCTTCGCCCATGGCAATGACTATCTGCTTGTAGGGAACATTCGATACATCCCCTGCCGCATATACCCCCGGAAGTGTGGTACGGCAGAAAGCGTCAATCTTAATCTCCCCGGTCGGAGTCGTTTCCAGCTTGTTGCGGAAAGGAGCGCTGTTGGCTGCCAAACCGATTTGCACGAAGATGCCGTCTAACGGGAAGTCGCGTTCCTCGCCGGTAAGGCGGTCCTTGATGCGGATAGAAGTTACTTTTTCCCCGTTTCCATCAACTTTAATGGTCTGTGACGAGGTAAAGATTTCCACATTCGGCAGGCTCCGGGCTTTCTCTTGCAGCACTTGGTCGGCTTTCAGTGTATCGGCAAATTCGAATACCGTTACCTTCCGGCAGATGCCTGCCAGGTCGATGGCAGCTTCAATCCCCGAGTTACCTCCACCGATAACCGCCACATGCTTGCCTTGATAGAACGGACCGTCGCAATGCGGACAAAATGCCACGCCGCGTCCTATGTATTCCGCTTCGCCCTCCACATTCAGTTTGCGCCAGCTTGCCCCTGTGGCAATGATTACCGCCGATGCATGGAACATCTCGCCGCCTACGGTGGAGACACTTTTCTCCGTTCCCTGCAACTTTACTTTCTCTATCTTACGCTCCTCGAAAATCTCTATCGGATAGTGCTCTATATGTGTGCGGAGTGCGTTGGCAAGTTCTGCACCAGTAGTCTGCGGCACGGAGATAAGGTTTTCTATGCCTACCGTCTCTTTTACCTGTCCGCCTATGCGCTCGGCAACAATCGCCACCCGTAGGCCCTTGCGTGCAGAGTAGATGGCTGCGGAAGCTCCGGCTGGTCCACCGCCCAATACCAGCACGTCGAAATCTCTCTCTATCGGTGCTTCGTCCTCTTGCGGAGCACTGCCGAAGGCTTCTTCCAGCTTCTGCAAAAGCTCTCCTAAAGAACCGCGACCTACGTGAAGCAGCTTGCCATTAGCGTAGACTGACGGCACGGCTTGTATCTTCAGCGCATCCACTTCCTCTTGATTAAGCGCCCCGTCCACCATCTCGTGGGTGACGTGCGGATTCAGCAATGCGATGATGTTCAGTGCCTGCACCACATCCGGACAGTTGGTGCAAGTAAGCGATACATACGTTTGCAGGCTGATGTCGCCTTGCAACGCCCGGATGCGGCGACGAATTGCTTCGTCCGGCAGATTTTTCCCCTTTCCATCGGCATTCAGCACGGCAAGCAGGAGGGAAGTGAACTCGTGTCCGCCGGGGATGCCGCGGAACTTGATGCCGGTTTCCACATCGTCTTTCAGCAATGTGAACTCCAACACGGGGTTCTCTATCTCACTCATCCGGCAGGAGAGCTTGTCGGAACAGCTTGCCACATCCTTCAAGAATCCGATAAGCTCTTGTGCCTGCTCGTGACCCGGATGATAGGTGATGTGAAAGACGTAGCGGGCTTCCAAATGCTGGAATACGCTCCGCACCTGGTCTAATATAGTTGTTTCTAACATGATTAATAGGGTGTTTGGGGTGAGAAAATAGTCTTTTAATATGTTTGATATAGAGTAGTTGCAGAACTTGTGAGGAAGTACTCCAATACTCCTTCGAAAGTACTGCGGTACTCCTTTGAAAGTACTACAGTACTTCTGTACAAGTACTGCGGACGTCTTAAAGGAAAGCGGACGTCTTTCTATGGTGAAAGCGCCCGCTCCTCCTATTACTTATCAAATCTTTCCTACAAGGTCGATGCTCGGCTTCAAAGTTTCCGCTCCTTTCTTCCACTTGGCAGGGCAGACTTCTCCATCGTGTGTGGCAACAAACTGTGCAGCTTCTACCTTGCGCAGCAGCTCGTCGGCATTGCGTCCGATGTTGTTGTCCTGTATCTCGGCAATCTTGATTTTACCCTCGGGATTTACGAGGAATGTGCCGCGATATGCCATGCCTTCCTCTTCAATCATCACGCCGAATGCGCGGCTCAGTACGCCTGTGGGGTCGGCAAGCATGGGGTACTTAATCTTGCGGATGCTTTCGGAAGCATCGTGCCATGCCTTGTGCACAAAGTGCGAGTCTGTGCTTACAGAATATACTTCTACGCCCATTGCTTGGAATTGGTCATATTTCTCTGCGATGTCTACCAGCTCGGTAGGGCATACGAAGGTAAAGTCTGCCGGATAGAAGAAGAAAATGGCCCATTTACCTTTTACGTCTTCGTGGGATACTGTTTTGAAACTTCCGTTTTGGAAAGCCTGAACCTTGAATTCAGGGAGTTGTGAGTTGATGATCGGTTCCATAATTTTTCTCTTTTAATAGGTTTAGTTTTTTGTTTTACCAATGCGAAGATTGTGCAGACAGAATGTAGAAGCCAGTTTGCTTGATGATGCTGAGGTGCAACCGACCTTCGCTTTTTCTGTTTGCAAAAATATAGCATTTTTCCCCGATAGAACAAAAAATCCGATTGAAAGATTTTATGGAGCGATAGATGAAATCTATACGACTGCTTGGGTTGCTTTCAGTGAGAGCATTTCCTTGGGTACGGAAAGTTTTATCTCCTTAACCAGCACTTCGAGCAGCGTGTGGCGGATAAAGTTCTTATTGGTCAGCAGCACGACCTGGCGGGTGGGGCAGGGGATGGCGAAGGAACGTACCAGCTCTTTCTGGGCATCGCCCAGTTGCAGAACGGCCAGTTCGGGGATGAAGGTCACGCCTTTGCCGCTTTCTACCATGCGCATAAAGGTCTCCATGCTGCCCAAGTGATAGGCAAGCTGGCTGGCACGTGCCGACTTCATCTGGCAGAAACGCACCAGCTGATCGCGGAAGCAATGGCCCTCGTCGAGCAGCCAAAGCTGTTCGCCGTTCAGGTCGGAAGTACGGATTACCTCGTTGTTGAAGAGGGCGTCTTCGCGCGACACGTAGGCAAAGAACTGTTCATAGAACAACGGCGTCTGCTGCAACTCTTCCATACCTGCCAGACTCGCTACGATACCTGCATCTATTTCTCCCGTCTGCAGGGCTTTCTTGATGTCGTTTGTTTTCATTTCGACTACCCGGATGTCGAGGTCGGGGTATTTCTTCATCAGCTGCGGAAAGAAACGGGGCAGGAGGTAAGGAGCTACGGTGGGAAGTATGCCCAGCTTGAAGGTGCCGGTCAGTGAGTGTTTTTCTTCTTCTATAATATTCTTTATACGGTTGGCTTGAACCAATATATTCTGTGCTTGTTCTATGATGTGGATACCGACGGGAGTGGGGCATACCGGCTGCTGGCTGCGGTCAAAAATCCGGGTGTCCAGTTCCTCTTCCAGTTTCTGAATCATGGCACTGAGGGTGGGCTGTGTCACGCGGCAATATTCGGCTGCTTTGGCAAAGTGGCGGAACTGGTTGACGGCAAGGATGTATTCCAATTGTTGTAAAGTCATGATGAACAAGGCATTTGAAGGTTATGTATAGAGTTCGTCTATGCAAAGATAGAAATTATCTGTTTGACAAGCCTTGATTTACCCCTTATCTTTGCAATACCCAAAAGAAAAATAGTATAAATATTTAAAACAATAGAATTATGAAAACTTTAGATTACTTGCATTTGAATGAAAAGAAAGTGGCTGGCGTAGCATCAGCATTGCACCAATTATTGGCCGACTTCCAGGTACATTACACCAATCTGCGCGGTATGCACTGGAACATCAAGGGACACGGCTTCTTTGTGCTGCACGAGAAGTTCGAGAGTATGTATGACGATACCGCCGAGAAGATTGACGAGATTGCAGAGCGCATCTTGATGCTGGGTGGCGTGCCCGAGAATAAGTTCAGTGAATACCTGAAGGTTGCCAACGTGAAGGAAGTGTCCGACATCTCTTGCGGCAGTGAGGCTGTGGACCATATCCTCGAGACTTACGGCTACCTGATTGGTGAAGAGAGAAAGGTAATTGAACTGGCAAATGAAGCTGGCGATGACGTGACGGCAGATTTGATGACCGGCTACCTGAAAGAGCAGGAGAAAATGGTTTGGATGCTCGTTGCATTCAGTACGAAAAGCTGCACGAAATAAAGGATAAAGAGTCGTGAAAAAGGATAGGGTGATAAAACGGTAGCGGATGCTGCCGGTTTTATCACCCTATCCTTTTTCTATAGTTTATATCACTTCTTCTTCGGTGTCCGTCTTGCCCACCCTTCTTCACTGAAGTCGGGCTCTGCATCCTTAAAGTCATTGTTGCCCTGGAAGAACTGTTTCCAGTCATCCTTTTTGCCACGGGCTTTGGTGTAACCCCGCTCTTCGCGGCTGGGCTTGCCTTTCTTCTTGTCGTTTGCAGGACTTTCGGCCTTTTCGCTGCGTTTGCCGGTGGCATCGTTCCGTTTGCCGTCTTCCTTGTAGCTGCGCTTCTTGCTGTCAAACTCTTTTTTCCCATAGCTTCCGGCTGTACCCGGACGTTTGCCCCTCGGAGCCTCCTTACCCTCGTCTCCGGCAACCTCTACGGATACTTTACGGCCGTTCCAGCTGGCGCGGTTCAGGGCCTTCACTACATTGGTGGCTTCCTTTTCCTCCACTTCGAAGAAGGAGAACTTCTGCATCAGGTCAATTCGTCCCAGCTCTACACGTCCACGTGTATTGTTGTTCAGCAGGCTGATTAATTCGTTGGGGAAGAAGTTGTCCATTTTACCCAGGTTGATGAACAAGCGGGTAAAGCCGGGTTCTGCTTTGCGGCTGCTTCTACGGTCGTTGCGGTCGCCCCTCTCGCCACTTCTTGCACCACGCTCACTACCGGTTGCTGTCTCTATCTCGTCACGGCCGCGATAGTAATCCAGGAAACGGTTGAATTCATGCGAAACCATGCGTTTAATCAGGTCCTCTTTGCTCAGCCAGTCCAGCTTGCGGTAGATGTCGGTCATAAAGTCGGCGATTTCCTCCTCGTTCACTTTCACCTTTTCAAGATCGTCTATCACTTTGAGCAGTTGCTTTTCGCATATCTGTTTGCCGGTGGGCATTTCGCCTGCAATGAATTTCTTGCCGATGATGCGCTCAATCTCGCGCATTTTGCCTTTCTCTCGCAGGTTGATGATGGCGATGGAAGTCCCGGTTTTGCCGGCACGTCCCGTACGGCCGCTGCGGTGGGTATAACTCTCGGTGTCATCGGGCAATCCGTAGTTGATGACGTGTGTCAGGTCGTCCACATCGAGGCCGCGTGCGGCAACGTCCGTGGCAACCAGCAGTTGTAGGTTGCGGATGCGGAACTTCTGCATCACGGCGTCACGCTGCGCCTGACTCAGTTCGCCGTGCAGCGAGTCGGCATTATAGCCTTCCTGCATCAACTTGTCAGCTATTTCCTGCGTTTCTTTGCGGGTACGGCAGAAGATGATGCCGTATATCTGCGGATAGTAGTCCACAATACGTTTCAGGGCAGCATACTTGTCTTTGGCATGTACACAGAAGGCTACGTGTTTCACGTTGCTGGTGCTTTCATTTTTGCGTCCGATGGTGATTTCCTTGGCATCGCGCAGGTACTTCTTGGAGATGCGTGCGATTTCCGGGCTCATGGTAGCGGAGAACAGCAAGGTGTTGCGCTCCTGCGGCACATCGGCGAGAATGGCGTTGATGCTGTCTGTGAATCCCATGTTCAGCATTTCGTCCGCTTCGTCCATAACCACGTTCTGTATGGTGGCGAGGGACACGGTTTTGCGTTCCATCAGGTCCAGCAGTCGTCCCGGTGTGGCTACGATGATGTGTACACCCCGTTTCAGGGCGCGTATCTGGCTTTCGATGGACGAGCCTCCATATACGGGCAACACTCGCAAGCCATCGGTATATTTAGAATAATCGTTCAAGTCGCCTGCTATCTGCAAACAAAGTTCGCGGGTGGGGCAGAGAATAAGTGATTGGGGAATTCGGTTGTTGACGTTAATCTTCTGTATGAGCGGCAGGCCGAACGCTGCGGTCTTTCCTGTTCCTGTTTGTGCCAGTGCTACTACATCATTGTTTTCTCCTAAAAGGTAGGGAATTACTTCCTCTTGTACCGGCATGGGCTGCTCGTAACCCATTTCTTCGATGGCGCGGCGTATCTCCGGCGACACACCGAGCTCTTCAAATGTCTTCATTAAATCTTCTGTATATCTTTATCTTTATATTTCGGGCGCAAAGATAGTGCTTTTCAATGGATAATTGATAATTGATGGTTGATAATTATGCAATTACATGATAAAATCGTTTTTTATTGGCTACTCATTATCCATTATCCATTGTCAATTATCCGTTAAAAGAATGTCTTGCAGTCTCTTTCTTTCTTCTTTTGTCAGACCGATGCCTCTTTGCAGGTAGGTGTCGGTATCTCCATACCTTCGTTCCATTTCTTCGATGGCGGCATTCAGGAAATCCTCGCGTGCCGAGAAGAGGGTGGTGATGGCCTCTTGCGAGCGTGCCGGAAGCTGGTAGGCGTATCGGGAAGCCGCCGGGATGTTGAAGTAGTCGTTGCTGAGGCGGTAGTCTTCCATGATGATGTCTTCGTCCACTCCAAGGGAGGCAAGCACAAGTGCCGATACGATGCCTGTGCGCCCTTTGCCCGACGAGCAATGGATAACGACGGGATAATTGTTCTTGTCCAGCAGAATATCGAAAATCCGGCGGTATTCTTTGGTGTAGTTGCTGATGAGCTCGCGGTTCATCTGCTCCACGATTCGGTAGACAGTGTCGCTCTTGATTTTCTGTTCCTGCACACCTTTCAGGATATACTCCATGTCGCCGGTAGGAATGGGGATATGGATCACTTTGAATTCCTGTTGCAAAGGGCTTTGTCTGTTCGCTTCGACAGATGAACGCAGGTCGATGATGGTCCTTATGCCTATGTTCTTGAGCTCTTTGCGCGAACACGGTTTCAGCTTGTCTATTTCGGCAGAGCGATATAACATGCCCCAATGCACTTTCTTTTGGGTGGGATAGGAGGAATAGCCTCCCAGGTCCCGGAAGTTCTGTATGCCGGGGATGTTGATGTTGCGGGTGGCAATCTTTACCCGGTATTTGTCGGCGAATACAAGTGTGTAGTAGTATCGTTGTGTAGGGTCGGTAGTGATGACAGTCATCTTCAGGTCGGAGATGTTGGCGACGGCAACGGGAACATCTTCGGGGATATGGTCGGGATTGGTCGAAGCATATACCTTCACATTTCCTTTGATGAGGGGGGCCATTTCCCATTTTACAATGCAGTTGCCCACGTTGTTTTCTTCGCATACAACGGAAATGTGAGGGGCAGTGCCATTGCAGGAAGGGAGCAGCACTGCCAAAACAAGCAAGTTCAATAAGTTCTTATACATAATTCGTAACCTCTCTGATGTCGTTAATCACAAATATATGTAATTTACCCACAGAAGGTAACAGCAATGCCAAGCTTTTATATTTCTTTTTTGAACTTTAAAAAAACTGCTATAGATTCTTTCGTGCATAGGCAGGTTGGTTTACAATGTTACATCAGCGAACCGGGAGGTGGTAATGGGGGGAGTTTCCCTTGGGGCTTTTGTCTCCATGACAGCATGATGTAATTGAGTTGTTTTCCCACTTCTCCGGGTTTAAAGTGTATTTGTTCTTTCAGTTTTACTTCGATTTCCCTATATACATGCAGTGGTACTCTGGCGTATGGGCTAAAGGTCGTGAAATTGAAATTCACTTCCATTACTTTCCCCGTATCCGGACTGAGTAGCATGGTTATTGTGAACTCACGCTTTCCGAGTTCATCTGCCATGGCTTTGGTAAAAGCTTCGTCCACAATGAAGTCTGCTTGTTTACTCATGGAGCTATTGTATTCAATTACTTTTTTTTCATTCCAGCTACCGATGTATATTTTTCCTGTGGCTTTATATACAATATCTTTGTATGTCAACTTGTTCTCTTTGTTATAAAGAGTCACAAACTGGCTACCGTCATCTACGTCACATTGATACGTATAACCATCTACCTCGAAAGTGGTGGTTTTTTTATAAATGACTGTTCCTTCAAGCGATTCTTCTGTTCTGATAGGTTTATCCTGTGCTACACAAGGGTAGATGTATCCTATAAGCAGTGTAATAAGCAATAGTCTTTTCATTCGTCACAATTTTTAGTTGTTAATTTTGTATGTTGCTTACATTAGCGAACCGGGAGGAGGTAATGGGGGGAGTTTCCCTTGGGGCTTTTGCATCCATGCCAGCATAATGTAGTTGAGTTGTTTTCCTTCCTCTATGGGTTTAAAATGAATTTGTTCTTTCAGTTTTACTTCGATTTCCCTATATACATGTAGTGGCACTTTGGCGTATGGCTCAAAGGTGAAAAAATTGAAATTCACTTCCATTACTTCTCCCGTATTTGGACTGAGCAACATGGTTATCATAAGTTCCGTTTTCCCAATTTCATCTGCCATGGCTTTGGTGAATGCTTGGTCTACTATGAAATCTGCTTGCTGACTCATGAATCTGTCATATTCAATTACATTGCTACTCCAGCTGCCAATATATGTCTTCCCCGTGTCTTTATACACAATCTTTTCGTATGTCAGTTTGTTTTCTTTGTTATAAAGAGTCACAAACTGGCTACCGTCATCTACGTCGCATTGGTACGTATAACCATCTACCTCGAAAGTGGTGGTCTTTTTATAAATGACTGTTCCTTCAAGTGATTCTTCTGTTCTGATAGGTTTGTCCTGTGCTACACAAGGGTAGATGTATCCTATAAGCAGTGTAATAAGCAATAGTCTTTTCATTCGTCACAATTTTTAGTTGTTAATTTTATGTTGGGAAAAATATTGGTGATATCCGAATACTCTTTAAATGGATAATTGTCGTATCCTTCCTGACGGAAAGCATTAACGACATTATTAGATATATAGGTTTCAAAGATATCCAAGAATGAAGTTGTAACATGACCTTGCTGATTTACATATTTAGTCAATGAAGTTGTTGCTCTTAGGCGTTGGCTTTTTGCATATTTATCTTGTTTTTTGTCCGTCCACTCCGCGCTCCTTTGTAAGAACAGGTATTGCGCATAGTGCGCTTCTATCTCTCTGTTCATCATAGAACTTTTGAACGATGATATAGGCTCTTGTGTGGTTTGGAAAACATGGAACATTTCATGCAGAAGGTTGTTTGCTTCCAATTCTTCCAATCCGATGTGCAAGGTATGCTCTTCCCAATTGTAGGAATACCCTTTGCCGAAATCGAATTCCAGATTGATTTTGTTGTTTTTGACTTTCTCTTTCAGTTGGCTGTATAGGTCTCCTCCCAAACAGTCTTCCATGATTCGGGCTGTCATGTTTTCGGTGATTACCCATAAAAGCGAGTCTTGGTCGGCCTCTTTCTTGAATATATTTCCTGCCGGAGTGCCCGATGAAGAGCCGGAACCTCCTGAACTTCCTCCTCCAATCCACACATCGCCGCTTCCTCCTCCTTCACTGTTCCAGTTGCTATTATTTATAAGGGCATCATCTACCCAATAGGAATGACTAACGCAGTTGGTATAGCTGTATTCCAGCTGGTCTTTAGGTCCGGTATATACATCCCAGCATTGGGTGACGGTTATTACCGAACGGGTCTGGGCATGAGGCTTGAATGTGAGTCCTTGCGCATTCTCTTCGCCAAATACTAGATAGCTTAACAAGTCGAATATGAACACTTGGTCGCTTTCTCTTATGAGTTCGTCATCACGCTTCAATGGAAAAAACTTCATCCATCCGTCTTTGATGTGCAACAGCCAGATGGCATCGATGCAGTGTGGCTTGTCAAGGCGGTAGAGGGGAACGAAGATACAGGTCTCTTCTCCAGTCAATTTATAGGTGAAGTTCCAGAGAGGAATGCCGTATTTCAACAGGAAAGAAGCGGTGAAATGCTTTTCTTCTTCCACTCTGCGTAGTGCGGAAATCACGGCTTTTAGGGTAGAGTCGGTGTAGGCAAAGAAGTTTTCCGGCTTGAATAACGCTTGCCGGGTCAACGGGACATCGTTTGCCGGGAATCGGGGTTGATAGAAGGATTCTTCTGTTTCGCAAGAGGCGAGTATTCCTAAAAGAATGCACAAGGCAAGGCAGATGTTTTGCCATTTCTGCTTAGGAGGGGTTGGAGAGTGCTGTCTGCTTCCTTTTGTATTCATAGCGCGAATGCTTAAGGTATAAAGGATAGACAAATAAAGCAAAAAAAAAGCAGAAATGAAAGGAAAAGCGGGAGAATTTTGTTAATCCGGAAGCTGTTCTACCACAGATTGCATGGATTTTCAGGCCATGTAATCTGTGGTGAACACCCTTTTGTAAGGGTGTCTATGGCTGGTATTTTCGTGCTTCTGCAAATTCCTTTGAAACGGAGTTGTTGAAACTCTTGCATACCTCGGCGGCAAACTCAATGCCGTATTGGATAACTTGGTCCCAAGTAGCCTCGTCCATGGTATCGAGGTCCTCGTAGCGTACATTATGTTTCAGCAGCCCGAAGATGATGCCTGCGTTGAAGTTGTCTCCTGCACCGATGGTGCTGACCGCCTCCAGTGGGGGGATGGAATATTCCTTGGAAATCGTGCCGGTGCGCAATGAAACCTGCTCCGCGCCGGCTGTGCAGAGGAAGTTGCGGCAGTAGAACTTTACTTTGTCTTTGTATATCTTGTCGGCCTCCTGCAGGCCCCACATATAGAAGAAATCCTCTTGCGAGCCGCGTACAATGTTGGCGTATTCCAGATTCTCGATGATGGTGGGAGCCAGCTTGATGGCCTCCTCTTTATGGGACGAACGGAAATTGGGATCGTAGTAGATAATGGCATGCATGTCGTGTGCGCGTTCCAGTAGCTCCACCACTTTGTCGCGCAGTACCGGATTCAGGGCATAGTACGACCCTATGATTACGATGTCGTCTTCCTGAATCTGCGGATATTCCACGTCCAGGCGCTGCTTGGGATAATCTTTGTAGAAGATGTATTCCGCATCGCTCCGGTTGTTCAGGAAAGCGAGTGATACGGGGGACTTCCCGTCGGGGAACACATTGACATGGTCTGTGGGAATATTGTTCTCGCGCATGAAGTTGAGGATGATATTGCCCACGTGGTCGTTGCCCGTTTCACTGATAAAGCAGATGGGAACACCGATACGTCCCAGTGAAACGATGCCGTTGAATACCGAACCGCCCGGAACGGCTGCTGTGGGCTGTTCGCCACGGAATATGATGTCCAGTATGGTTTCTCCGATACCTATTACTTTACGCATAGCGATCTTGATTTTTCTCCGAGGTAACCGCCGTGATGGCGCTTGGAGTAGTCTTCAATGGTGAATCCGGTCTGTTTCATGGTCTGTACTACCAGGATGTCGCCGATGACGGTCATGGCAGTGGTCGAAGTCGTGGGCGTCATGCCCAATACGCATACTTCTTGGGGTTTTCCGGTGCTAAGGCATACATCGGATTCGTGTGCCAGGGGGCTGTCGGGGTTTCCGGTGATGACGATGAACTTCAGTCCCGGGTTCAGGTTATGTGCCAGCTGTGTCAGCTCCACGATTTCACGAGTTTTGCCCGAATTGGAGATGAGCAGCAACAAGTCATTCTCCTGGAGGATGCCGAGGTCACCATGCTGTGCTTCGCTGGGGTGCAGGAAAACGGACGGAATACCGGTAGAGCAGAAGGTGGTAGCGATGTTCATGGCTATCTGTCCTGCCTTGCCCATGCCCGAAGTTACCAGTTTCCCTTTTTTGCGGTGCACTTGTTCTACGATGAGTTCTACAGCTCTTTCATAAGCGTCCGTCACTGGAATGTTCAGTACGGCTTGTGCCTCTTTCTGCAAAAGCTCTTGAATGGATGCAATCATACTTAATGTGCTAATTTGATTAATGTGCTTAAAATTATAGCAATTGCAAATATCTGCAATTTTCTATAAACGGCAATAAGTTTTATTGTATTTTTGTCGCCTCAAATAGTTTGAAACGTCAGAATGAAGAACTTAAAAGAAAATTTACTGCCAACTTTCAATCAATATATCCTGCCCAATGGCATGCGCATCATTCACGAACCCTCAGCCTCCAAAGTGGCTTATTGTGGTTTTGCCGTAGATGCGGGTACGCGCGACGAGCTTGAAAACGAGCAGGGTATGGCGCATTTTGTGGAGCACCTTATATTTAAAGGTACCGCCAAGCGCAAGGCATGGCACATTCTGAACCGCATGGAGAATGTGGGCGGCGACCTCAACGCTTACACCAACAAGGAAGAGACGGTGATTTACTCTGCTTTCCTGACCGAGCATTTCGGCCGTGCCTTCGAACTTCTGGTGGATATTGTATTCCACTCCACCTTTCCGCAACGCGAGATAGAGAAGGAGACAGAGGTGATTATCGACGAGATACAATCCTACGAAGACAACCCTTCCGAGCTAATCTTCGATGATTTTGAGGACTTGATATTCAGGGGGCATCCCCTGGGACGCAACATTCTTGGCAATCCCGAGCAGTTAAAGCAGTTTCGCAGTGAGGATGCTGCCGCATTCACTGCCCGCTTCTACCATCCCAACAATATGGTTTTCTTTGTTCTGGGCAATCTGAGTTTCAAGAAAGTTGTGCTTATGGCAAAAAAACTTCTGGCGGATATACCGGCAACACCGGTGCATTATGGTCGTACTCCGCCTCCCCTTTATGTGCCCGAGCATCTTGTAGTGCATAAGGATACTCACCAGGCACATGTCATGATTGGCAGCCGGGGATATAATGCATACGATGACAAGCGCACCGCACTTTACCTGCTGAACAATGTCTTGGGTGGCCCGGGCATGAACAGCCGCTTGAACGTCTCTCTCCGTGAACGTCGTGGGCTGGTCTATAACGTAGAATCCAACTTGACTTCCTATACCGATACGGGAACTTTCTGCATCTACTTCGGTTGCGACCCTGCAGATTTGGACTACTGCACCCGCCTGGTATATAAGGAATTGAAACGCTTGCGTGATGTCCGGATGACTTCCTCGCAGCTTGCGGCCGCCAAGAAGCAGCTTATCGGGCAAATCGGTGTAGCTTCGGATAATAATGAGAACAATGCGCTGGGTATGGGAAAGACTTTCCTGCATTATAATAAATGCGAAACTTCCGAAGCCGTGTTCCATCGCATTGAACAGCTCACTTCGGAAGCTCTGTTAGAGGTGGCGAACGAGATGTTTGCCGAGGACTATCTTTCGACGCTCATTTATCGCTGACCGCTTTTTTTATTTGAAAACCTGCAACATAGGACGTCCTATCCATACTTGTGGCTGTTTCAGCCCGAAGATGTGGGCAATGGTGGAGGCAACGTCATACTGCATCATGCTTTCGTGGAATTCGCCTTCTTTCTTAATGTTCTTTCCGGAGATGATGAAGGGAGTCTGCATTTCCTGCATGGTCTTGCCGCCATGTCCTTTTTCAATGCCTCCGTGGTCGGCAGTAACGATGAAGATGGTTTCTTTCAGCATGCCTGCCTCTGTAACGGCCTGGATGATGCGGCTCACATAACCGTCGAGTTCTTTCAGTTTGGCGTAATATTCAGGAGTATTGTGTCCGGCTTGATGGCCTACATGGTCGGGGTTGTCAAAGCAAATGGCAAGAAGGGTCGGTTGTTTCTCCTTGATATACTTTTCTGCCATACCGCATAAGGCTTCGGGATGTTTGTTGTAGTCGGGCGCTTGCGCATAGTGGCTTAAGGCAAGAGTGTCTACAAGGTATTTGATACCGTCCCATTCATACAGGCAGCCTATTTCCGCTTCCGGCCGGGCATCACGTAGCAGCTGGAAGATGGTAGGAAATATGCCGTGCTGGTTCAGTACGCGTGACGGAAGCTCGGGAGTCTTGGAGCCCCATTGCGTATATCCGTGCAATTCAGGACCTGCCCCCATAAACATGCTTGCCCAGTTGACGGCGCTGGAGGAGGGAAGTACAGTCCGTTTTTCTAATGTATAAGAACCGTCTGCCATCAGTTGCTTGATGTGGGGGATGTCTGCTTTGGGAACACTGTAGCTACCCCAGCCGTCAAGACCGATGAAAACTACGTGTTTTGCTTTTCCCTTGGCATTGCAGGGAACTGAAAAGAGGCATGCCACTGCTAGGGCGATGAATAATGTAAAAGTCAGTTTCTTCATGTTTTCTTTAGTTCTTATTGTTAACATGAAACAAAGTTACGAGAAACGTACCTAGTTTTAGTACGATATCGTACATAATCCGGCCGATTTTATATCGTTTCGTTCTTTTCCAACCGTTGCATGCTGAATTCACAGCCGCAATACTGCTGGTTGTAGAAGTCATACTCTTTCAGCAGTTGGTTGCGCCGCTCCTGGAGCCCGCCTTTCCGCCAATTCTGTTCCCAGAAGAGGGTATCCGGATAGAGCGCGGCGGCACGGCGTCCGGCTTCATTGATTTGCTCCAGGCTTTTCCAGCGCGAAGAGGCGAGGGTAGTGGTGAATACGGAGAAACCATGCTCGGAGGCGTAGCGGGCTGTCTCTGTCAGGCGCAGTGTGAAGCACTTTAGGCATCGGCTGCCACGTTCCGGCTCGTTTTCCAGTCCTTTTATAGTGTGCAGCCAGTGTGCATAGTCGTAGTCCGCGTCGATGAAATCGAGGTTTTTGGAGGTTACGAAGCGGATAGCCTCCTCTTTCCTTATCTCATATTCCGCCTGCGGATAGATGTTGGGATTGCAGTAGAATACGGTGGGGCGTATGCCGTTTTCCAGCATGCACTCGATGATGGCAGAGGAGCAAGGTGCGCAGCACGAATGCAGCAGCACCTTGTCTTCACCGTTGGGTGTTTGGACTTTCAACATTATACTTTCAGTTTAATCTTTACTTTCACCAGCAAGCCGGTCAGCCCGACAATGACAAGCGAGAACACGAGGGACTTGATCAGTCCCGGCACGCCGCTTCCCAATGCTTCGGGATAGTGCAGATGCAGCAGTTGCTGGACAGCATACCAGATGTAAGGAATAATATAGCAGGTCAGCGTTGCCGTACCTGCAGGTTTGATGATATCGAACCAATTGGTCTTGCCTTTCACGTCCGTCAGCCAGTAGAAGAAGCCGAACAGCGGGAAGAACATGGCGAGGCAGTAGAACAACCATGTCGGCGTGGCTTGTATTTTGGATATAATCCAGAACGGGTGTGAGACGAGGGCAAGGACAAGCATTCCTACGCCGAGGGCACAAAGCATGCCGATGAATCGTCCCGGCCGTTCCCGGTCGGCATAGCGCTGCATGAGCAGGGAGGTCAGTACGCCGGACATACCGAAGGCATGCAGTGTCCAGTCACTCGGGATAAAGGGAAGCAGGATAATCCGGCTGCCGTACTCTCCCGGTATCAGGTCTGAATGGCTGATTACGGCAAGCAATACGACCACGAACCAGGCAATGGCATTCTTCCGCAGGTTCTCCCGAGTGAATAGATAGATGCCTGCACATACCGCATACGTCCAGCCGATAAGTCCGAGGATGCCCCACCAGCTTATCTGGAACGGTTTCCCGTTCATGTCCTTGTAGATGACGAGGAAGGCAAGCAGAAGCACGCCTGCTGTTTTCATTGCGGTGAAAAGGACCTTTTTCGTTCCTACCGCTTTGGGATATACCCCCCAGGTGAGGAAGAAACCGATGACCATCAGGATGGAGAACCATGGGTGCGAGAGGCCGCCTTCGATGCCTCCGCTGTTCAGTGAAAACAGTCCCATGGCAATCAGTGCCACTGTCCGCCAGAAGATATGGGCCACGACTTGCAGGGTGTTGTCTCCCTTTTTGTACCGGTTTTGTATGGCAAAGGATACGGACATGCCCATGCAGAAAAGGAAAGCAGGGAAGATGGTGTCGGAGAATCCCATCATGTCTTCGTCCATCCTGGCATGCATCAGCCAGTGGGGCACGTTTTTCAGTCCGGGAATGTCGTTGACAAAGAGCATGAGGAACATGGTGAGTGCGCGGAATACGTCTACCGCGGCAATCCGTTGGAGTGTTAAGCTTTTCATGATAGATAATTTGTTTGGGGGTTTTGAACGCAAATATAGGAAACTATTCTTTCCGATGCTACTGCTTTGCAGGATTTCTTGCTATATTTGCATGAACTTTATGGTCATGGAAAGGAGATTGTTCATTTTTTGTTTTCTTGCCGTCGTGGTATGGCAAAGTGTGGCTTTGGCTGCCGGCACGTCGTCTTTCACTGCACTGACGGCTTCTTTGGATGAGGCTATTGAGGCGCATCGGCACTATGTCGCCGTGCGTGAAGGGCGCATTGCCCGGCTGAAGCGCCAATTGCTGGATGCCGACACCGCCAATCTCTCTTTTTTTCGATGGAATGGAGAAATTTATAAGGAGTACAAGGCATATATCTGCGACTCTGCCATCCATTATCTTCGTGTCAATCTGGATTGGGCAGAACGCTATGGCCAACGGAATGCAGCACTCGAAACAAGGCTGGAGCTTGCCCACCTGATGGCTTCGGCAGGCATGTACGAGGAAGCCGCCGAACTCTTGAGGCAGACGGACAAAGCCTCCCTTCCCACCCATCTGATGCCGGATTATTACAATGCCTGTCATAAACTTTACACAGAACTGAGTTTCTATACGCTGGACGATTCTTTCAAGAAGCATTATCAGGCTTTGGCTACCCATTATGACGATTCTTTGATGCAGGTACTTCTGCCTTCATCCCCCCTCTATCTGGAACGAAGAGAGACGCGGGAGGCCGCTGCAGGCCATCCGGACGAAGCCTTGAGCATCAATGATACGCGTCTGGCACATGCCAAGCCCAATACTCCCGAATATGCGCTGGTGACCTATCAGCGCTCATTGCTCTACCGCCGGCTCGGGAACCGGGAGGAGGAGAAGCGCTATCTGGCTTTGTCTGCACTGACCGATATTCGCCTGAGCATCACAGACCATGCCTCACTCTGGAACCTGGCGGAACTTCTTTATGAGGAAGGGGATATGGAGCATGCCTACCGTTACATCCGTTTCTCGTGGGACGAAACCAACCGATACAACGCCCGTAGCCGCAGCCTCCAGACTGCCGGCATCCTTTCACTGATAGACCTCACTTATCAGGCCATGCGTGAGAAGCAGAATGACCGGCTCCGGCTGTACCTCTGGCTCATCAGCGCTTTGATTGTGCTGTTGGTGGTGGCAGTGGGCTTTATCTACCGGCAGATGCAGCGACTCTCTGCCGCACGGAACAAGCTGGAGCATGCCAACGAGCAACTGCAACTCTCAAACAACATCAAGGAGGAGTATGTGGGCCGTTTCATGAATCTCTGCTCCGTTTATATCAACCGGCTGGATACCTACCGGCGGATGGTCAACAAGAAAATCTCTGCCGGGCAGATGGAAGAGCTGCTGAAGATGGTGCGTTCCCGCGAGGTGCTGGACACCGGACTGAAGGAACTCTATGATAACTTTGATACTGCCTTCTTGCACCTTTTCCCCGATTTTGTCGATAAATTCAATGACTTGCTGCAGCCCGAAGAACGCATCGTGCTCCGTAAAGGCGAGTTGCTGAATACGGAACTCCGCATTTTCGCCTTGATTCGTCTGGGTATCGACGACAGTTCGCAGATTGCAGAATTCCTCCGTTATTCCGTAAACACCATCTATAATTACCGTGCCAAAGTGAAGAACAAGGCCCGCATTTCGCGCGAGGACTTTGAAATACGGCTGATGCAGATACGCTGACAATACGTCAAACTGGCTTTTTGAATCCACTTTCTGCCTTTCTCTTCTTCTGATTATATTTCTGATTATTAGTTGTTTGTTTGTTCATGCTTCTTCACTCCTTCCACCTATTCCCGATTCGCCGGTACGAGGTGTTCTTATCTTTCCTAACTTTGGGGAAGCAAAAGCGAATATCGCAACTAATACTATAACCAAAATTATTGCCATGAAACATTTATTAGCGACAAGCATTACCATCGCCCTGCTCTCTTTGGGCCTTGCGGGATGCGGTGAGAAACAAGCGACAAAAGAAGTAACTTCGGATGCATTCGTAACCATTCAGGGTCAGGACTTGATAAAGCCCGACGGTACCAAACTCTTCATCATGGGTACCAACCTGGGCAACTGGCTGAATCCGGAAGGATACATGTTCAAGTTCAACAAGACCAATTCCGGCCGTTTCATCAATGAGATGTTCTGCCAGTTGGTGGGACCGGACTTTACGGCCGACTTCTGGAAAGCATTCAAGGACAATTATGTAACGCGCGAGGACATCCGCTTCATCAAGGAGCAGGGTGCCAACACCATCCGCCTGCCTTTCCACTACAAGCTGTTTACCGACGAGGACTATATGGGGCTGACTGCCGACCAAGACGGCTTTGCCCGCGTGGACAGCCTGGTAGAGTGGTGCCGCGAATCGGACTTGTACCTCATCCTCGACATGCACGACGCTCCCGGCGGACAGACGGGCGACAATATCGACGACAGCTACGGCTATCCCTGGCTGTTCGACAGCGAAGTCAGCCAGCAACTCTACTGTGACATCTGGCGCCGGATAGCCGACCGCTACAAGAACGAACCGGTCATCCTCGGTTACGAACTCTTCAACGAGCCCATTGCCCCTTACTTCGAGAACATGGAGGAACTCAACGGCAAGCTGGAAGATGTATATAAGAAAGGTGTAGCCGCCATCCGCGAGGTGGACAGCAACCACATCATCCTGCTGGGCGGTGCGCAATGGAACGGTAATTTCAAGCCTTTCAAGGACTCCAAGTTCGACGACAAGATAATGTACACTTGCCACCGTTACGGAGGCGAACCTACCCAAGCTGCCATCCAGACGATTATCAACTTCCGCGACAGTGTGAACCTGCCCATGTACATGGGTGAGATAGGCCACAATACGGACGAATGGCAGGCCGCTTTCTGCCAGACGATGCGCGAGAACAACATCGGCTATACCTTCTGGCCCTACAAGAAGATGGACGGTTCTTCTTTCGTCGGCATCACTCCGCCGGAGAACTGGGCAAACATCGTGTATTTCTCCGAAGCACCGCGTGCCACGTACAAGGAAATCCGTGAGGCACGTCCCGCGCAGGCCATGTCCCGCAAGGCGATGATGGACTTTATCGAGGCATGCAAACTGAAGAATTGTGTGGTTCAGGAGGGTTATATCCGGTCATTGGGAATGAAGTAGCGGGTGCTGCCTCGCTGCAAACAGTACGTATCAAGTCCCAGAGGATGAGATGCCGGGACTTAGCATGAAAGAGGTAGGGACTGAGCTGTACACACCATAGGACTGAGTATCCAAAACATCCGGATGTTTTAGGGTAAAACATGGGGATGTATTGGGATAAAACATCCGGGTGTTTTGGGGTAAAACATGGGGATGTTTTGGACAACAACATCCGGATGTTATGGGTACTCACTATACGGGTGTAAGGACTTCAGTTCCTATGTAGGTAGGGCTAAGTCATATTCCCTTGTATGTTGGGGATTATCAATGGTACGGACTGATTATGATTGCTTACTTATATAACAACTTAATTATACAACAATGAAAAAAGTATTATTCGGTTTGGTTCTGGCCGCTGTCGCGCTGCCTCTTCTGGCGCAGCAGAAGCCCGTCTATCTGGACGCAAGCAAACCTATTGAAGAAAGAGTGGAAGACGCCTTGAGCCGTCTGACCCTGGAAGAGAAAGTGAAGTTGACTCATGCGCAAAGCAAGTTCAGCAGTGCGGGTGTGCCCCGTCTGGGCATTCCCGATGTATGGACGGACGACGGCCCCCACGGCATACGTCCCGATGTGTTGTGGGACGAGTGGGAACAAGCCGGATGCACCAACGACTCCTGCGTGGCTTTCCCTGCCCTGACCTGTCTGGCGGCAACCTGGAACCCCGAAATGTCTCTCCTTTACGGACAGAGCATCGGTGAAGAGGCGCGCTACCGCAACAAGTCCGTCCTGCTGGGCCCCGGTGTCAATATCTACCGCACACCGCTCAACGGACGCAACTTCGAGTATATGGGTGAGGACCCTTATCTGGCCGGAAAGATGGTGTCGCCCTATATCCGGGGCGTGCAGCAGAACGGCGTGGCCGCCTGCGTGAAACACTTCGCCTTGAACAACCACGAAGTGAACCGCCACACCACCAACGTCATCGTGGACGACCGTGCTCTTTATGAAATCTATCTGCCTGCTTTCAAGATGGCCGTGCAGGAAGGCGGAGCGTGGAGCATCATGGGTGCCTACAACCTATACAAAGGCCAACATCTTTGTCACAACCAATACACATTGAACGATATATTGAAGGGCGAATGGGGATTCGACGGCGTAGTCATTTCCGACTGGGGCGGCACGCACGATACCCGGCAAGCCATCACCAACGGGCTGGATATGGAATTCGGCAGTTGGACCAACGGGCTCTCGAACGGTGCCAGCAACGCATACGATAACTATTATCTGGCAAATCCCTATCTGAACCTCATCCGCGAAGGTAAGGTAGGTACCACGGAACTGGACGACAAGGTACGCCGCATTCTGCGCCTTATCTTCCGTACGGTGATGAACCCCGACCGTCCGTGGGGAAGCATGCTCTCTCCGGAACATTACGAGGCTGCCCGCCGCATCGGTGAGGAGGGCATCGTACTGTTGCAGAACAAGGGCAATGTGCTCCCGATAGACCTGAACCGGGCTAAAAAGATTCTTGTAGTGGGCGAGAATGCCATCAAGATGATGACCGTAGGCGGTGGTAGTTCTTCCCTGAAGGTACAGCGCGAACTCTCTCCGTTGGACGGCATCAAGCAGCGTGTGGCCGGCAAGGCCGAGGTGGTCTATGCCCGTGGCTACGTGGGCGATGCAAGCGGTGAATACAACGGGGTGGTGACCGGACAGAATCTGAAGGATGACCGTACTCCCGAAGAGCTGATAGCTGAAGCCGTGAAAGAGGCCCGGGATGCCGATTATGTCATCTTCATCGGCGGCTTGAACAAGAGCAACGGCCAGGACTGCGAGGACTCCGACCGTAAGGGTCTGGGCTTGTCCTACGGTCAGGATGCCGTTATCTCCGCACTGGCCGAGGCGAACAAGAATCTGATTGTCGTCAACATCTCCGGCAACGCCATTGCCATGCCGTGGGTGAACGAGGTGCCTGCCATCGTGCAGGACTGGTATCTGGGTTCCGAAGCCGGCAGTTCCCTTGCCGCCATCCTCATGGGTGATGTCAATCCCAGCGGCAAGCTTCCGTTCACCTTCCCCGTGAAGCTGGAGGACTGCCCGGCCCACAGCTTGGGCGAATATACCGGCAAACGGAGCAAGGACATCATCGACATCAAGTATAATGAAAGCATCTTCGTGGGCTACCGTTGGGCCGATAAGCAGAAGAAGGTGAAACCGTTGTTCCCCTTCGGCCACGGTTTGAGCTATACCACTTTCGAATATGGCAAGCCGACGGCCGACAGCAAGACCATGCAGGCCGACGGTACGCTGACCGTGAAGGTTTCTGTAAAGAATACCGGAGCGCGCGAAGGGCAGGAAGTTGTCCAACTGTACATCAGTGACAAGAAGTCCTCTCTGCCTCGTCCCGTCAAGGAACTGAAAGGTTTCCAAAAGGTGAAACTGGCTCCGGGCGAAACAAAGGAAGTCACATTTACCATTGATAAGGAGGCTCTTAGCTTCTTCGATGACACCCAGCACGCTTGGGTGGCCGAGCCGGGCAAGTTCGAGGCTGTCATAGCAGCTTCGGCAGCCGATGTGAAGGGAACGGTTCCTTTTGAATTGAAATGATGTAGGAAAATAAAGTTTCCTTTTAGGTTATTATCAAAGATAGTGTAGATGGAGGGTGTGGCCGTGAGGTTGCACCCTTTCTTTGTACTCTTTACAAGCCAATATGTTTTCTTATATTTCTGAGTTTCTTCGGGTTGGCTAAGGAAGATGCAGATATGCTGGATGTTAGAGTTAAAGCAGTGATGTTTTGTAGTAATGGGTGAGTTTTTACCGCTGTGTTTGGGCAGATTTTCATCTTTTATATTTATTTTTACAGAAATGATCGGGACAATGGTTCTTGTCCTGATGGGATGTGGTAGTGCTGTCTTTGCCGGAAGTGCGGCGGGGGCGGTTAGTGCAGGTGTCGGAACGCTGGGAGTGGCTTTTGCTTTCGGCTTGTCCGTTGTGGCGATGGCATACGCTATCGGAGGAATCTCGGGCTGTCATATTAATCCTGCCATTACCCTGGGCGTTCTGTTGTCCGGCAGGATGAGCGGGAAAGATGCAGCCATGTATATGGTGTTTCAGGTTATCGGGGCGGTTATCGGTTCTGCCATTCTTTATGCATTGGTGTCTACGGGCGCTCATGGTGGTCCTACGGCTACCGGTTCCAATGGGTTTGCTGACGGAATGATGTTGCAGGCATTCATTGCAGAGGCTGTGTTCACGTTTATCTTTGTGCTGGTTGTCTTAGGTTCTACGGATTCCGAGAAGGGGGCGGGTAATCTTGCAGGATTGGCCATTGGTCTTACGTTGGTATTAGTGCACATTGTTTGTATTCCTGTTACGGGAACTTCTGTCAATCCTGCCCGTAGCATCGGTCCGGCACTGTTCCAGGGTGGCGAGGCTCTCTCTCAGTTGTGGCTGTTCATTGTAGCTCCGTTTGTGGGTGCTGCGCTGAGTGCCGTTGTATGGAAAGTGCTTGCTGCAAAAGAAGGTAAATAAATGTCGGCAGACAGTGCCTTAAGAAGAGGCGGCTGATGGCAGAAAACTTATAAAGGGAAGCCCTCCGTCCGAAACTTTGAAGTTTCGGACGGAGGGCTTCCTGTTCTTTCCTTATGCTTGCTATATCTTGTGCCTTATTCGTACAGCGATTTGGCTATACCCATTTCCAGTCCACGAAGCTCTGCCAGTCCGCGCAGACGGCCGATACAGGAATAGCCGGGATTGGTTTTCTTCTTCAAGTCGTCTACCATCTGGTGTCCGTGGTCGGGTCGCATCGGGATAGAGACACCACGGCGTTGTTGCAGTTCAAGGAAGGCTTTCATCACGTGATACATGTCCACGTCTCCTTCCAGGTGGTTGGCTTCGTAGAAATTGCCTTCGGCGTCGCGTTGTGTACTGCGCAGATGGACAAAGTTGATGCGGTCGGCAAATTGCTGCATGATGACTGCACAATCGTTGGCGCTGCTTACACCGAGCGAACCGGTGCAGAGGCAAAGACCGTTGCTCTTGTTGGGAACAGCGTCAATCAGTGCCTGGAAATCGGCAGCACAGCTCATGATGCGTGGCAGGCCGAGGATGGAGCACGGTGGGTCGTCCGGATGGATAACGAGCATGACACCTGCTTCGTCGGCTACCGGAGTGATTTCTTGCAGGAAATAGATCAGGTTGGCACGCAGGCGTTCCGGAGTGATGCCCTTGTAGCGGTCCAGTTCCTGTTGGAACTGTTCCAGGGTGAAGCTTTCTTCTGAGCCGGGAAGTCCGGCAATCATGTTGCGTACAAGCAGTTGTTTGTCTGCCTCTGTCATCTGTTCGAAGCGGGCACGGGCTTTGGCCTTTTCTTCATCGGTGTATTCGCCTTCTGCACCGGGACGACGTAGCAGGAAGAGGTCGAAGGCGATGAAAGCGGCACGTTCAAAGCGGAGGGCACGACTGCCGTCGGGTAGTTCGTAGGCGAGGTCGGTACGTGTCCAGTCCAGTACGGGCATAAAGTTGTAGGTGACAATGTGAATGCCGCATTTGCCCAGGTTACGCAAGCTCTCTTTATAGTTGTCGATATACTTCTGGAAGTCTCCGGTTTGGGTCTTGATATGTTCGTGTACGGGTACACTTTCTACTACAGACCAGCGCAGACCGACGGCTTCAATCATTTCTTTCCGTTTCTTGATTTCCTCTACTGTCCATATTTCCCCGTTTGGAATATGATGCAAGGCGTTTACAATGCCGGTAGCCCCGGCTTGTTTGATGTCCCAAAGGCTTACCGGGTCGTTGGGACCGTACCAGCGCCAGGTTTGTTCACAAAGAATCATGTTATTTATTGTTTGATGATTTGCAATTTACTATTTACATCGCGAATGCGTTGAACCCTCCGTCCACTACAGCCACCGTACCGGTGACAAAGCTGGAAGCATCGCTGATGAGGTATTGGATGGTTCCGCAAAGCTCTTCTGCACGGCCCATACGTCCGAAGGGAGTTTGGCGAATCACATCTTGCCCACGTTCCGTGTAGCTTCCATCCGGGTTCGTCAGCAGGGCACGGTTCTGCTCTGTGAGGAAAAATCCGGGTGCGATGGCATTTACACGAATACCTTCACCAAACTTCTTGGCAACTTCCGTAGCCATGAAGGCTGTGAAATTGGAGATACCGGCTTTTGCGGCAGCATATCCGGCTACACGCGTCATGGGGCGGAAAGCAGCCATGCTGGAGAAGTTGACAATAGCACCTGCCTTCTGCTCCACCATCGGTTTGAGGAAGACTTGTGTAGGCAGTACGGTACCGGTCAGGTTTAATTCAAGCACCCGTTGGAACTCTTCTATCTTCAAATCGAAGAAAGTGCCCGTGGGCGCGATGGTGGCGCCCGGCATATTTCCGCCGGCTGCATTCAGCAGGGCATCTATGCGGCCATAGGCTTTCAGGATGTCAGCCAAGTTCTGTTCCAGCAGTTCACGGTTCATCACGTCGGTTGTCAGGAACATGGCTTCTCCACCGTTTGCCTTGATTTCTCCGGCAATGGCGTCCCCTATTTCTGCCTTGCGTCCCAAAATGACGACCTTTGCACCTTCTTCTGCCAGATGAAAGGCGATGGCTTTCCCCAATACTCCTGTTCCGCCGGTTATGACCACTACTTTGTCTTTAATGTCAAATAAGTTTTTCATGATTCGTTCATTTAAAAATTACGTTGTGTTTTATTTGATTAGCGTTGCAAAAATACGGAATAATCCGTTGCACTGACTAACAATCATACAAAAAAGATGCATTTGTTGTCCGGAAGAAAGTGCTATTTCCTTATCGGGTTGTCCAATGCCGTGGCTTGTATATACAGTAGATTGAAGTTGTCATGCGGTTTTAGGATACGGTGGGCATAATAAAGATTCAGGTAGTCTTTGCGTGCAGGATTCAGGTAGACGGCAGTACGGTAGAGGTCTTTGCAGAAATTCTGTATCGAGCTTTCCCAGCCGCTTATCTGCTGGTAGGGCCATTCACTGAGGCCCTTTCCGACGTAGGAAGCCAGGAAATCCATGGCTTTGTAGAAGTTACGTCCATCGGTAGAGGTGATGTCATCCAGCTTGATTCCAAGATTTTTTGCCATCAGCATGATGTCAATAAAGTGGGTCAGGTTGTACTGTGAGTAGTGGAAGGCAAGGGTACGTTGCAGTTCGTGCGGTTGTCGTCCGTCAGGAGCTATCTGGGGGAAGATACGTTTTTGGGGGAAGTCATTGATGATTTCCTGCGCCAGTTTCTTGTTACCGGTATAGAGGGCGAAAGCTATGATTTGGGCATCGTAGGCTACGCTGTGGTTGTTGGCACTGGCTGCTTCTTCCTTACCTTGCGGACTGGCGAGCATCCAGTCGGTCAGTTTGGAAAACCATTTCTTCAGTTGTTTGCTGTCCTGGGTAGTAAATGCTTTTGACTGTTCTAGCAGTGCCACAGCATCCAGCATTTCTATGAAGGAGTAGGTGTCTATCAGCCCATAGCAGCGACCTTTGTCGTTATTGTGTCCCGGCATCATTTGTGCATATTCCAGGTTGGGGTTCATTCGGGTGTCTTTGTTCAGAAACCATACGCGGATAAGTTCTGTGGCTTTCCGGGCATACTGCTCTTCTCCGCTGAAGTACCAGACCAGAGCCAGGGTAGTGATGCGGCCGGCTGTTGTTCCCAACCGATTACGGTCTAGTTTGTTCAGTTCAGGATTGGATACGCCGTCGCGGTTGATGTAAGGCAGGCCGTTTGGCTTTGTCGGGTCGGGCCAATAGTATCGGGCTTGGCTCATATAGTCATGCTTGTCACCGCTGGCAGGTGTTTTTTCTTTCATCATGACAGAAAGGGGCTGGGCGTCCAATAACCTGTCCGCTTCCGCTTTCAATATCTCGTAAGTTGTGGCATAGAAAGGCTCGTGAATAGAGTGTTTTACATTTGCGAGGTGTGCTGTGTTCCAAATGGATTGTGCTTGCATACAAGATGCCAGAAGCAGGAATGCAAGCGTCCATTGTATTGTTGTTTTCGGTTTCATGTCTTTTATTTTAGAGCGATGGACTTCTGTAATACCAATAAGCTCTCCGGTCCCATATTGAACAGCAGGTCTATGATGCTCAAGTTGGGCAGAAACCCGAGTCTCTCTTGAAACACTTGATAATAAGGTTGTGGTGAGAATTCTGTATCTTCCAGAGAAAAATCCTTTTTCGGATGAATGCGTTCGCGGAAATCCGCTTCATTCGGAGTGAATTCAGTCCGGTATTCGGTGGTGCGTGCCATATCGGGCTGTATGTCTATCAGAGAACAGATAAGATGGCAAAGTTCTTCGTTGAAATCGACTAAAAACTCATACTTCTTTTCATAGAAAGGGCGGAAGTCGTCTTTATAATATTCAAAGAAAGGAGTGTGGTTGTAGGCAGATTCTATGGCATTCCAGTGCAGATGCCTCCAGTTCCCGTGGTCTGAAATGCGTATATCGCGCATCGGGCATTTTAGGGTATTCGGTTTGACGGTGGGGATGGAAAGGGCCAGTTCACCGTCCGGTACGGCAATGGTACAACGGTTCCGGTAAGTCTGCTTCATATAGTGGTCATGCTGTTCGATGAATACTTTATCGTATGCCAGCAATTTGGTATAATATTCTATGGGAGCCAAATAGGCGGAAGAAAGAAAAACTGTTTTCATCAGTATATTTACGATTAGATGATTTGCGATTTACGATTGAAGCTACTGTGCATTGTTTGTATTTTCATTTTTATTCTTTCATTTGTTTGTCATTCCACTCTTTTCCATATCCTGCCCCATCGGTAACCGCTGAAAGGTCCTGTTCCCTTTTCTTTGGAGAACCAGATGATAGATGCCTTGCCTATGATGTGGTCTTTGGGGACGAAACCGAAAAGACGGGAGTCCGAAAGATTGATGGCATTGTTGGCACCTACCCAGTAGTAGTCTTTGGTAAAATGGCAGTGTTGCACGGGTTTGCCTTCCACATAAAGGGTGTCGTTTTTGATTTCGGCTTGTTTCTTTTCGTGAAGTACCAGGGTATTTCGCAACAAAGTCTTGTTCCACGGATATACGCGCACGGCTTTGCCTTTGCTGGGGATTATCAGAGGTTTCAGTATCTCCATAGAATCTTCCTTGACAATAGGTTCTATCCAGCAGTTCCCGTTCATGGCTTGTTCCAGCAAGTAGTGTTCATAACGGCTGAAACTGCGTATATTCTTTGTTGAGTCCTGCCCCAATAGTTTGTTGGGAGCGATGGAAAGTATGGAAAGCAATGAATCCAACTGTCGTTCCCGTTGTCTGGGGTAAGAATAAAGAAACTTCTGGTCGGGCGCATTCTTTTCGGAAGGAATCACTGAAAAAAGCGAATCTATCAGCAAGGTATCTCCGGGAATACCGATGCAACGGCTGATGAAGACTTCCCGTCGGTCAATCACGGGTTCTGAAAGATTGGCAGGATTGTTGAATACAAGAATATCCTCTTTCTGCACCGGACTGTCCGCCCAGCGATGATACCCCCATAACTTCATGAAAGGAAGCCGCAGACCGTAGCTCCACTTGTTTACAAGAATACGCTCACTTTGGTACAGTGAATTTTCCATGCCGGAAGAGGGGATAAGATAGGAAGTTGCCACACAACCCCGAAGCAGCACCACGACGAGTGCCACTCCAACTATTGTGATTGCTATCTTACACCCTTTTTTCATTTAATGCCGTCCACCCACTTGAATATCCGGTTCCAGCGTATCTTACCGTCAAACCAGCCCCGGTCTTTGTCCAGTGACAACCATACTACGATAGGCTTTCCTACGACATGGTCTTCCGGCACAAAACCCCAGTATCGGGAGTCGGCGGACTTGTCGCGGTTGTCGCCCATCATCCAGTAGTAGTCCATATTGAAGGTATAAGAGTCGGTCTTTTCACCATTGATGTAGATGCCGTCTTCCTTGACTTCCAGTTTGTTGCCTTCATAGGCAACGATGCAGCGTTCGTAGATAGGCAGGTTGTCCTCGGTCAGCTTGATGGTGGCGCCTTTGGCAGGAATCCATATCGGGCCGTAGTTGTTGCGGTCCCATTTAGTGTAAAGGTTCAGCGGATACATCTGTCCCGAGAATTCTCCCGGTTCAATGATAATATTACTGATGAGTTTCTTGTTGCCCGAAAGGGTCTCGTACATCTTTTTGGTGAGCGGAAGATGATAGACCGGTGCCAGCCTGCCTTGGGCATCCCGGCGGTCCAATCCCATTTCAATCAGATTCTCTTCCCAGCCCAGACCGTCGGTCATCAGTGTCTGGTCTTCTTTGCTGATGCCCAGTTCACGGAACATATCATCGGTGATATAAGGACCTGTAGTCTGTACAAAGTAGTTGAACTGCATTTCTGTAGGGTTCTCGATGGCTTTACCGTCGATGTATACCTGTCCTTTCTTGATTTGCAACGTATCGCCGGGCAGGCCTACGCAACGTTTTACATAGTTTTCACGACGGTCAACGGGGCGTATGACAATGTCACCGTACATTCTCGGATTGGAACGGATAAGATTACGTCCGGCATTGTAGTACAGGTCGTAGACAGTACGTTGCTGCTTGCGTGTCAGGCTGTCCATATTCACCTTGTTGGGATACACGCGTTTTCCTTCTTCGTAAGCAAGGGTATAGAAGTCTGTCTGCTGGAAATTGGTGGCTACCGTGTCGCCTGCCGGGAAGTTGAACACCACAATGTCATTCAGTTTCACTTTGCCGAAGCCTGGTACACGCTTGTATTCCCATTGGGGCCATTCGATGTACGATTTGGTGTTGAATACCGGTAGTGTATGTTGTGCCAGCGGCATGGAAAGCGGCGTATTCGGTACGCGCGGACCATAACTCATCTTGCTGACGTAAAGGAAATCGCCTACCAACAAGGATTTCTCCAATGAGGAAGACGGTATCTGATAATTCTGGAACACATAGATATTTACGAAGTAGACGGCTACCAGCGCAAATACGATGGCATCCACCCAACTCATGATGCTGCGTACGGCAGGATTCTCCGATTTCTTCCAGAATCCCCAGGGTATCTTCTTACTGATGTAGATGTCAAAAATGAAGGGTAGTACAATCAGTCCCAGCCAGCTTTTTACCCAAACCAGAAAGGCAAGGTAGAGCAGGGTGACTATACTGAATTTAATCCATTGGGTGCGTGTTGCTTTTCTCATGATGTTTTAGTCTTTTAAAAATGGAAACAAGTCACTCATTCCCAAAGCACCTTCGTGCTTGGCGGTATATTCGGCAGCAAGGACAGCTCCCAAGGCAAATCCCCTGCGATTCTTGGCATCGTGGGTGATAGTGATACTGTCGGCTTCGGAGTCGTAGCGGATGCTGTGGATGCCCGGTACTTCTCCTTCGCGGATAGAACTTATGGATAGCTCATTGGCTGCACATTCCGTAGAGCCCGAAACGGTTCCGTCGGGAGCTTGGAAAGTCCCTTCTACCCATTTGTCCTTACGGTCGAGATTCTCCAGAATACCTTCGGCAAGCGTGATGGCCGTTCCGCTCGGAGCGTCCATCTTGTGGATGTGGTGCGTTTCGCTCATTGTCACATCATAGGCAGGGAATTGGTTCATTATCTTTGCGAGGTACTTGTTGACGGCAGAGAAGATGCTTACTCCCAAGCTGAAGTTGGAAGACCAGAACAGTGTCTTGCCGCCTTCGGTACAAAGTCTCTTTACTTCGTCTCCATGTTCTGCCATCCATCCCGTACTGCCGGATACCAGTTTGACCCCGGCGCGGAATGCCTTCATATAGTTATTGTATGCAACCATGGGGTTGGTGAACTCTATGGCAACGTCGGCGCTCTTGAAGGCTGCCGATTCAAAGTCTTCCTGATTGTCGACATCGATGATGCTTACAATTTCGTGTCCGCGGCCAAGGGCTATTTTCTCGATTTCCTTGCCCATTTTTCCGTAGCCGATTAATGCGATTTTCATTGTTTCTATCTGTTTTTATTTAGTTTATCAACAAACTATAGGTCGCAAAGATAATCTTTTTCTTACATTTGTGCTCAACATTAACGTCTTGTTAACATGGAACAACTACTGCATTATGTTTGGAAGCACAAAATATTTCCTTTGTCATTGCTCCAGACAACCTCCGGCCGGCCGGTAGAAGTGATAGATCCCGGTTTGCCGAACATGAATGCAGGCCCCGATTTTTTTAATGCCAAACTGAAAATAGACGGTACGCTCTGGGTGGGCAACGTCGAAGTGCATACGCAGGCATCAGACTGGCTGCTCCATAGGCACGACCGTGACAAGGCGTATGATACCGTCATCCTGCACGTGGTGGGCGAATCGAATTGTGATGTGTACCGCACGAACGGTGAGCTGGTTCCCCAGATGGTGCTCACTTGCCCCGACACTGTCCGCTTGCGCTATGAAGAGCTTCGGCAGACAGAGATTTATCCTCCCTGCTATTCCATCCTTGCCTCCCTCCCAAAGCTGACCGTCCATTCCTGGCTGTCCGCTTTGCAGGTAGAGCGTTTTGAGCAGAAAGCATGCGTCATATCCCAGCGGCTCGAACGCTGCAATCATCATTGGGAAGATGTTTTCTTCATTACTCTTGCTCGTAACTTCGGCTTCGGGCTGAATGGGGATGCTTTCGAGGCATGGGCAAACCGCCTTCCATTCCGCGCCGTAGACAAACATCGGGACAGTCTGTTTCAAGTGGAGGCTTTCTTCCTGGGGCAGGCAGGCCTGCTGGAGGAGGTCTCGGCAGAGGCAGATGATTATTATTTGATACTTCAGAAAGAGTTCCGCTACCTGCAACACAAGTTCGAGCTGCCAGCTCCCATGTCTGTTGAGCAGTGGCGGTTTCTGCGTCTTCGTCCCGATAACTTTCCACATGTACGCCTCGCCCAGCTTGCCTGTCTGTATCACAAGGAGCAGTCGCTCTTCTCGCGTGTTATGGAGGCTGAAACGCTGGAGGCGGTGAAGAAGATACTGGCTGCCAAGACTTCCGCGTATTGGGAGGAGCACTTCAATTTCAGAAAGGTTTCACCCCGGAGGGAAAAGCGGGTAGGGGACGGTGCCTTGAATCTGATTGCCATCAATACGGTCATCCCGTTTCTTTATGCTTATGGCCTGCACAAGGCCGATGACGTTTTGTGTGACCGTGCCACCCGTTTCCTTGAATCCTTGAAGGCCGAAAACAATCACGTAACCCGACTTTGGGATGGTGCCGGTTTGCCGGTATCTACCGCTGCCGATTCGCAGGCTCTGCTTCAACTTCAAAAGGAATATTGTGACAAGAAAGACTACTTGCGTTGCCGGTTTGGTTACGAGTATCTGAAACATAGATGATAATAATTATCGCCCCATAGCCTTAGCATTTTATTACTTTTATATTATCTTTGCGCATTGAAAAATAATCCGAGTATATGAAGGCTATCCGCTTTGTTTTTTGTCTGTTTGCGGCACTCATGCTGACGACTCTCAATGGTCTGGCTGCCGAAGAGGAGGATTTCAAGACATTTCTCCAGAAATTCACGTCCAGTGCTTCATTCCAGTATTCCCGAATCAAGTTTCCTTTGAAGTCTCCCATCGCCCTCTTGAAGGATGACGGTGAGACGGAACAGACTTTTCCCTTCACCCGCGAGAAGTGGGCATTGCTAGACGAAGAAACGCTGAAGGAAGGACGTACTACCGAAGAGGAGGGAGGTACCTATATTTCTCACTTCACTGTCAATGAGCCTGCCCATAAAGAGTTCGAAGCAGGCTATGATGAATCAGAACCTTCCCTTCGTGTGGTCTTTGAACTGACGGATGGCAAGTGGTATGTCACCGACTGCTATAACGACTGGTACAACTTCGATCTCCCTATCAATGAACTGGAAGAAACTATTCAGGCGGTACAAGAGGAAAACAAGGCTTTCGAAGAACTTCATCCTTGATGAAGTGGGGGCAGAAATCCGCCTCAATCATTATTTTATCCTTCTTCTGTACGATTTATGCCCCTCTTTTTCCAAAAAGAGGGGTTTCTTTGTACCGTACTAATACATTGAAATATGCGGTTACAACTTCTTTTGATGCAACTTCTCTTATGTGTCCTCCCCGGTATGGAGATGGGCGCTTCCTGCCGGCTTACCGCCTGGGTCGTGGAGGATTCTTCCGGAAAAGTGGAAATTACATGTATCGGCGATACGATGGATATTGTATCTCCGGACGGGCTGTCCCTTTGGTATAAGGAACGGTTGACGGGAAACTATGAGATTACCTACCGGGTACAAGTGGTGGTTGAGAATGGTAGCTACGACCGTCTCAGTGACTTGAATTGTTTTTGGGGGGCCGATGACCCCCGGCATCCGGATGACTTCTTTGCCCGCAGTGCATGGCGCAACGGCGAGTTCAAGAATTACAATACGCTGGACCTTTACTATGTGGGCTACGGCGGTAATGATAATGGAACTACGCGTTTCCGTGAATACCATGGAGAGTATTATGGAGTGGACGATGCAAAGATTAAACCCATCTTGAAAGAGTATACCGATGCCGCCCACCTTTTGAAGCCCAACCATTGGTATGAAGTTAAAATCCGTGTGGAGAATGGAGCCACCACTTATGCCATGGATGGTGAAGAGCTTTTCAGCTTACCGGTTGCCGATGGCAAAGGAGACGGCTATTTCGCCTTACGGTTGTGGCAGAACCACGTACGTTTTGCAGATTTCCAAGTAGCAAATATCGATAACCTTAAATAAACAGACATGATGCAATTCAGTAAATGGAAAATAGGAGCGGTAGCGCTCGTTTGCATGTTGCTGCCGGGCAGTGTACATGCACAAATCGTGAAGAATGAGCGCTTGCTTTCTTTTGAGGAGAAGCAGGTTCCGGCGTTTGTCACTACGGCAGCCGGTTCGCAGTTGGGCATTAGCGACGAACATTATAGGGACGGCGACCACAGTTTGAGCTGGACTTTCGAGCCGGGTGCCGCACTGTCTATCAAAAAAGACTTGAAGTTTGAGAAGAAAGACCCGACGGGGAAAGACACCTATCTTTCGGCTTTCATCGTATGGGTGTACAATGAGCAGGCCCAGGACAAGCAGATTCTGTTTGAGTTCCTGAAGGATGGCAAGGTATGCACCTCTTTTCCTTTTGGCATCAACTTTACCGGTTGGCGCGGAGCATGGGTATGTTATGAACGCGATATGCAAGGTACCCCGGAAGAAGGGATGGACGAAATCCGAATTGTAGCCCCCGACGTGAAGGGGAAACTCTTTTTCGACCATCTGATTACTGCCAGCAAGGTGGATGCCCGCCAGCAGACTGCCGACTTGCAGGTACCGTTTGTAAATAAGGGAACCACCAACCACTGGCTGGTTATCTACGAACACTCCTTGTGGAAACCGGACATCCCTCTGACAGACGTGACCGAGGCGCAGAAGCAGGATATACGGATTATGGAGAAGCGTTTCCGCGGCATGCTCTACACACCTTCCGCGCTTTCGGACAAGGAGATGCAGTCCATCCGTGAGAAGTATGATTTTTATCGGATTACCTACAAGAACGGCAAGGTAGCAGGACGTCCTATCTATTTCGTACGTCACTCCGAGGCATACGAACGTATGGTACCCGATTGGGACAAAGATATGTTCTCCAGACTGGGGATAGAGATAAGCGACTATTTCAACCTGATGAAACGCGTCGCCATCGCCTACAACAATGCGGAAGATGCGGCGCTGAAACACGAGTTGAAGCAGAAATTCATCGCCATGTACGATAACGCCACCGACCAGGGTATTGCCTACGGCAGTTGCTGGGGGAATATCCACCATTACGGATATAGTATGCGCGGTCTGTTTGTGGCTTATTTCTTGATGAAGGACGTGTTGCGTGAGGTAGGTAAGCTGGAAGAGGCGGTACGTACGCTCAACTGGTATGCCATCACCAATGAGGTATATCCCGAACCTGCCGTCAACGGTATTGATATAGATACGTTCAACACCAAGTTGCAAGGCCGCATAGCCAGCATTCTGATTATGGAGGATACACCGGAGAAACTGCAATACCTGCGTTCCTTCTCCCGTTGGCTGGACAAAGGCTGTCTTCCTGCGCCGGGATTGGCCGGTTCTTTCAAGCCGGACGGTGCCTGCTTCCATCATTGCAACAATTATCCTGCTTATGCAGTGGGCGGTCTGGACGGTGCCACTAATATGATTTACTTGCTGAGTGGTACCGAGTTCCGCCTGTCCGAGCAGGCACACGAGACGGTGAAGAAAGTGCTTCTCACCATGCGTTTCTATTGCAACCTGAAGCAATGGTCTCTCTCCATGTCCGGACGCCATCCCAACGGGGGAGGAAGTCTGATACCTATCCAATATGCCACGATGGCCATTGCCGGTACGCCGGATGGCAAGCAGAAGTATGACCCCGAAATGGCCGCTGCCTATTTGCGCCTGGTTGCCTATACAGAAGCTCCGGACAAGAATGCGCCCGACTATCTGCCGAAGGCTTCCACTCGCCACGAATTGGAGATGAAGAAGTTGCTTGAAGCCCAAGGCTTCCGTCCGGAACCCGACCCGCAAGGCAATCTGGCTTTGGGTTACGGTTGTGTATCCGTACAGCGTCGCAGCAACTGGGCTGCCGTAGTACGCGGACATTCCCGTTACCTCTGGGCTGCCGAGCACTATCTCCCCGCCAATTTCTATGGCCGTTATCTGGCACATGGCAGCATGCAGATTCTTACCGGAAAAACCGATGAAATGGTTACTTTTGCCACCAGTGGCTGGCAGGAGGCCGGTTTCGACTGGAATCGTATTCCGGGTGTCACGAGCATTCATTTGCCTTTCGACCAGCTGCGTGCCCGGGTATTGAATGTCGATACCTTCTCCGGCATGGAGGAGATGCTCTATTCCGACGAAGCTTTTGCCGGCGGTTTGTCCCAAGCACATCTGAACGGTAACTTCGGTATGGTGCTGCATGAACATGATAAGTATAACGGTTCTCACCGTGCCCGCAAGTCGTTCCATTTCTTCGACGGCACCATTGTATGCCTCGGTACGGACATCGAAAACCTAAATACCGAATATCCAACGGAAACCACCGTGTTCCAGCTTGCCGCCACCACTCCCGAAACCCGCCGGTACTGGGAGTCCTGTCAGAGTGACGGGCAGACTTATATAGATCCCAACGGCGTAGGTTATTACATTTCCAAAGCCTCCCGCCCTGATGCCCGCTACGAGAAGAACTTCCCGCAAGTGACCGTGGGCGAGCGTAGCACCAAGCCCACTTCCGGCGACTGGGTGTCCTTGACATTACAGCATGGCAAAGCCCCGAAAGGCGCTTCCTACGAATATGCCGTGCTACCCCACACGGATGCCGCCGCTTTGGAGGCATTCGCCAAGAAACCCACTTACAAGATTCTCCAACAAGACCGCAACGCCCACATTGTGCGTTCTCCGGCAGACGGTCTTACTTCTTACGTCTTGTTTGAGACTCCGCAAGCTCTGCCCGACGGCGGATTGTTGCAGAAAGCCGATACATCGTGCCTTGTCATGATACGCGAATATAAGGACAAGCTTCTGCTGACTGTTTCCCAGCCCGACTTGGCCTTGTATCGTGGTCCGAGTGACGAGGCTTTCGATAAAGACGGAAAACGTATTGAGCGCAGTATCTATTCACGCCCGTGGACTGACAATGAGAGTCAGGAGATTCCCGTAACCGTTACTTTGAAGGGACAGTGGAAGGTTGCCGAGACGCCCTATTGCAAGGTGTTGTCGGCAGACAAGAATCAGACTGTGCTGCGCTTTACTTGCCGGGATGCTGCAAGCTTAGAGGTAGAGCTAAAGAGGTAGGGAGAGTATAGGTTAGACATTGATACTGAATACCCACAACACCCGGATGTTTTACCCCATAACATCCGGGTGTTGTGCTATAAAACATGGGGATGTTTTGGGGTAATACATCCCCATGTTTTGGGTGAATACATCCGGGTGTTGTGGGTATTCGGTATAGGAGTCTTAGCCTTTCTCTCCTATAGAGAAAGATACTGGAAACGGTTGTTTAATATGTTCCGAGCAGATTGCTTACTGCTGACTGATAGTTTGCCAGTTTGCTGGTCTTATGAATGGTCTTTCTCGCTTTGCGGTCTCCGTCCGGCAATAGGTACTCCCAGAAACTTTTCATTTTCATTAATAGCTGTGCCTCACCGCCTTGCAGTAGCTCTTGATAGGCGTTGAAGACCTCGGTGTGTAGTTGTCCCACTTTTTTCGCCATTTCATCGGAAGAAATCGGGGTTCCTTGCTTGTATTCCAGCGCCAGGGCAGGATTGGCGAGTAGCCCGCGGCCGATGACGATACCTGCCAATCGGGGGAACCGTGTGGTGATAGAACGGATATCATTCGCGGTATGCAGGTCTCCGTTGTAGAACAGAGGGTGGGTGCACTCTTTGTAGAAAGCTTCAAATCCCTCCAGGTCTACCTCTCCTTTGTATTGCTGCTTGCCCAGACGCGGGTGCAGGATGATGTGTGCGAGGGGGAGTTCGTTGAACAGCGGTAGCAGGGCAAGACACTCCTCTGCCTGCTCCCAGCCCAGACGCAGCTTCACGGAGAAACGGATGTCGGGATGTCGGTCGATGGCTTCGGAGAGCAGCGCCTTCACTTCTTCGGGATAGGGCAGCATGCCGCAGCCATTGTGGCGCCGGGCCAGCATCGGAAAAGGACAACCCAGATTGATGTCCGCTTCCTGGTATCCTTTTTCGATGAAAAGGGACATTATGTGCTCCAGCTTGTCCGCATCCGGAGCAATGAGCTGGGGGATGAGGTGCAGGTCCGGGTTGTTGTCCGGCTCAATGTCACGGGCATCTTTCCGCCGGATTTCTCCGTGCTCCATGCGTACGAAAGGAGAGTAATAGGTCTCTATGCCGCCGAATATGCGTGCATGCGCCCGCCGGTAGACGGCATCGGTGTAGCCTTGCAGCGGGGCGAAGTGGATGGGTAATATGTTCTCGTTCATGGCTGCAAAGATACACATTTTTACTTCCGATCTTTGATGGGAATCACCATATTCCAAGAACGGGATGCATTTTCGAATCCTCCGGGCCCGTCCATCGTGGCAAAGAAGATGTAGGCAGGCTTTCCGTCCTCGAAGAGGATGAAGGGGCGTTCCAGTTGTCCTTGCTTCTCCACGCTGCCGTCTTCCCACTCCACAGTGAGCGAGTAGGCTTTCGGGTCTTTGTCCACCGTCCATTGGATGCCGTCTTTGGAATGTGCCATGACGCCTCCGCCCCGTTCGCCAGTAAACTTGGCTACATGGTCTTTGAAGATGGCATGATAACCGTTTGCATCTTTCCAGAGGAAAGGGTCTTCCGCTTCGCCCTGACCGTCTACTTCAAAGATGGGACAGTCATTGTTCAGCACTCGATAAGGGCCTTCTATGGTAGGAGCATAAGCCATTCCGAGGCTCATGGCCGAGTGCAGGTAACCGTTCGTGTAATGTCGCCCCTTGAATATCATCATCACCGAACCGTCTTCTTGAATGATAGGCGAGGGATTTGAGGTCAGAAAACTGTAGAAAGTATTGGGCTTGGTCTTCAAGATGGGCTCGTCCAAGCGTTTCCACGGACCGTAGGGCGAGTCGGCAACGGCCAGTCCCACGCGTTTGTTGGCGCGGGCAACGGTACACCAGGGGCTTTTCAGGGTGAGTTGTTCGTAAGTAGGGTCGGCAAAGGGGTGGGTGGAACCCATATAGATAAGGTAGTATTTCCCGTTCTGCCTCAAAATGCGTGGATTGTGTGTGGAGCGTCCGTCCCAGTATTGCGCACCACGGGCAGGGAGGGCCACTTCGCTGAACCGATAAGGTCCCTGCGGTATCTCGGATACGGCATGTACAATCTCCGAGGCTACCATCCATCCCGGATGGAACGGCAAGCTTTTGGGAAAGCGGGAAACGAACATATGGTACTTGCCGTCATCTCCTTTCACTACCGAACTTCCCCAGGCCCAATAGCCTTCGCACTCGAAAGCTGGTGTACGTGGAGCTTTGTCCAAGTGATGAAACAGTGGGTTTTCCGACTTCTGTTTCAGTTCTACCAGATTGTCCAGCTTCTGGGCAGAAGACGTTATAGCTATGAAAGCGGCAAAGAGAAAAAGCAGATGATGTCTTTTCATGGGGAGTGTTGTTAATAAGGTTATTATGATGAAACAAAGATAGCCAATCTTTTTATGCCTGTTGCCGCACTCAGCCAGTTCCGTACGAAAACTGCATCTGTTTTGTATGATTGCCGTCATTTCTTCCCTCTGCCTTTCATTATATTTGCTGAAAATATAATCGGACATTATACAATAACCAATACGATTCTAATATGCAGAGAAACCTTATTCTGACCATTCTCGGCCTTTGCTTGGCCGCAACCGCTTTTCCGCAGGAGAAGGAAACGCTGTTTGCTTTCAATAATTATCACCGTTACTACAACGAAGCCCGGCAGCGGGGGGATGCAGAGAAGGAGAAGTCCATCAAGGCTTTCCGCGCTTCCTTTGCGCAGCATCCTTACCGTTATCATTCCCTGGACACCCGGTTGAGTGCGCAGGAGTGTCTGGCACAACTCACTGCCGACGGTATCTTTTCTGGTTTAAGGGAGCAGGAAGAGCAATTCCGCAAAGAGAATGCCTTTCAGAAGCCTTACTCCAACCCGCAGGCCGAAATAGGCTTGTTCGTGGCGGATGCCTTCAACCGTATCTGGAAAGTAGCGGATGCCTATCGTAAAGGTGAACTGACAGAAGAGCAGGCCTTGTCCGGTAAAGTGCTGAAGGCAATCTTGCATTACGGCGGTATCGAGGCAGGACGCCCCAATGACGGTCCCCGTTTCCATGCATCTTGCTTTGCCATACCTACGGCAGCGGTCAATACTTATTTCTGCTATCTGAAACAGATGGACGATGCTGAAGGTGGGAAAGGCGGCACATTGCTGCAAGAGGCGTGCGATATGTTGAAAACCATTGCCTTACAAGCTTGGACCCAACCTCTCCGCCACGACGAAACCGATGAGAATGTAGTTTCCATTTCCCGTTTCCGCAACCATGTGTGGTGGGTGGGCGGCAATGCATTGGCCTATCGTTCCCTATTGCCCGTGGCCGCCATGTACCGTTCCATTCCTATGATAGACTTGCTGGCGGAAGTTTGCCAGCGCGGTATCAGTATGACCTCCCAAACTACGTATTCCGATGCTTTCTGGACTGAGGGATTCACTGCCGACGGGGCAGGTTGGGGACATGGAAAGCAATGCCTGATTTGGGGCTATCCCATTGACGGGACTTCCAATGCACTTAAAATGCTGAATATGCTGAAAGGCTCTCCCTGGGCCAAGAATCTGGGCCGGGATAATGTGCAGGCACTTCTTAATTTCCTGCGTGGTGGTGCCTGGTATTATTATAAGGGATATCGCCTTCCTTGCCTGGACCGTGGCTCGTATGTATATAATCCCACAGAGCTTTCCATCCCTTATGCCGGAATGCTGGATAACCTTATCGGCAACTGGATGGACTCTTTCACCCCCGAAGAGCAGCGGGAACTGTTGCAATTGCAGCAAGAGGTGAAGAAGAATCGCATCACGATGGAGACGTATGCTCCGGGCGTCTATTCCGGTACCCGTTGGTTCTTCAACAACGACGACTTGATAAAGAAGACTCCCGACTATCATATCACGATTAATATGGCCTCTGTCCGCTGTGACGGACTGGAGAGTGCAGCCAGCTTTGCTGATGCCTACAATTTCTATCCGACGGATGGAATGACGTTGTTCCAGCGCAGCGGCGATGAGTATTTCCGGATTATGGGCGGTTGGGATGTCACCGCTTCCCCAGGTGTGACTGCACGCGAAGGCATGGACAAACTGGTTCCCGTAGAGAATTGGCGTGGTTATTGCAGCAGGAGTAATTTTGCTGCCGGTGCTACGGATGGCGGGAGTAATGCCGTTGCAGGATATATCTTCGAAAAGATGAACGCTTCTGCGAAAGAGGGTGTGAACGACAAGGGGAACAGTGAGGGTTTGAACGAGGTTCTTTATGGCTTCAAGGCATATAAGTCTTATTTCATTCTGGGAGATTACATGGTAGCTTTGGGTGCGGGCGTAACCAATAAGCGTCTTGAACTGGATGGGGAGATTCGCACCACTATCGACCAGACGGCTTGGACGGATGAAGTTTTCTCGATGAAAAGGGAAAAAATGGAGCTTGTCGCTTCCGGCACTCACTCGCTTTTGTCGGCAGATGGTACTCCCCTCTGGCTGGTGCAGAAAGGTAAGTTTGCCTATCGGATACTTCCTGAGTATACCCGTGAAGCATTTGTTACTTGCGAGACTCGTCCCACAGATTGGGTGAAGCGGAACAAGGTGAATGAAAAGAAACAAGGCTTGCCCTCAGAAGTCAGAATCCTCCGTCTGTGGGCAAATCATGGACAGCGTCCGGTTGATGATACCTATGGCTATGTGGTTTATGCAGGCCGGCAGATACCATCGGATGAACTGCCGTTCCGGGTATTGCAGAACGATACCCTGGTGCAGGCGGTCTGCTCTATGGATGGAAAGGTGGTGGAAGCTGTCTTGTATCCCGGCAATAAAGGTTTGCAGGCAGAAGGTTTGTCTCTTTCCGCTTCTGCCCCATGTGCGGTGCTGATAAGGGAAGAAGCAGGGGAGATTGTGGTTTCTGTCACCGATGCTTGCATGAATGCGGCTCTGAAAGGGATTCGGATTGTTCTCAATGGAAGGGAAATCAAAGTACCTATGCCGCAGGGGATGCTTTGTGGAAAACCGGCGGTAATACGTGTGGATAGAATGACAAATCAATGATATAGATTATGAAAAAGATTCTTTTATTAATTATTTTCTGGGCTTGCATCGGTGTACTGCAAGCACAAGAACACTTTTCTGCTGCCAGTTTTTATCCGGTGCCCAATTCCGGCCGCGAGGTATTGGACTTTAATCCCGGATGGCGTTTTCATCGGGGGGATATTCCTTTAAAAGCTGATCCTTTGCAACTGGATGACAGCAAGTGGGAGCTGGTAAACCTACCGCATACCGTACAGCTGGTTCCTTCCGAGGCGAGCGGTTCTCGCAATTATCAGGGGCCGGCCTGGTATTCCAAGCGTTTCACTGTCGATACTCGGTATCAAGGTAAGCGGTTGTCCCTCTATTTTGAGGCGGTTATGGGTAAAAGCAGCTTTTATATCAATGGTTACAAGGTAAAGGAGCACTTCGGTGGTTTTCTCCCGGTGAGTATAGATTTGACTGCTGTTGGTGTGCGTCCAGGTGATGAGGTAACCGTTGCCGTATGTGCTGATAACAGTGATGACCCTTCTTTCCCGCCGGGGCGCAAACAGTATACGATGGATTTTTGTGTATTTGGTGGCATCTACCGTGATTGTTATCTTATCTGTACCGGTGACGTGCATGTAAGCGATGCCAATGAGGCTGGCCAGGTGGCTGGGGGAGGCGTGTTTGTCAGCTATGAGGATGTGTCGGACCAAAAGGCTCGGGTGAATGTCAAGACTCATATCGTCAATGATAGAGAGAGTGGTTGCCGGGTGGTAGTGGAGTCAACCCTGCTGGATGCTGTTGGCAAGCAGGTGGCCAGTACAAGGAAAAGTCTCAGCTTGTCTGCCGGAAGTGATGGACACGTCATGCAGCAGCTCACTGTCAGAAATCCGTCTTTGTGGCATCCCGATACTCCGAATCTGTATCGGCTCCGCACCTCTGTCTATCTTAACGGCAAGCTGTGCGACGCTGTTGTTTCCCGTATCGGTATCCGAAGCATTGAGTTTCGCGGTGCCGACGGTCTCTATATCAATGGTAAGCCGTTCGGAGACAAGCTGATGGGGGTAAACCGCCATCAGGACTATGCTTATATCGGGAATGCCGTACCCAACAACCTGCATTGGCTGGACGTGAAGAAAATGCGTGATGCTGGTTTCCGGATTATACGCTCGGCACACTATCCCCAAGACCCTGCATTTATGGATGCCTGCGATGAACTGGGCATGTTCATTATTGTAGCCACTCCCGGCTGGCAGTACTGGAATCCGGAACCGGTGTTTGAAGAACGTATCCTTTCCGACATCCGTAATATGGTCCGTCGAGACCGTAATCATCCGTCTGTCCTTCTGTGGGAACCGGTACTTAATGAGACGGCTTTTCCGGAGTCTTTCGCACAGAATGCCTATCGGGCTACTCATGAAGAGTATCCGGCTCCGGGTTGCTATGCTGCCATTGATGACAAGAGCAAAGGAGCAATGGGATATGATGTAGTTTATACAGCCCCCAAGAACGAGGCGTTTTACCGGAATGCAGGCAAATCCTGCTTTACCCGGGAGTATGGTGACTGTGTGGATGACTGGAATTCCCACAATTCTTACAGCCGTGTGGCACGTGAATGGGGTGAAGAGCCACAGATTCGCCAGGCCCAGCACTATGCCCGCAAGGATTATGGCGGCTCTCTTACGGTTGATCAGTTCTACAAATCTCCTCGGGGGCATATAGGAGGTGCCTTGTGGCATTCGTTTGACCACCAGCGTGGTTATCATCCTGACCCTTTCTGGGGAGGACTGATGGATATGTTCCGTCAGCCAAAGTATTCCTATTACATGATGATGAGCCAGCGTGATCCGCACCTGCACTTGGAGCAGGCTGATAGTGGGCCGATGGTGTATATAGCTAATGCCATGACTCCTTTTTCCCCCGAGGATATAGTGGTTTATACCAACTGTGATAGTGTACGTGTCATTGTGAACGAAAAAGACACCCTTGTGCAAGTGCCGTTGCTGGAGGAGAAGGGGATTCGTCATCCTCCCGTTGTTTTTAAGGGTGCTTATAGCTTTGTGGATGTCCGGGCACTTCATCGGGCCGGGAAACCGGAACAATGTAGTATTGTGGCTGAGGGATTCCTGGATGGCAAGATTGTTGCTAGGACCAAGAATATGCCTTCCAAACGTAATGAACAGCTTGTACTGACTGTTGATTCTGGACTGCCCCTGCGTGCCAATGGTTCGGATATGGTCACGGTGATTGCTTCCATTACCGATAAGGATGGCTATGTAAAGCGCCTTTCTCAAGAAACCGTTATTTTTGAGGTGGAAGGAGAAGGAGAGTTGGTCGGTGGAAGAGAGGTAGAAGCCAATCCCCGTGTCAGTCGTTGGGGGACTGCACCTGCACTGATCCGTACAACAACGAAAGCAGGTACTATCAAAATAAAAGCACGTCTTTTGCATCCAGGTATACAGTTCCATCCCCAGGCAGTGATTGAAATAGCTACTTTGCCTGCGGAACGTGTAGCCTTGTATAGAGAGCTTCCGGTTCCGCAAAAGACGGAAATCTTTGGAAAAACTGAAGTCGGAGAGATTGACTTCAATGAAATAGAGCGCCTTGCCAGGGAAGAGCAGGAACGTATCAATGAAATGAAGCAGGTGGAACAGCAGCAACGCCACTTTGAAAGTACGGAAAAGAAATAGCATTTACTGGTATTTTTGTTTCTACACAAAAAAATAAAAACATCTGTCACGCTATCACGCAAAGGAGTATATATGTGATTATAAATTTATTAGGGTGTGATAGGTGTTTTTTCATACCTATCTATCACGCTCTAATGAGAGTATTGGAAATAGAGTGATATCGTTGTTTTATCTATTAGGGATAGTCTTATATTGTTAGTTTTCAGCATGAAGCTTTTAGTTTCCAGCTGGATGTCTTTTCCCTGATTTAGTTGGATGTTGTTTGGGTAGTATTACATTGTATTGATAAATAAAAGGGAGGAACCTCACGGCCCCTCCCTTTCGTACATATCAAATTGATTAAGGTCTATTTGATTTCTTGATAAATAAGGTTAGAAGTTTTGTGTTATTACGTTTTTATCAGTATTAGTAGCCTGCATTATTAGTCCACTGTGTCAGACGGATTTGCTGATAAGGTATGGGGAAGTAATAATGGTTGTTGCTTTGGAAAAGCGAACCATTCCAAGTCTCGGCTCTAACTTCACTTACCTTTTCCAGACGAACAAGTTCGAACCAACGTTTCATTTCTGCAAAGAATTCCCAACCGCGTTCGTTGAATACAGCTGTTGTGAAAGCTGTAGGATCAGTAGTTGTGGTCAGCTGGTCTTGTGCATAACCGGCACGTTTCTGTACTTTCTGAATGGCATCCAAAGCTTGTGCGTTTACACTGTTTGTGGCACGGGTGGAAGCTTCTGCGTACATCAGCAGGACATCGGCGTAACGGTAGATACAAGTGATACCATTAGCTTGGGCACTCTTACCGGGTGCGCCGTTGTCATAGTCATAATACTTGGAAATGGCGGGAAGCTTATCGGCACTTTCTTTATAAGTGACATGACCGTTTTTAGTTTCCCATTCTGTCATATAATTCCACTCTTTACGTGCATCATCCGGATAATTTAGAAAGAAGCTTTCGTTTGCATAGTAGTCAGACCAACCGGCATTGGGGGCAAAATCGCTGGGGTAGTAAGACTTTCCATAGTTACTTGCCGTCTTCATCTTCGCATTATGGTGGATGGCAAACATTACTTCATTGGGTTGTGCTTTATTGGCTTCTTTCCACAATTCTGCATATTCTTCGGTCAGGTACAAACCAGAGTTGTCTATGATGTCTTTAGCTGCAGCCGCTGCCAGTGAGTAATACTCTTGTCCTCTTTTCAAAGGCCAACCGGCCATTGTCATGTAAGCGTCTGCCAGACAAGCTTCGGCTGCCCATTTGGAAGGAGTAGAGCTGAAGCCGCTGCGACTTTTTGCCGGTAATATTTCTACTGCTTTTTTCAAGCTAGGAATAATCGCTTGATCATAGATTTCTGCAACAGCAGTTCTCGGCATGTACGTTGAAGCGTCTGTTTCTGCTAGAATTAGGGGTACATCACCATACATGCGTACCAAATAAAAATAAGAAAGTCCACGGAGGAAGTAAGCTTCTCCTAATACTTCTTCAAACTTCTTGGCTTGGTCTGCATTTTCCGGTAATACCGTCTTATTAATAAGTGTATTGGAGTGGTTGATAACGGCAAAAAATAGTGACCAAGTAGTATCGAAATCTGCAGTGTTGGCTGTGATATTGGGAGATAGTCTATAGTAATTGGCCAATTCATTATTTGCTTTTGCCGCACGATAAGTAATATCATCTGCACATACATTTATGCGTTGTAAACGGCAGTTAAAACCATAGTTCCCATTCCATAAATCGTTATAAAGTCCTGTTGCAGCTTGTTGAAGACCTGTTAGGTCCATGCTGGCAATGTAATCTTCATCAGTAATGAAAGACTGTGGCTCTTGGGTCAGGTCTACACAAGAAGTTGTCAGGAACATACTGCAGGCTATTGTTGCTATATATGCTAATTTTTTCATATTATTCTTGTTTAAAAGGTAAATCATTAGAATGCAAAATTTAAACCAATCAGATAATTACGGCTGTTAGGATATGAGCCCCAATCAACACCTTGTATCAGTGGGCTTCCCATTGTTGCTTCAGGATCCAGACCGGAATAGTTGGTGATATGGAACGGATTCTGGATGGAAACATAAAGTCGGAGATTGCTGATACCAAGTGATTTGCAGGCTAATTCGGGCAAAGTGTAACCCAAGGTGATACTTTTCATCTTGATAAAGCTTCCATTTTCTACAAAACGACTGCTGAATACTTTGTTTTCTGTGCCTCCTTGTACGAAACCCGGTACATCTGTATTTGTATTGGTTGGCGTCCAACGGTTCAAGAAGTCACGCATTGGAGTTACTGCAGCCATGTTCTGACCGGAAACTGTATTGAATCCCATTTGATGAGTTGCATTGTATATATCAAAGCCATGGAAACCTACCATAAAGAATGAGAAATCAAAATTCTTGTAATTGAAGCTATTGTTCCAACCCCAGTTAAATGTCGGTTGACCACAGCCGATGATACCTTGGTCTGCATCATTCAGTACTCCGTCTTTATTGGTATCTACATATTTAGAGTTACCAGCTACGACTTTATAGACTTCACCGTTTGTTTTGCCATTTGTTTGACCGTTGGCGTCTACGAATGGAGCGTTCACTTCATCTTCCTGCCAGATACCTCCGAAAGTATATCCCCAGAATGTACCTAATTTTTCACCTTCAATCATCTGGAATAATTGATTTTGGAAACTTCCGGCTTGCTGTTGGCGATGGTTAGCTGTAGGTATGCTGTTGAAAGTTCCTTTATTATGCGATAAAGTAACGTCGGTATGCCAGCTGAAGCCTTTACCGGTAAATGGGTCTGCACTGATTGTGAACTCTATACCAGTATTCTTGATTTCGCCAGAGTTCATCAACAATGAGGGAAATCCCATGTGTGTTGGTTGTGCCAGATCCAACAAAATATCTTTGGATAATTTGCTATACCAATCGGCAGTCAAGCGTATGCGACCGTTGAGTATACCAAAATCAACACCTGCATTGAACTGGTCGTTACGTTCCCATTTTAGGTAAGGAGCAGCAGGGCGGTCTACTTTATAAGAGGTGGAGCCATCACTATTTCTTATTGGAGTACGTTTGGAATAGGGGCGGTAAGCTTCTACAGCTTGGTTACCTACAGAACCATAACCGAGGCGAAGTTTCAATTGGTCGATAAAGCTGTTGTCTTTCAAAAAACTTTCTTGTTTCAAGTCCCAAGCCAAAGCTGCAGATGGGAAATAGCTCCATTTATCAACAAGACGTGAAGAACCATCTGCGCGAATAGATGCAGTAACCATGTAACGGTTCATAAATACGTAGTTTACACGTAACATACCTGACATTAATGTATTGATAACACGGTCGGAGCTATTGGTAGCAAGCTCTGCATTTGACCATGCCAAGTTGTTTATACCGATCCTATCAATATAATCCAAACCATAAGCAGTACCGGTATGATTGAAATTATTATCATAAGACTGTTCGAAAACAGCAGTTGCGTTGACACGATGATTAGCATTAAATTCTTTTACATAACTTAATGTGTTGGTGTTTAACCAGGAAGTGTTCCAGTAACTACGTGCTTGACCTTGCGATAAATTGCTATTCTTGAAAGCATAGTAACTTTTGTCATTTTGTACGGAAGTGTTTAGTCTATTGTCAAGCAGAACTCCCAGTTGTGAGCGGAAGCTCAAACCGTCCATGATGTCAAACTGGACATAACCTTGTATACGATTATTTATTGTCTTGTTGGCATTGTCTGCTTCCCAAATATGCCCCATTGGATTGTAAGTTGAACTACCCTCAAAAAATGAATTATTGTAGTTTCCATCTTCATCTTGCGGTTCAATAGTACTGGGAAAGTACATTGCTTGTTGGATTAAACCATCATATTCATTGACACGTGGAGTACTTGTTTCTCTGTAGTGACCATAGATGTTCATACCAGCTTTCAGCCATTTCTTGATTTTGGTATCTACTTTCAAACGCCAGCTGTAGATTTGGCTACTTGACTCCTTGATGATACCTTCATCGTTTTGATAGCGGAGAGATGCCAGGAAAGTAGTCTTTTCGCCACCACCTGCAATAGACATTTCATAGTTCTGTGTAACGGCAGGGCTGCGGAAGATTTCTCTTGAGTAATCATAACCTGCTTTGCCAGACTTGAAGGCTGCTAATTGCTCTGCACTATAATAGTGATTGTCGCCGTATCCAAAATATTCCTTACCATAGTCATTAACCAGGTTGGCATATTCATAGGTAGAAAGATTATCAGCATACTTGGCTACAGTCTTGATGTTGGCAAATGCATTAAAAGATACAGTCAATTTGTCTTGGGATGGGTTTTTGGTAGTAACCAAGATTACACCGTTTGCACCGCGAGAACCGTAAACAGCTGTTGCAGATGCGTCTTTCAATACTTCGATAGATTGAATATCGGAAGGATTCAACGACTGAAGGGAACCACCGATGAAACCGTCGATAACAACCAAAGGACCGGTTTCTGCTGTGATAGAGTTGATACCACGTACACGGATGGTATTGTCTTCAGTAGGATTACCGGAACCAGAGAGAACTGATACACCGGCCATACGTCCCTGCAATGCATCGGATACATTACCGGTCGGGGTATTCTTCAATGCATCTGCTGCTTTTACAGAAGCAACTGCACCGGTCAGGTCACTCTTACGTTGAACGCCGTAACCCACTACGACAACTTCCTGCAGCAATTGGCTGTCTTCTGCCAGTTTTACGTCGATTTTGGTCTTTCCGCCTACGGCAATCTTTTGTGTCTGATATCCGATATAGGAGAATACGAGAGTTGCGTTTGCCGGAACATTGGGAAGGGTGTAGTTTCCGTCAATGTCTGTGATACATCCGTTACTTGTTCCTTCCACCTGGATAGAAGCACCAATCACCGGACCTAAGTTGTCAGTCACTGTACCTGTTACTGTGAGATTCTGTGCATTGGCCTGCGTGGCAAATAGGACAGAAAGCAACATAATACCTAATGCTTTAAAGAAGCTGGATTTCTGTTTCATAAATATTAATTTAATTAGTTATTAATAAAGGTTGTTTCTTTGTTTTGTACTCACTTCAGAGTTGAATCACATCGCAAATGTAGGGGATGGAATATACAAATGTATTAGTTAATAGTTCGCAAAAAGTACGAATTCGTACAAAACTTGCGAACTATACCACTCTTGTACTTTTATTCCCTTTCACTTTGGTTCTTTGCTTCCTTCACCTCTTCCAGTAGGGCAGAGAGCGTTTTTACCTTGTCCGGATGGGCTTCTGCCACATTGTCTTTTTCGGACGGATCAATGGAAAGATTGTACAGTTGGGGCTGCGGGGCGTTGCCCATTTCTATTTTTGTCCAATACTCCAGTGCCGGCTTGTCGCTGGGCTCTATGTATTTCCAGTCTCCTTGGATAATGGAGAGTGTATTGTCCAGATTCTGTTGTACAATATAGTCACATCCGGCAGTATCGGTTCCCAGGAAGTTGTTGAGCTGGTCGCGGCTGTCGGGAGCGATGCCTGCTTCCAGCGGATGGTTCAGCAGGGCGGCGAATGAAGCGTATACATCAATCATGGAGAAGGGGGCTTGTTGTTTGCCGGGCTTGATGCCATTGGGCCAGCGTACAATGAAGGGAATGCGGGTACCGGCATCGAAAGCGCTGTACTTCCCACCGCGGTAGTGCTTCATGGGAGTATGGCCGTTCAGCAGTTCGCGTGCCTGGTCCTGATAGCCGTCGTCTATGACGGGACCGTTGTCACTGCAGAATACAAAAATGGTGTTGTCGGCAATGCCGAGGCTGTCCAAAGTGTGCATGATTTCACCCACGGTCCAGTCCAGCTGGAGGATGACGTCGCCACGTACGCCCAAACCACTCTTGCCGGCGAAACGCGGATGTGGCACGCGGGGAACATGTACATCTTGCGTACCCATATAAAGGAAGAAAGGTTCGTCTTTATGGGCTGTGATGAAGTTCTTGGCTTTGTCTGTAATCACGTCGGCAATGTCTTCGTCTGTCCAAAGGGCGGATTTGCCGCCGGTCATCCAGCCGATGCGGGGGATGCCGTTGATGATGGTGTTATTGTGCCCTTGGCTGGGTTTCATCTTGACGAGTTCGGGGTTTTCGAGACCGGTGGGCCAGTCACCGACCTTGTGGTCGTAGCTCACCGTGATAGGGTCGTTGGGGTCGAGGCCCACTACATGTCCGTTCTCTACAAAGACGCAGGGAACGCGGTCGACGGTAGCGGGGATGATGTATTCATAGTCAAAGCCGATGTCTTGGGTGTTCGGTTTGATGGAGTGGTTGAAGTCTGTACCGCCTTTAGGGCCCAGGCCGAGGTGCCACTTGCCCACTGCTGCAGTGGCGTAGCCTTCTTCCTTGAACATATCGGCCATAGTGACGCAGGCGGTATCGATGATGAGTTCGGAATTGCCCGGAGCGATGCCGGTATTCTTCTGTCGCCAGGGATACATGCCCGTCAGCAGGCCGAAACGGGAAGGAGTGCTGGTGGAAGAAGTGGCATAAGCGTTGGTAAACTGCATGCCTTGTCCGGCAAGGCGGTCAATGTTGGGAGTGCTTACTTTGGTGGCACCGTAACAGCTCAGGTCGCCGATACCCAGGTCATCAGCAATCAGATATACTACATTGGGCTTCTGCGGCGAGTGCTCCGAAGTCTTGTCTTTAGGTTGGCTTCCGCATCCCGCTATCAGGGCTGCACCGGGAATCAGAGACCACAAGGGGGAAAAATGCTTCATAGTTCTTTGACTTTAGATTGTAATTCTGAGGTCAAAGGTAAGAGGTTTTATGGAATCGGGTGTATAAGGAAGTACAAGGGAAGGGAGAAAAAGTACAAACCGTATCATGCGATGGCTTGATGTACAATATTAAGATGTCTCTTCACTGTCTTCCGTACTTTCCTCTCCTCCATTCTCTCCTTTGCGGTAGGCCAGCGGGCTGACGTGGTAAATGTCCTTGAAGCATTTGGAGAAATAGCGTGAAGAACTGAAACCTATCCGGTCCGAAATTTCGGTGATATTCAGTTCCGGATTGTTGCGCAGCATCAGGGCACCCTTCTTCAGGCGGATAGTCAGGATAAAGTCGTTCGGAGTTTGCCCGGTGATAGCCTTCAGCTTGGTGAACAGATTGGTGCGTGCCATTGCCATTTCACGTGCAAAGACGTTGACGTTGAATTCCGTATCGTCCAGATGTTTCTCAATGACTGTCATGGCGCGGTCCAGAATCTCCTTGTCTATGGGATTGGTGGCAAGCATCTGTGCGAAAGCCTGTGGTTGCTTGCTGAACTTCTCCTGCAGAAGAATACGCGAGTTTACCAGATTGTTGCAGCGCGAAATCAGCAGATTGGTGTTGAACGGTTTGGTGATGTAATCGTCCGCACCGATGCGCAGTCCCTCGATGTTCTGTTCGATGGCAGTCCGTGCAGTGAGCAGCACCACGGGGATATGGCAGGTGTTGAAGTCACTTTTTATCTGTTTGCACAGTTCTGTTCCCGACATGTTGGGCATTACTACATCGCTGACTACGATATTGGGCATTTCGCTGCGCACCAGTGCGAGTCCTTCCGCTCCGTCGGCCGCAGTCAGCACTTCGTAGAAGGGCTTGAAGATACCTGCCAGCATGTCGCGGATGGAGTCGTTGTCTTCCACTATCAGGATTTTTGCATCCGGGAGTCGTTTGATGGGAGCACTCTCTTCCAGCTCCGCCTTGAGCAGGGCATCGTTTTCCGGTTTGGGAATTTCTATTTGTTGCACACTGTCTGCATTCTTGTTTATTTGCTCTTCGTCAAACTGTGCGTTCCCCAATTGCAGGTTTACGATGAAGCTGCTACCTTTGCCCAGTTCGCTTTCCACACGGATGGTGCCGTGATGGAGCTCCACGATACCCTTCGTCAATGCCAGGCCGATACCCGTACCCGTCTTGCTTGCATCTGTAGAGTCCATTTGGTCTATCTGGTAGAAGCGGTCGAATATCTTGTCCACTTCCCGGGCATCTATGCCGCTGCCGGTATCGGTCACGCGGATGACGGCATTGCTGCCTTCGGTCTTGATGCTGAGGGTGATGCTGTCTTCCGCCTTGGTATGCTTGACGGCGTTGGACAGCAGGTTGTTTATCACTTTCTGCATCTGTTTTTGGTCATACCATACTTCGAGGCTGTCTGTTTCCTTCTCGAAGTAGAGGCTGATTTGTTTGGCGCTGGCATATTCCAGGAAAAGCAGATAGTTTTCGTATAGGAAGTTCACGATGTTGTGTGGACTTACCTTTATCTTCATGTGCCCTTGTTCCTGCTTGCGGAAGTCGAGCAGCTCGGTGATGAGTTCCCGTAGCTGTATGCTGTTCTTGTAGATGCCCAGTACCTTGTTATATATGGCAGGCGTGAAGTTCTGGAGTTGCATCAGCGTTTCCACTTGGGCCACGATGAGTGTCAGCGGGGTGCGGAATTCATGGGAAATGTTGGTGAAGAAACGTAGCTTTGACTGGTTCAGGGCCTCTACGTCACGGATGTGCTTCTGTTCGTACTTCAGTGATTCCCGCAACTTGATTCTGGACTTGTAGGTACGCACCAGATACCAGAGCAGGATTCCCGTCACTATCAGGTAGATAAGATAGGCAAGGGGAGTCTTGTAGTAGGGAGGCAACACGTGTATGGTCAGGTGGACTTGCGGACAAAGGCTCTCGTCTTTTCCGTTGGGCTTTATAATCAAGTTATAGGTTCCGGCGTTTAGATTGGTATAGGTGATGTTGTGCAGTCCACGGGCACTGTTCCAGTCGTTGGAGAAGCCTTCCAGCTTATAGATGATGTCGTCTTTGTTGGCGGCTACATAGTTTGAAGTGGCGAACTCTATGCTGAACATGGACTGGTCAGCGTTGAGCGTAATCTCGGGGGTGCAGTACAAGGCTTGCTGCAGGATACCGGTCTCATCTCCCACTTGTATTTCCGTTCCGTTCACAATGAGGCGGGAGAGGATGATTTTGTAGGGTTTTGGTGTGAAGTTCAACTCCATTTCGTGGAAAGAAATCATTCCCTGCGTGCCTCCCAGGAATATTTCTCCGTCACGGGTCACGCAAAGGGCATTCTCATTGACGGCAGTCATTGGGAAACCGTTTTCGGCACTGTAGTTCAGGAATGCCTTTTGCCGGTAGTCGAAGATGGAGAAGCCTTCGTTGGTGATGAGCAGCAGTTTGCCGCTGGTGGGGGATTCCTCCGTCTCATAGATACAGTCGCTGGAAAGGCCGTTCTTCGCTTGGTCAAAGTTCTCGAAGTCGTTGCTGGCAGGGCGGTATAAGTCTAGTCCGCTGCCCGAAGTGGCGAACCACAGATTGCCTTTGCTATCTTGGGTAATGTTGTTTACATTGTTGTTGCTGATGCTGTGTGGGTCGGCAGTATCATGGCGGTAGTTGGTCAGTTTGCCGGTATCGAAACGGTAGCTGAACACACCTTCGCCCGTGGCTGCAATCCAGAGCGTACCGTTGCTGTCGAAAGTGACATCTGCCACCATCTTGATTTTTTTGCCTTCTTTGCTGTCCTGGAACAGTTGTTGGCATTTCCCGTTGGCAGGGTCGAAGAGGCAGATTCCGTTTTGGGTGGCTATCACCAGGTGGTCTTGGTAAGGCGCGATATCGCGGATGATATCGGAAGGCAAGGTCTCCGGATTACCTGCTTCCATGCGGTAGTGTGTGAATCGCCCCGAGCGTATGTCCAGTCTGTTCAGTCCGCCCAGATGGGTTCCTATCCAGATGATGTCTTTGGAGGCATCATAGTAGAGAGCCTTGATGTTGTTATGGGAAATACTGTTGGGACCGATTTCCGGGCGGAACCATTTGAACTCACGGGTACGGCGGTTGTAATAGTTCAGTCCGCCCCCTTCGGTGCCAATCCACAGATTGCCGTCCTTGTCTTCGATGGTGCGGCCTACAACCGGATTGCTCAGCCCCTTCTTTTCGATGGGCGAATACATATAGCGGCTGTATATCTCGTACTCGGGGTTGAAGTAGTTGACGCCGCCAAAGTAGGTCCCCAGCCACAGCGTTCCTTGGTTGTCCTTTACGATGCACCAGATGGAAGAGTGTGTCAGTCCGTCGCTCTGGGCATCACTGGCAGTGTGGTTCTGGAAGAGTCCCGTACTTTTGTCATACCGGTTCAATCCGTTGAATGTCCCAATCCAGATGTTTCCCAGATTGTCTTCACAGCAGGCTCGCACGAAGTTGGAAGAGATGCTGTAAGGGTTCTTTGCGTCGTATTCAAAGATTTCGATGGTTCCGTCGGTCTTTACATGGTGCAGCCCTTCTTCCCAGCTGCCAATCCATAACTCGCCTTCGCTGTCTTGGTATATGCTGGTGATGTTGCCTTTCAGGATGGGGTGGGTCAGCTCGTTCTTGTCCAGTTGCAGGCGGTATGCTCCGTTGGTGGTCGTTCCAATCCACATTTGTCCATTGTCCAGATGCATACAGCAGATTTCCAGACTTTTTCCGGGAAGCTGGTAATAGAGGTCAAAGTTCCCGGTCTGCTCGTTATAGCGGTAGATTTCATTCTGTTTTCCGATGAAAAGGGCCTCTTTGTAATATATGCTGTGTACATTTCCTTGCAGCAGGGTGGTGAATCTTTGGGTGGCGAGATTGAACTCGGCTACTCCTTCCGTACAGAGCAGGTAGATTTTTCCGTTACGGTTGCCGGCCATGCGCAGCACGGTGTTGCAGAAAAGGCTGTAAGGGTCGTTCTTCTGCAGCTTGTAAGTTTGTATGTCTTCTCCGTCATAACGGTTCAAGCCTTCTCGGGTTCCAATCCATAAAACACCGTTTTCATCGATGTAAAGGCTGTTCACGGAGAATTGTGACAGACCGTCGTCGGTTGTCAGATGGTTGAAGGTGATGTTCTGCGCCTGCAGGGTTGCAGCAATCATGCTTACTGAGACAAGAAGTAGCCGGATGATAAACGTTCGCACTTTTCGGGTAGTTTTTAAGGTTTCAGTTACAAATATAGGTATATTTTGTACAAGACTTCTTATTTATTAGGCAGTTTTTGCGGTTATGTTTGGATAAATGTATAATTTTGGAAGCGCGCCGAACGATACTTGTCTTTTGATAGATGGCAATCGGCGTATCTTTGTAAACAAATTAATTCATTTATTATCATGAAAGACCTTTTATCTATTGTATCTCATTTTCAAATGCAGGGTACGGTTCGTGAAATCAAGCCTTTAGGCTCAGGCCTGATTAACGATACGTACAAAGTGACCACCGTTGAGGCCGATGCGCCGGACTATGTTCTGCAACGTATCAATCATGCCATTTTCCAGAATGTAGAGATGTTACAGTCTAATATCGAGGCTGTGACCGGGCATATCCGTAAGAAGCTGGAAGAGAAAGGAGAGGCCGATGTCGAGCGTAAAGTGCTTCATTTCATCCCCACGGCCGAAGGGAAAACCTATTGGTATGACGGTGAGAACTACTGGCGTATCATGACTTTTATTCCCCGTGCCAAGACTTACGAGACGGTGAACCCCGAATATTCCTATTATGCGGGAACTGCCTTCGGTAATTTCCAGGCTATGCTTGCCGACATTCCAGATACATTGGGCGAGACAATTCCCGATTTCCACAACATGGAGTTCCGCCTGAAGCAACTCCGTGATGCTGTGGCTGCCGATGCGGCGGGACGTGTGCAGGAGGTGCGGTATTTTCTGGATGAGATAGAAAAACGCGCTGATGAAATGTGCAAGGCAGAACGCTTGTTCCGTGAAGGCAAACTGCCCAAACGGGTATGCCACTGTGATACGAAAGTGAACAATATGATGTTCGACGAAGACGGTACGGTGCTTTGTGTCATCGACCTGGATACGGTGATGCCCAGCTTCATCTTCTCCGATTATGGCGATTTCCTTCGCTCAGGTGCCAACACGGGGTTGGAAGACGACAAGAATCCGGATAATGTGAACTTCAATATGGAAATATTCCGGGCATTTACCAAGGGCTATCTGGAATCGGGCAAGTCCTTCCTGTTGCCGATAGAGATTGAGAATCTGCCTTATGCGGCTGCCTTGTTCCCATACATGCAGTGCGTACGCTTCCTGGCAGATTATATCAACGGTGATACTTATTATAAAATCCAGTATCCGGAGCACAATCTTGTGCGTACCAAGGCTCAGTTCAAACTGTTGCAGAGTGTGGAGGAACATACACCGGAGATGAAAAAGTTCATTGACTCATGTATCTGAAAAAGTATCTGATGATGATGGCGGCACTCCTTTGCGTCCTGCCGCTGTCTGCAATTAATCCCCAAAATAGTAAAATGAAAGAATTGAATGTAAAGAAAGTAAGTGTGGCCAATATACCGGTAGAGTCGGTTCCGGCTCTTATGGATGAAGAGAAGGTGGCGTTTCAGCCCGTAAACACAGTGAATTGGGCTGCTTTTCCTTATGCTCCCGATGTGGAGTTCCGCATAGCGCATACGGAAGATGCCATTCTGCTGCATTTCAAGGTAAGGGAAGCGAGTGTACGCGCAGTGGCAGGACACGATAACGGTCCGGTCTGGGAAGATGCTTGTGTAGAGTTCTTCTCTGTGCCTGCCGGTGACGGAGTGTACTACAATATGGAGTGTAATTGTGCCGGAACGCTGCTTATCGGTGCGGGTGCCGGACGTGGAAACCGCCAGCATGCCCCGCAAGAGGTGCTCGATAAAGTACAGCGTTGGGCTTCTTTGGGACGTAAGGCTTTCGACGAAAGGGTAGGTGAGTGTGCCTGGGAAGTGGCCCTGATCATCCCTTATTCCGCTTTCTTCCTGCATGACATCACGTCGCTGGACGGCAAGACAATCCGTGCCAACTTCTATAAATGCGGCGACAAGCTTCAGACTCCCCATTTCCTTTCCTGGAATCCGATAGGGCTGGAGAAGCCGAACTTCCATTGTCCGGAGTTCTTCGGCGCACTGCATTTCGAGTAGTAGTAGAACAAAAAATTACTCAACCTGCCCTCACCACTATCACCGCTTTTCTGAAACTCCCTATTCATCGCCCTTTCAAGGGTGAGTGAGAGCAAATAAAAAGGGTGAGGGCAAATTTTACCCTCACCCTTCCGAGCGTACCCGGTTGCTTCCTGCTTCTTTCCCCGTCTTTTATAGGACAAGACAGACCATTGTCTACAGAAACAGTATAATAAATACCCTTTATATACTTAATCCGTTAGTTCACAACACTGAACAGTTTGTTCCAGCATTAGAGAACACTTTGTTTCAGTATAGAAAAACACTTTGTTTTCATATAATGGAACGAACTGTTTTGTTAAGGGAAACAAAGTGTTTTCTATAAGGAAACAAAATGTTTAGTTAAAGGAAACAGTTTGTTTTACTTAGCATACTGCCTGGAATGAATATACATCAAAAAATAGTAAAAGACAATGCAGGAACTATTGTAGAGGAATATAGAAAAAGGCACGAACTACGCAGACTTACGGAAAAGAATTTATCCATCCGTATTGTCTGCGTGATTCGTGCCCGAAGAAGGGTGTTTACTTCACGATTCCTTTGGAATTCTTGATGAAGTTGATGATATTGTGTATCTCGTCACTCATCGGTACTTGGTCTTCAATCTTCTGCAAGGCATCCTGCACGCTGAAGTTTCCCTGGTATACCAGACGGTAGGCATTTACGATATGGCGCAATACACGTTCGCTCACCTGGTGTTTGTGTTGAAGCACAGCAGCGTTGATACCGTGGTATTCTGCCGGATTACCGTTCATGATGATATAGGGCGGCACATCCTTTGATATGCGGCAGCCAGCTTGAATCAGTACCCAACTTCCAATGTGGCAGTATTGGTGCAGAATGACGTTGCTGCTCAGAATGGTGCAGTCGTCTATCTGACATTCTCCGGCTACGGTAGTCTTGATACCCAGTACACAATGGTTGCCTATCTGCACGTCGTGGCAGAGGTGTACACCATCCATCAGGTAGTTTTCATTGCCGATGCGGGTGGCGCTTCCTGCATGGGTAGCACGGCTGACAACCACGTTCTCGCGGATGTCGTTATTATCACCGATAATCAGCATGCTGTTCTCTCCCGTATAATGGAAGTCTTGCGGTTCGGCACCCAGAACGGCATTGTGATGCACCTTGTTCCCTTTTCCCATGCGGGTACCGTGCAGAATTTTTGCACCCGACATAATAATACAGTCATCACCGATTTCCACGTTCCCTTCGATAAAAGCAAAGGGCTGGATGGTTACATTCTTGCCGATTTTTGCGGCAGAATCTACATAAGCTAACGGACTTATCATAGTAATTAGCGATTAATGATTAATGATTAGTGATAAATGGTTAGTGATTAGGATTTACTATTTCATTAATCGCTAATCACTAATCACTTATCGCTCATTTTATTCTCTTCCTCCTCCAAGCGCTTGATACAGACTGATGACTGCCTGCATGCTGCTGAAGGTGTCGGATACTTCTGCAAGCTGTGCGCTGAGGTAAGACTGCTCGGCAGACAAGACTTCCAGATAGGTCGACGTGCCTAAGTTAAACAATTCTTTTGTATCTGAGGCAGCTTGGCGGGCAGAATTTACTTGAATAGTGCGTGAAACGGCTTTGTCCTTCTCCATTTGATACAGGTGCAGGGCGTTGCTCACTTCATTTCCGGCATTTAGCAGGGCGGTTTGGAACTGAATCTTAGCCTGCTCCTCTTGTGCCTTGGCTTGTTTCAGACGGGCAATGTTGGCACCGCGATAGAACAAGGGTTGCGTCAGCGAACCGATGGCGGAAGCCAGCAGTTTACCCGGGTTGACGATACCTGCACCGGAGTTATTGGTCCAGCCTCCCGAACCGCTCAATGTAATCTGCGGGTAGAAAGCGGCACGGGCGCTGTTGGTATTATAGTAGCTGGCAGCCAGTGACATCTCGGCAGCTTTCACGTCCGGACGGTTGGATAGCAACTGCAAGGGGATACCTACTGAAAATTCCGTAGGCAGCTGTTGCTCTTCCAGCACACCGCGTGCGATGCTCTGTGCCGGTTGGTGCAACATCAGGCAGAGGGCGTTTTCGGTTTCGCGTATGCTCTGGCGTATGTCGGGCAGTGATGCCATGACTTGAGCGTAGGCAGTGCGGCTCTGCTCTACGGCAGCAGAAGTGGTTCCGTAGATGCCTGCATCTTTCATGGCTTGCACGGTCTCCAGGTTCTTTTTCAGAATCTCGACGGTGCCTTCGGTGATTTGCAGTTGGCGGTCCAGCATCAGCAGGGTGTAGTACATGTTGGCTACGCCGGCGATGACTTGCGTCTGAACGGCTTGTTCGTAGAATTGCGTCTGCTTCAAGCTAACCTTTGCTTGTCGCTTCGGGTTCAGCAGTTGACCGAAGAGGTCGACTTGCCAGCTTGCGGTGACGGGCAGGGAGTAGATTTGTGTAGCCTTTCCCTTGTCCCAGCTGCTGACGGTTCCTTGCGGAGACAAGGCAAGCGTCGGAGCATAGGCAAGACGGGCAGACATCAGTGCGGCTTGTGCTTGTTTCACGTTCAAGGCGGCACTACGCAGGTCACCGTTGTTGGTGAGTGCTTGCTCGATAAGTGTCTGCAGCTGCGGGTCTGTGAACACTTCTCTCCAAGGCAGATTACCGAAGTTGGCCGTATCTGCGGCTAATGTATCGTTCACGGACGCCGTGTCGCGATACAGTCCGGCAGTTGTTATGTCTTCGGGTCTGTCGTATGATTTGTAGATGTGGCAACTGCTCAATAAAGCAGTTGCGCACATCAGGCATATTATTTTCTTCATAATCGCTAATCGTTAATCACTATTTTGTATATTGTTCAATCTCCGGTTCTGCATCCGAGTTGTCCACATCTTCCCATTCCATCGGCTTGAATTTCTCCTGCAGGTACTGGAATGCCACGAACAGTGCGGGCACTATGAAGATTTGCAGAATCATACCGATTAACATACCGCCGATGGCAGACGTACCCAGCGTACGGTTACCGTTGGCACCCGCACCGGAAGCAAACATCAGCGGGAGCAGACCGACAATCATTGCCAACGACGTCATCAAGATAGGACGCAGACGGGCTGCGGCACCCAATACGGCTGCCCAGGTGATACTCATACCCATTCTGCGGCGTTCGAGGGCAAACTCTACAATCAAGATGGCGTTCTTGGCCAACAGACCCATCAACATGATGAGGGCAATCTGCATATAGATGTCATTGGACATCGTACCCAGAATCATTTTCAGTGCCGGGATGCTGCCCAATGCGCCTATACCGCCTACAAAGAGGAAGCTACCCAGCAGACCGAACGGCACGGACAGCAATACGGATAAAGGCAGGATGTAGCTTTCGTACTGGGCACTCAGCAACAGATAAACGAATACGAAGCACAATATGAAGATGAGTCCCGTAGTGCTGCCACTCGTTTCGGCCTCTTCACGCGCCATACCTCCCAACTCATAACCGAAACCGGCAGGCAGGTTTTCCTGCGCCACTTCGGCAATGGCTTGCAGAGCCTGACCGGAAGTGTAGCCTGATGCGGGAGCCACCATCACCTTCATGGAGGTGTAGAGGTTGAAACGGCTGATGACGTCAGGACCATATACTTTCTTGATGGAGATGAACTGCGTGATAGGTGCCATCTCGTTGCCGTTGCGCACCTTGATGCTTTGCAGTGTTTCCATATTCTTGGTAGCATCAGGTTCGGCTTGTACCATTACGCGGTACATCTTACCGAAGCTGTTGAAGTTGGAAGCATACAAACCACCGTAATATCCCTGCAAGGTAGTCAAGATGTCATTGGGGCTGATGCCTGCTTTCTTACAAGCGGCAGCGTCAATGTCCAGCTGGTATTGCGGGAAGTGAGGGTTGAAGGATGTCTTGGCGGAGTTGATTTCCGGACGCGCTTCCAGGGCAGCAGTATAGTTGTTCACCACGTCGAAGAAGTGGTTCAAATCACCACCCGTCTTGTCCTGCATGTTCAACTCGATGTCGCTTGAAGCCGAGTAACCCGGAATCATAGGCGGCGCGAAGAACAATACCTGCGCTTCCTTGATAATCTTTTGGGCACGCATGTACAAAGTGGCGTACACAATCGTGGAGTTCTGCATCGTGGAACGTTCTTCCCAGTTCTTCAGCTTGATGATGAGTGAACCGTAGGAGGGGCCTTGACCGCCCAAGAAGCTATAACCTGAGATAACGGTACGTGACTGTACGGCAGGGTCTGCAGCAACCAAGCTGTCCACACGGTTCAAAATCTCTTGTGCGCGTTCTTGTGAAGTGCCCGGAGGCAGTGTCACAGCGCCCATGATGGTACCGGTGTCTTCGTTGGGCACCATACCGGTCGGGGTTATCTGCATGAATACGCCCAACAGTACAATAGAGCCGATAACCAGTCCTGCCGATATCCAGCGTTTCTGGATGAAGAACAGCACTTGTTTCTTATACTTGCCCAAGATACCGTTGTATGAGTCATTGAAGGATTGTTTGAACTTGTCGGTAGTCATACCTGCCAACGCCAGCACACTGATGATAATCATCAAGCTACACAGAATGGGGTGTTCGCTGAAGCTGAACAGACCGAAAATCATGCCCAGGATAGCTACCGTCACGAAGAGCAGTGTAATGCCGGGACGCATCAACCGGCCTATAGAGTCGGCATAACGTGCAATCATAATCTTGCGGGCTTCCTTGGCGGCAACGCCTACACGCTCTTTCAGACTTTCGTGTCCGCCGTTGTGAGGTTTCAGGAAGATGGCACACAGCGCAGGACTCAGGGTCAGGGCGTTCAGAGCCGAGAAACCGATGGCAATCGCCATGGTCAAACCGAACTGACGGTAGAAAGTACCTGCCGTACCTCCCATGAAGCTCACGGGAACGAATACGGACATCATCACCAACGTAATGGAGACGATGGCACCACCCAGTTCACTCATGGCGTCGATGGAAGCTGTACGGGCCGATTTGTAGCCCTGGTCCAGCTTGGCATGGACGCCCTCGACGACGACGATGGCATCATCGACCACAATCGCAATGGCAAGCACCATGGCCGAAAGGGTCAGCAAGTTGATACTGAAGCCAATCAGTTTCAATACGAAGAAGGTGGCAATCAACGCCACGGGAATGGCGATGGCGGGAATCAACGTGGAGCGCATATCCTGCAGGAAGATATACACTACGATGAACACCAGGATAAAGGCCTCGATCAATGTCTTGATTACCTCATGTATGGAAGCGAAGAGGAAGTCGTTGGCACTCTGTGCAATGTTTATCTTCAAGCCGGCGGGCAGTTTGCTGGAATAGTCGTCCAGTAGGGCCTCGATATCCGAGATGGTCTGCGTGGCATTACTGCCTGCCATCTGGAAAATGATACAACTCACGGCTTTATGTCCGTTTACCATATTGTTGAATCCGTATGACAGACGGCCCAGTTCCACATTTGCTACATCCTTCAGACGGAGTATTTCACCGTTCTCCAAGGCCTTGATGACAATGTTCTCGAACTCCGTAGTCTGTTGCAGACGTCCTTTGTAGCGCAGGGTATACTGGTAGGTTTGGTTACCGCGCTCACCCAACTGGCCGGGAGCCGCTTCGATGTTCTGTTCGCTCAAGGCGGCAACCACATCGTTGGGGATAAGTTTGTATTGGGCCATTACATCAGGTTTCAGCCAGATACGCATGGAGTAGTCTTGTCCCAATACCATGGCATCGCCCACACCGTTGACACGTTTCACCTCAGGGATAAGGTTGATGTTGGCGTAGTTTTCCAGGAACTCGATGTTGTACTGGTCTTTTTCATCATAGATGGAGAATACCATCAACATGGAAGTCTGGCGTTTACGGGTGGTTACACCGATTTTGGTAACTTCGGCAGGCAGCAAGCCTTGCGCCATGGAAACGCGGTTCTGTACGTTCACCGCTGCCATATCGGGGTCGGTACCTTGCTTGAAGTAGATGGAAATGTCGCCCGAACCGCTGTTGGTGGCGCTCGAACTCATATACATCATATTTTCCACACCGTTAATCTGGTCCTCCAGCGGAGCGATAACGGAGTTAAGCACCGTTTGGGCATTGGCACCTTGGTAAGTCGCACTTACCGATACGGTGGGAGGTGCAATGTCCGGGTATTGGGTGATAGGCAAGGTAGCCAGACCAATAACTCCTAAGATTACTATCAGGATGGAAATTACCGTTGATAGTACCGGACGGTTAATAAATCTATCTAATTTCATTTCATGAACAATTAAGGAATTAAAAATTGAAGAATTTTTTTATTTTTCATTCTTTCATTGAAACGCAGTCTGAATATTGCCTTCTTTCTGGTCTTTTAGGGCCTTCTGGTATTCGGCTTCCTTTTCAGCAGGCGTGATGGGCGTGATGGACTGTCCGTCCTTCAGGTTCTGTACCCCTTCGATAACGATTTTTTCGCCTGCTTTCAAACCTTCCGTCACGTAATAATACTTGCCGTCGTCTAAGCTGAACACTTTAACTTCGGTATTTTTCAGCGTGTTGTCCGGTTGCAGTACGAATACGAACTGCTTGTCCTGGATTTCGGTAGTGGCAGACTGTGGAATCATGATGACATCATGCAGCGGGTTGGGGAATACCACATTGCCGGTGCTTCCACTACGCAGCACGTTGTGCTTGTTGGGGAAGAGGGCACGCATGGTTACCGAACCGGTAGTCTGGTCAATGACTCCGCTGATTGTCTCCACGCGGCCACTGTCGGCATACATGGTTCCGTCGATGAGCTGCAACTGTACATTCGGCATCTTTTCCAGAATTTCCTTGGTGCTACCGCCTTCACGAATCTGTGACAAGAGTTGGCGTTCGGTCATGGAGAAGTAGGCGTACATTTCGGAGATGTCGGCAACGGTAGTCAGCGGGCTGGCTACGGAAGGACTAACCAAGCTACCTACGCGGTAGGGAATGCTACCTACTACACCGTCACTGGGGCTGGTTACACTGGTGTATGACAAATTGTTCTTGGCATTGACCAATTGGGCATTGGCTTGTGCTAGTTGTGCCTTTGTCTGTGCCAGCTGGTTTTCGGCCATTTGCAAATCGTAGTCACTGATGATGTTTTTCTTGTTCAGTTCACGTTTGTTGTTTACAGTCAGTTCTTGTGTGTTTACGGCAGCTTTGGCTGTTTCAACAGCAGCTTTGGCCGAATTTACGGCTGCCTGATACTGTACGGGGTCGATGCTGAACAACACTTGTCCTTTGCGCACTGTGGCGCCTTCATCCACGTGCAATTTTGTGATGAACCCACTCACCATCGGGCGGATTTCTACATCTTGTTTCCCCTTGATAGTAGCAGGGTAGCTGTTTGTCAAGTTGGCAGTGGTGGTCTTTGCCTCAATCACTGCAAATTCGGGAGCTTTACCCGTTCCTTTGTCGCCTTGTCCGCAACTGCTGAGCAGTGCCAGGCAACATGCCAATAATACTAATCTACTCTTCATACTCTTTTTTGTTCTCTGTATAATTTTATATTCTTCTTTTTTTCGATTCTTGAAAGGCGTTTTTGTGTGTAATTCATGATTTAGAAATAAGGTAGGAAAAAGAAAACTGAATACTCCTATTCAGTTTTCGTCTGCAAAAATATTCTTTTCTTAGTATATAAGGTGTGAAACACTTCCTTTTTTAACTATGTTTCATACATAGATGAGAACGAAAGGACATTTTTTGATTAAAATACTGTAAAGCATACCGCTAATTGGCAGATAACCTTTATTTTTGCAGCATGTTAGAACGTAAACGCCATACTAAAATGAAGCCGCTTTTCCGCAGGTTGTTGGGGGGTGTTGCCATAGCTGCCGCACTGTATTCTTGTGCCAGTGTGGGCCGTATTGAAGGAGGACCTTATGATGAGACTCCTCCGCGTTTTATTTCCGGTACTCCCACGCCCGGCGCACTCCATCACAATAAAAATAAACTTTCCATTGAGTTCGATGAATTTATCAAGCTTGACAAGCCGAATGAGAAGATTGTAATATCCCCTCCGCAGGTGCAGCAGCCCGAAATTAAGTCTAATGGGAAGAAGGTGGTCATCACTCTGCAGGATACATTGAAACCCAATACTACTTATACATTCGATTTTGGTGATGCCATCCAGGATAATAATGAGGGGAATCCCTTGGAGAATTTCTTCTATTCTTTCTCTACGGGCGACCGTCTCGACTCTATGGCTGTGGCCGGTACAGTACTGAATGCGGCCAATCTTGAACCGGTGAAAGGAATGCTGGTCGGTCTGCATGCCAATCTGGCCGACTCCGCTTTTACCAAACTTCCTTTTGAGCGGGTGGGGCGTACGGACAGTCGCGGACGCTTCTCTATCCGTGGAGTGGCTCCCGGCAAGTATCGCATTTATGCCTTGCAGGATGCCGACCAGAATTTTGCCTATTCCCAGCCGACGGAAGTGATAGCTTTTAATGACTCTATCATCATTCCTTCCATGGAAGAGCGCATGCGCCAGGATACGACCTGGATAGACTCGCTGACAGTAGATACGATTGTAGAACGTCAATATACCCACTACCTTCCGGATGATGTTCTGCTGCGTGCTTTCAAGGAGCTTTCCTTCTCGCAACGTTTTTTGAAGGCCGAACGGTTGACTCCGGAGAAGTTTTCGCTCTATTTCACTGCTCCGGCAGACACGTTGCCTTTATTGAAAGGATTGAACTTTAATGAGGAAGATGCGTTTGTTATAGAACAGCCTACCGGCCGGAACGATACGATTCATTATTGGATAAAGGATTCTCTGCTCTATAAGCAGGATTCCCTGAAAATGAGTATCACCTATTTGTATACGGATAGCCTGAAACGATTGGTACCCCGTACCGATACTTTGAATGTGCTGGCGAAGTTGACATACGACAAGCAGCAGAAGCAGAAGCAGGAAGCGAAGGAAAAGGAACAGAAAGAGCGTGAGAAGAAAAAGAAGAAGTTGAAGGAAGGTGAGGTGGAAGAGCCCGAGCCGACGGAATTCCTGGCTGTAGATGTGTATGCCCCTTCTGCAATCGATGTATATGATTATCTTACTCTGTCGTTTACGGAGCCGGTGGCAAGCATAGATACCACCGCTTTCCATCTGAAACTGAAAGTGGACTCGTTGTGGCAGGATATCCCGTTCGACTTTATGCGCGACTCTTTGGACTTGAAGCGTTATAATCTGTTTGCCGAATGGGCACCCGGCGAAAGCTATACATTTGAAGTGGATTCTGCTGCCATACGCGGATTGTACGGGTTGTTCTCCGACAAGATAAAGAAGGACTTCAAGGCCAAGAAGCTGGAAGAGTACGGGCAGATATTCTTTAATGTGCATGGAGCGGACTCTCTGGCTTTTGTGGAACTACTGGACGGTCAGGACAAAGTGCTGCGCACGGTGCCGGTGGTGGATGGGAAAGCCGATTTCTATTTCCTCAATCCGGGCAAATATGGAGCGCGGCTGATAAATGATACGAATGGGAATGGCGTCTGGGATACGGGAAACTATGCCGAGAAGCGCCAGCCTGAAATGGTTTACTATTATCCGATGGTTCTGGAGCTTAAAGCGAACTTTGATTTGACCCAGGAATGGGATATTAAGGCCAAGTCCCTGGATAGGCAGAAGCCGGACGAACTAAAAAAACAAAAACCAGATGAAGACAAGAAAAAGCAAAACAGGAACAAAAATAACCGCAGTGGCAATAGCAGCCGCAACAGTGGTAGAGGCCATAGCTATTAGGCGGAAGCAATTGTTCATTCTATTAATGGTGGGAGCGGTCTGTTTGGGAACCTCCCAGTCTGTTCAGGCCCAATGTACTGCAAAGAATGAAGCTTTCCAGTCGGGCGAGCATGTCATGTACGATTTATATTTCAATTGGAAGTTCATTTGGAAGAAGGTGGGTCTGGCAAGCCTCACTACCAATGCCACGACTTACCATTCCGAGCCTGCATTTCGCTTTAACTTGCTTTGTGTAGGCAGTAAAAAGACCGATTTTTTCTTCAAGATGCGTGATACGTTGACTTGTTATGTCAGCGATAGGTTGGAGCCGCTCTACTTCCGTAAAGCGGCGGAGGAGGGAAGCCGCCATACGGTGGACGAGGCTTGGTTCTCCTACTCGGACGGACTGGCGAATGTAAAGCAGAGACGCACCTGGCACAATCCCGTGCGTGAGGCTCAGGAGATGGAATACAGTGATAGTCGCTGTATCTTCGATATGTTGAGCATTTTGGCGCAGGCGCGCTCTTATGACCCTAAAGACTACAAGGTAGGGCAGAAGATACTCTTTCCCATGGCCACAGGACGCAGGGTGGAAGAGCAGACGTTGATTTACCGCGGCAAGGAGGAGGTCAAGGCGAATAACGACACCGTTTACCGCTGCTTGGTATTCTCTTTCGTAGAGTACAAGAAAGGTAAGGAGAAGGAGGTCATCACCTTCTTCGTATCCGATGATAAGAACCACCTTCCCATTCGCTTGGACATGTATTTGAATTTCGGTTCGGCCAAGGCATTCTTCAAGAGTGTCCGGGGCAACCGCTATCCGATGACGTCTGTGGTAAGGAAAAAGTGATGTTATCCCCTTTTCTAAATACACTGGATTCGAAAGTGGCAATCAGTTTTCCCTCCTGGTTGGTGACGTCGATCTGGTAATATCCGGTGGTGCGGCCGATGTAGCGTTCGCGTGCTTCGGCATACAGTACATCGCCCGGTCCGCTGCTGCGCAGGAAGGTGATATTGGACGAAAGAGAGAAGGCCAATGTTCCGTGGGAGTTGGCTGCTGCTGCCAGTGCCAGGTCGGCAAGGGTGAAGATGGCACCCCCTTGCGTACGGCCTCCCGCATTGAGATGCTCTGCCGTGATAACCAGGCGTGCCTTGCTGTATCCTTCCTTTATTTCTATCAGTTCTACACCTGCATTCGTGGCGAAGCGGTCGTTCTTAAAAAACTCTTGTGCGGTCATGGGGAGTAATGATTAATGTTTAGTGATTAATGATTAATGGGTGGAAAATATGTGCTTCCGGACGCAAAAGTAACGATTTTAGCCATTAATTGAATTATTTAGGCGGGTCAAATCTGTACACTTGCTCTACTTTTGCAGCAGGAAAAATCATAAACTCTTAATAAATAAATCCCTTATTATGAAAACAGTCCTCACTACATTGGGAATCTCCCTCCTTGTATTGGCAGGTTGCGCAGGGCAAAAGCAGGCTGAAAGCAACTTTATCCAAGAAAACATTGATAATGCTGTGGCTCAGGAGACAATTCAGACAGACATTATCGAAAAATCCGGTAAAATCCTTAATCCCCGTACCATTGATAAGGATGGGAACATTGTCTATGTACCTATCGACGATTGGTGTTCCGGCTTCTTCCCCGGTAATATCTGGCATATGTACGAGTTGACCGGTGACCAGAAGTGGCTGCCGCTGGCAGAGAAGTATACCGAGGATTTGGATTCGGTACAATACCTTACCTGGCACCATGATGTGGGCTTTATGATTGGCAGCAGCTACCTGAACGGATACCGTTTTGCGGGTAAGGAGGAGTACAAGCCGGTCATCATACAGACAGCCAAATCATTGTCTACCCGTTTCCGCCCTGCAGCAGGCGTACTTCAGTCATGGGATGCAGACAAGGGGTGGCAGGCTGAACGTGGCTGGAAATGTCCCGTTATCATTGATAATATGATGAACCTCGAACTGCTGTTCGAAGCTTCCAAGCTGTCCGGCGACTCCACTTTCTATAACATAGCCCGGAAGCACGCCGATACGACTATGGCTAACCATTTCCGTGAGGACAACAGCTGCTATCATGTGGTGGATTATGACCCCGAAACCGGTGAAGTCCGTAAGAGACAGACTGCACAAGGCTATGCCGACGAGTCTGCTTGGGCACGTGGACAAGCGTGGGCCTTGTACGGCTATACCATGTGCTATCGCTATACACACGATGCCAAATACCTGGAACAGGCTGAAAAGGTCTACAACTTTATCTTCAACAACAAGAATCTTCCGGAAGACTTGGTTCCCTACTGGGATTTCGATGCTCCCAATATCCCGAATGAACCTCGCGATGCTTCGGCAGCTGCCTGCACGGCGTCCGCCCTTTACGAGCTGAGTACTTATCTGCCGGATAAGGGATACAAGGAAACCGCCGACCGGATTATGGAAAGCCTCGCTTCTCCTTCCTACCGTGCCAAGGTGGGTACCAACGGCAACTTCATCCTGATGCACTCTGTGGGCAGTATTCCTCACGGTGCGGAGATTGATGTACCGCTGAATTATGCCGACTATTACTTCCTGGAAGGATTGATGCGTAAAAGAGACTTGGAAAAATGAAAACTCAATTAAATATTTTGTTAGGTGGTTTAGGTTTGTTCGCCTTGCAGGGCTGTAAAGCCCCGCAGGCGGAACAATCCGTCCAGCCGAATGTCATTTACGTTTTTCCCGACCAATACCGTAACCAGGCGATGGAGTTCTGGGGCCAGGAAGGTTTTCGCGAGAAAGTGAACTTTCGGAATGACCCGGTGCATACCCCACGCTTGAATGATTTTGCCCGGGAGTCGGTGGTATTGACATCTGCCATGAGCAACTGCCCGTTGAGCAGTCCCCACCGTGGTTCTCTGTTGACGGGAATGTATCCTAATAAGAGTGGTATTCCATTGAATTGCAATTCGAGCCGTCCCATCAGCTCCTTGCGTGAGGATGCTGTGTGTGTGAGTGATGTTTTCTGCAATGCCGGATATGACTGTGCCTACTTTGGCAAACTGCATGCCGACTTTCCTACCCCCAACGACCCCGAACGTCCCGGACAGTATGTGGAAGACCGTGTACCTGCATGGGATGCCTATACGCCGAAAGAACGTCGTCATGGGTTCAATTACTGGTATTCTTACGGTACCTTTGACGAACACAAGAATCCGCATTACTGGGATACGGAAGGCCGTCGCCACGACCCGCGCGAGTGGTCACCGTTACACGAATCGGGCAAGGTGGTGTCTTATCTGAAGAACGAGGGGAATGTACGCGACCCGAAGAAACCTTTCTTCATTATGGTAGGCATGAATCCTCCCCATAGTCCGTACCGTTCTTTGGACGACTGTATGGAGGAAGATTTCAATCTCTATAAAAACCAGCCTCTGGACAGCTTGCTCGTCCGTCCGAATGCCGACTCCAAGATGCTCAAGGCAGAGAGTGCACGCTACTACTTTGCTTCTGTGACGGGTGTCGACCGTGCTTTCGGTCAGATACTCGATGCCTTGAAGGAACTCGGACTGGACAAGAATACCATTGTCGTGTTTGCCTCCGACCATGGAGAGACCATGTGCAGCCAGCATACGGAAGACCCGAAGAATTCCCCGTACTCCGAGTCCATGAACGTTCCTTTCCTGGTGCGTTTTCCCGATAAGATTAAGCCCCGCGTGGACGACTTGATGCTTTCCTCGCCGGACATCATGCCTACCTTGTTGGGTCTTGCCGGTCTTGCCGACTCCATTCCGGCCGAGGTGCAGGGACGCAACTATGCACCGCTTTTCTTCGATGAAAAGGCGGATATTGTACGTCCCACCGGCGCTCTCTACATCCAGAACCTGGACGGTGAGAAGGATGCGGAAGGTATGGTCCGTTCCTACTTCCCTTCGTCGCGCGGCTTTAAATCGGCGCGCTACACGCTGGCGCTCTACATTGACCGCGAAAACCATAAGCTGGTCAAAAGTTTGTTGTTTGACGATGAAAAGGACCCGTATCAGATGAATAACCTTTCTTTGGAAGAAAACCAAGAAGTCGTAAAAGACCTTTGCGCAGAGATGGGCAAAGTGTTGAAAGAGATTGATGATCCTTGGTATAAGGAAGGTATCTTGAAGGATATGATACCTTATTGATTGGAAATGGGTTATAGATAATCCTCCATAAATTGCTTGAACGTTTTTTGCGACCCGCTTCGACTGATAGTGAACTATTTGTCGGAGCGGGTTGTTTGATTCAGAGTGGAATAAATTACCAATACGTATTAAGTAAATGATGGAGATGAAGTATAGACTATGGGCTTGTTTGTTGTTTTTGCCGATGGTCCTTTGGGCGTCCGGGCGTCCGAAAGTGGCTGTCGTACTCAGTGGGGGTGGCGCCAAAGGGACGGCGCATATCGGTGCTCTGAAAGTAATTGAAGAAGCGGGTATCCCTATAGATTATGTGGTGGGCACTAGTATGGGGGCCATTGTGGGCGGTTTGTATTCTATCGGATATACCCCGCAGCAATTGGACAGTATGGTGAATGCCCAGAACTGGAAATTCTTGCTCTCGGATGCCCCCAATCCTAAGGATGTGTTGCTGGATGACCGGTTGAAGTCGGAGCGCTATGTACTCTCCATTCCGTTTTCTTTGAAATCTGCCGCTGTTTCGGATGCGGGTATCATAAAAGGGAAGAACCTGGCACGTTTGTTCTCCACATTGACAGAAGGTTACCAGGATTCTGTGGATTTTAGCCGTCTTCCTATTCCGTTTGCCTGCGTGTCGGAAAATCTGGTGAATGGCAGCGAAGTAGTGTTCCATGAGGGAATACTGGCCACTTCCATGCGTTCCAGCATGTCCATTCCCGGTGTGTTTGCTCCGGTAGACCTGGATGGAATGGTGTTGGTGGACGGTGGAATGGTGAATAACTATCCGGTAGATGTGGCGCTTGCCATGGGGGCCGACTACATTATCGGGGTGGATGTGCAGAGTCCGCTGCTTAAGGCTTCCGAGCTGAAATCGGTGAAAGACATCTTCGGGCAAATCATTAATCTGCAAGGAGAGAAGAAATACCGTGAGAATCTGCGTAATACCGACGTGTTGATAAAGGTGGATGTCACCGGCTATTCGGCTGCAAGTTTCACCAAAGAGGCCATCGACACTTTGATGGTGCGGGGAGAGCGTGCTGCCATGGACAGTTGGGACGGACTGCTTGCCCTGAAACGGAAGCTGGGACTTGCAGAAGATTATCAGCCTCGCCGCCCGGGACCTTTCCGCTTGCCCGGCGCGGCTGTTGATAGGGAGATTCCCGTTGATTCCCAAATAGCCGCCCCTGCTGTACGGGAGAACAAGCTGAATGTCGGTTTTCGTTTTGATACGGAAGAACTGGCGGCGTTGCAGGCAAATACGGACTTCTATTTCGGCCGGCAGCGGGAGTCGCTGGCCAGCCTCACCGCCCGTCTGGGCAAGCGTACACTGGCACGACTCGGATATAGTTATCAGTGGGACGGTGGATGGCAGGCAGGACTTGCCTATCAGTTCGACTATAAAGATATGAATATTTATAATGAAGGCAAACTGACGCTGGATTTGACTTTTACACATCAGCTGGTCCGTATGGGGGCGGCGAAGGACTGGAACAATATCCAGGTCAGTTTGGGCATTGACTTTGATTACTACCACTATCATGATTTGCTGTCGCTCGACCCGTTGGCTTCGGCACTGTTTGAGAATTCGTCCTTATTCAGTTACTTTGCCGGACTTGTGTTCAACAACTTGAATGAGAGGAGCGCCCCTACAAAAGGCATGTCGTGGGCGGTATCCTACCATCTCTATACGGATAACCTCTTCCAGTATAAAGACAACAATCCTATTTCTGTTTTCGATGCCCGTTGGCAGGGATGTTTCTCTCCGTCGAGTAAGCTCACTGTCACTCCTTCGTTTTATGGACGCGTATTGTCCGGAAGCGATAATTATCCTTTTGCCATCATCAATATGGTGGGGGGGACCATACCGGGGCGCTATATGCCACAGCAGATACCGTTTACGGGCATCAACCGTGCGGAACTGTCACAAGCCGCATTGCTGGTTGCAGGGCTGAACCTCAGACAGCGTATCTTGAAAAACCAGTATATATCAGTGATGGGCAGTTATGGGCGAAACTCCGGGAAGTTTCATCAGATTCTTGACTCTTCCGAATCGGTTGATATGGCAGGGGTAGGCATCGGCTATATGTACAAGAGTTTTCTGGGACCAGTGGAGATACAATTGAATTGGTCCAACCAGACGAAGAAAGTAGGGTGGTATGCCGGGTTCGGATTCGTATTCTAACAGGGATGTATCAAAATACACAATCACCATAGGATTATACAGATTTTATTTTTCAGTTAAAAGAACAGAAGAACAAGAGAGAGAAATATGTTCTTTTGTTCTTCTGTCTAAAACTTACCCCAATCTGTATGATTCTGTGGTGAGTTATGATACCTTCGTTATTTATTCAGCTTCCATTCGCTTCCGTCCTTACCGTCCTTAATCTCGAAACCGAGCGCGGTGAGTTCATTGCGGATTTTGTCGGATGTAGCCCAATCTTTGTTGGCTTTTGCCTTTGAACGCTCTTCCAATAGCATGTCCACTACTTTGCCGAAGGCAGCTTCACGCTCTTCGTTGGAGGCGTTGTCTTCTTGTAATCCTAAGATGTCGAAGCAGAAGAGGTGGAAGGTTTCCTTCAATTCTTTCAGGTCTTCGGCTGTGATGGAATCGTTTCCAGCCAGGATATTGTTTACCATCTTGGCGCCGTCGAAGAGGTGGGCGATGACAATCGGTGAGTTCAAGTCATCATTCATGGCTTCGTAACACTTGGCACGCAGGGATTTCACGTCTATGGTGGAGGTTGCAGCAGGGGTAATCTTGTCCAGTCCATGTACAGCATCCATCAGTCTTGCCAATCCCTTTTCGGCGGCTTGCAGAGCTTCGTTGCTGAAGTCTACCGTACTGCGGTAGTGGGCTTGCAGGGTGAAGAAGCGGATGGTCATTGGGCTGTAGGCTTGCTCCAGCATGGGGTGTGTGCCTTTGAAGAGCTCTTCCAATGTGATGAAGTTACCGTAAGACTTACCCATTTTCTGTCCGTTCACGGTCAGCATGTTGTTGTGCATCCAATAATGTACCATATCTTCTCCTTGGGAAGCTACGGATTGTGCAATCTCGCATTCGTGATGCGGGAAGATAAGGTCCATGCCGCCACCATGAATGTCGAAGTGCTCGCCCAAGTATTTCTTTCCCATGGCTGTACATTCGGCGTGCCAGCCGGGGAAGCCGTCGCTCCACGGGGAAGGCCAACGCATGATGTGTTCCGGTTGCGCACATTTCCAGAGGGCAAAGTCTGCGGGATTGTGCTTCTCGCTCTGTCCGTCCAGTTCGCGGGTGGTGTTGAGAACATCATCCAGGTTGCGTCCGGAGAGCTTGCCGTAGTGATGGTCCTTGTTGTATTTTTCTACATCGAAATAAACGGAACCTTCACTTTCATAGGCATATCCGTTCTTCAATATCTCCTTTACAAGTTCTATCTGTTCGATGATGTGGCCGCTGGCATGTGGCTCGATACTGGGAGACAGCACATTCAATGCATCCATCGCCTTATGATAGCGGTTGATGTAGTACTGTGCCACTTCCATTGGCTCCAGTTGTTCCAGACGGGCTTTTTTCGCAATCTTGTCTTCACCTTCGTCGGCATCGTGCTCCAGATGGCCCACGTCGGTAATGTTGCGGACATAGCGCACCTTGTAGCCGATGTGCGTCAGGTAGCGGAACAGCAGGTCGAAAGTGATGGCAGGGCGTGCATGTCCCAAGTGCGGGTCACCGTACACGGTCGGTCCGCAGACATACATGCCTACATGCGGTGCATGCAGCGGTACGAACAGCTCTTTTTTTCTATTTAAAGTGTTGTAAATGGTCAGTTGATGTTCCATAACAGTTGATTATTAGTTCTTTTAGGAGTACAAAGGTATAATAAATCTGTGAAAATCTATAATGATATTCTGTTTTATAAGAGTAAATGCAACGGATTTCACCTTCGTTTATTACTTTTGTATCCATGAAGTCAGATAAACGTGTATTGCTTGGCATGAGTGGCGGCACGGATAGTTCCGTGGCCGCCATGAGGTTGCAGGAAGCCGGTTATGAGGTGACTGGCGTGACTTTCCGTTTCTATGAGGCAGGAGATGAGACCGGGTATTTGGAAGATGCACGGGCTCTGGCCCTGAAGCTGGGGATGAAACACATTACCTATGATGCACGCGAGCTTTTCCGTTCGCGTATTATCCGCTATTTTGTGGAAGAGTATCTAAGGGGACGCACTCCCGTTCCTTGCACGGTCTGCAATAATGAGCTGAAGTGGGCACTGTTGGCTAAAATAGCCGATGAAAAGGGGATTTATTGGATTTCTACCGGACATTATGTGCGTAAAGTCTTGTCCGGAGGAAAGTATTATATAGCTCCTGCTGCAGATAAGGACAAAGACCAGACTTTCTTTCTGTGGGGATTGAAGCAGGACATCCTGCAGCGTATGTTGCTTCCGATGGGAGATATTACGAAAAATGAGGCGCGCTCGTATGCGGCGGAGCGTGGTTTCGGGCAGGTGGCTGCGAAGAAAGACAGTATAGGTGTGTGCTTTTGCCCTTTGGATTACCGTTCCTTTTTAAAGCGTGAGGTTCCTGAAACACTATTACCCGGTAAAGGTAGATTCGTCGATGAAAAGGGGAATTTCTTAGGATGGCATGAGGGCTATCCGTTTTATACCGTAGGGCAACGTAGGGGCTTGGGTATCCATCTGAACAAGGCTGTTTTTGTGAAAGAGACAAGAGTGGAAAGCAATGAAGTCGTTTTAGCTCCGCTCTCTTCCCTCTACAGGCAGGAAATGTGGCTGGGAGACTGGAACCTGGTGGAGAATAGTCGTGTGCTGGGTGCAAACGAGGTTATTGTGAAGATACGCTACCGTAAGCAGGCAAACCGGTGCAGGGTGACTCTTACGGTGGAAGGTCTGTTACGTGTCCGTCTGATAGAGCCGCTGGAATCCATTGCACCCGGGCAGGCAGCGGCTTTCTATGATAAGGACGGATACTTGTTGGGCGGTGGAATTATTCTCTGAACCTTACATTCGTTTTATAGCTTCTCGAACAAAAGATAGTAAATGTTGTTAATTTTATGAGACGTCTTTTTATGAGAAACTTTTAAAACGAACTGTAATATGAAAAGGATATATATTGTAATGTTGTTTGCTGCTTTAGCAACCATAACTTATGCTCAGACGGATGATAAAGGTTATCAGGAGGGAGCTTGGGTATTGAAAGGAGTGACTGGTCTTAATATGTCACAGACTGCCATGGCCAACTGGTCGGCAGGAGGTGAAAATTCCATTGCTGGAAATGCCTACTTGAATGCATCACTGACACACAAGAAAGGAAACTGGCTCTGGGTCACCAACATGGTGCTGGACTATGGCTTGTCCAAAACCAAATCTCAGGGGATGAGGAAAAGTAGTGATAAAATAGGGCTTTCCACTCAGTTGGGATATTCTACCGACAACGTCTGGTTCTATACGCTGATGGGTGATTTGAATACCCAGTTTGCCAAAGGATATGACTATCCCGACAAAGAGCACCAGATTTCCAATTTCTTTGCTCCTGCCTATTCGAATATCGCTCTGGGTATGGAATGGAGGCCTAAAAGTAACTATTCTCTGCTGCTTTCACCCGTTTCCACCAAGATGACTTTCGTGACTGATGATTATCTCTCCGATTTGGGTGCCTTTGGTGTAGACCCGGGTGACCACTTCAAGATAGAGGGTGGCGCTTTTGTGAAAGCCCGTGCTGAATTGCCCGTGATGGAGAATGTGAATCTGATTACTACGGCTGATTTCTTTACTCCTTACAGCAAAGATTTTGGAAACATAGATGTGAATTGGGATGTACTTATCAGCATGAAAATCAATAAAGTATTGTCGGCTACCATCAATACAACTCTGAAGTATGACAATGATGTGAAAACGTTTGATGACAATGGAGTGAAGAAGGGCGCCAAGGTGCAGTTTAAGGAAGTGCTGGGAATTGGGCTGGCATATAATTTCTAATCCTTGAGGCTGATTGTTGAGATGAAAAAGTAAAGTCAAAACGTACTGACTGATTTGTAAAACGCGGATTACGCAGATTACATGGATTTATTAATTTATCCGCGTAATTTGCGTAATCCGCGCTTGATTTTTATGATATAGTAATTTACCGGTTCAGTTCCAGCATTTCCTCTATATACTCCCTCGTGTTGCTGAGCCGGGGCACCTTATGCTGTCCGCCGAGTTTCCCCTTGCTATCCAGCCAGTCGTGGAAGAGGTTGGGACGGGCGACGATGATTTCCAGCGGTTGCAGCGCCAGGTTATTCTGCCTTTTAGCTTCATAGTCGGAGTTCACCTCTTTCAGGGTGTCGTCCAATACTTTGGCGAACTTCTCCAGGCTGTCCGGCATTTGTGCAAACTCTATCAGCCACTGGTGGCGGCATTTGGCATGCTTGTCCATAAACACGGGAGCAGCAGAGTAATCTACTACTTGTGCACCGGTCTCGGCACATGCCCTGGCAAGTCCTCTTTCCGCGTTATCCACAATCAGTTCTTCGCCGAACGCGTTGATAAAGTGCTTGGTACGTCCGGTGATGACGAACTTATAGGGGTTCTTCGATGTGAACTTCACCGTATCTCCAATCATATATCGCCACAAACCGGCAGAAGTGGAGATTACCATGGCGTAGTTTTTGTTCAGCTCCACCTCCTCGAGGCAGAAGGTACGCGGATTCTCCTTGCCTACATCTTCAAGCGGGATGAACTCGTAGAAGATACCGTAGTCAATCATCAGCAACATGGCAGGGTCGGCAGGGTCGTTCTGCGTGCCGAAGTAGCCTTCGGAGGCGTTATAAGTCTCTACATAATGCATCTTGCTGCTGCGGATCACGTCTTTGTATTGCTCGCGGTAGGGAGTGAAGGCAACGCCGCCGTGGAAGAATACCTCCAGGTTGGGCCATATCTCCTCAAGGCTCTGCTTTCCCGTCTTTTCCAATATATGTTTGATGAGTACAAGCATCCAGGACGGTACGCCGGAAAGGTTGCTGACATTTGCATGGATGGTTTCGCGGGCGATGGCCTCCATTTTGGGCTCGAAGTGCTCCATCAGGGCTGTCTGCTTGCTGGGTACGCGGACAAAGTTTACCAGTGGGTTGATATTTTCTATGAGGATGGCGGAGAGGTCGCCTACAAGACTGTGGTTGGTGTTCAGGTTGGGAGCGTGGCTGCCTCCAAGGATAAGCCCTTTACCGGAAAAGAAACGACTTTCGGGATTCTGTCCCAGATAGATGGCAACGGCATCCCGGCCTCCCTTGTAATGCGTGTCGTGCAAGGACTCCCGGCTGACGGGCAGGAACTTACTCTTGTCGTTGGTGGTACCCGATGATTTGGCAAACCAACGTATTTCCGAAGGCCAAAGCAGATTTTGCTCACCGGCACGCAGGCGGGTTACATAAGGTTTTACTTCTTCGTAAGTTTGTATGGGAAGGCGCTTCTTGAAATCTTCATAAGTACGGATAGAGGCATAGTCATGCTTCTTTCCCCATTCCGTGTTTGCCGCTGTCCGGACGAGGCGCTGCAGTACAAGCTGTTGCAATTCACCGGCATGGCTGGTGTATTGTTCGATTTCTTTCAGACGGGGAGCAAAATATACCTTATTCAGAAACTTTGTAATATTCATCGTTCTTTGTGAAATCTTATTTTAAACCGCAAAAATAATCTTATTTATCGGCATCTCTATCTTTTTTCTCTTTTTTTTCTATCTTTACGGACCTATAGAACAATAATTCAAACAAAAATATCATGAGAATAGGTATTTTGACTTCAGGAGGCGACTGTCCCGGCATCAACGCTACCATTCGCGGTGTATGTAAAACAGCTATCAACCATTATGGAATGGAAGTAATTGGCATTCACAGCGGTTTTCAGGGGCTGCTGACCAAGGATGTGGAGTCGTTTACCGAAAAATCCTTATCCGGTTTGCTGAACTTGGGAGGTACGATGCTCGGTACTTCGCGCGAGAAGCCCTTTAAGAAGAACGGCGTGATGTCCGGCGTGGACAAACCGGCACTGATAGCGCGGAATATCGAAGAGATGGGGCTTGATTGTGTAGTCTGTATCGGCGGGAACGGTACGCAGAAGACAGCCGCCAAACTCTCTGCTATGGGGCTGAACATTGTGTCTGTACCTAAAACCATAGACAACGATATTTGGGGAACTGATTTCTCCTTCGGATTCGATTCTGCCGTCAGCATTGCTACGGATGCCATCGACCGGTTGCACAGCACGGCCAGCTCGCACAAACGGGTGATGGTGATTGAGGTGATGGGGCACAAGGCAGGTTGGATAGCCTTATACTCCGGTATGGCAGGCGGTGGTGACGTGATTCTGATTCCGGAGATTCCCTATAATATCCACCGTATCGGAGAAACGATTCTGAATCGGCTGAAGAAAGGAAAGCCTTACTCCATCGTGGTGGTAGCCGAAGGTATACAGACGGACGGGCGGAAGCGTGCCGCCGAGTATATCGCTCAGGAGATAGAGTATGAGACGGGTATCGAGACCCGTGAGACTGTGTTGGGTTATATTCAGCGGGGCGGCTCACCCACACCTTTTGACCGTAACCTTTCCACACGTATGGGCGGACATGCCACGGAACTGATTGCCAACGGGCAGTTCGGGCGGATGATTACCTTGAAGGGGAATGAAATAGCTTCTGCACCGCTGGAGGAGATTGCGGGCAAGTTGAAGCTGGTGACGGAAGACAATGACTTAGTTGTCCAGGGACGTCGGATGGGAATCTGTTTCGGCTAATTTTTCTTGTGGGGATTCTTCAACAGCTTCTGCCATGGGATTTTCTTCTGTGGAGGTTTCTGTTGCATGGTTTCGCTCCTTGGCTGCCTGGACTTCCTCCTTGAAAGCGGCATCCTTAATTTTTTTCAATGCCATCTGTGCCGCATTTTGTTGCGACTCCTTCTTGGAATAACCGGTGCCGGTACCTGCCGATATCCCTTCGATGCGGACTTCGGTGTGGAACATCGGATTGTATTCTTCGTCGAGAAACTGCTCGATAAGCTCGAATGACACCTCCATTTTGTTCTTCTGGCTCCATTCGATGAGTTTTGACTTGAAGTTGACCTCTTTGCGAGACATCTTGTCGAGGTCGATATAGTTTTTGAAAATCTTCTCTTCCATGAACTGCTTGCAGCGGTCGTAGCCCTGGTCCAGATAAATGGCGCCGATGAAGGCTTCGAATGCATTGCCGTACATGTAGCTGTTGTGGGATGAGGAGCGGGTGGAGTATTTCACCAGTTTGTCCAGTCCGATTTCCACGGCCAGTTTGTTGAGTGTTTCCCGCTGTACAATTTTGGAACGGGTATTGGTAAGGAAACCTTCGCGGCGTCCTTCGAAATGGCGGTAGACAATATCTCCTACAATGGCGTCGAGGATAGCATCGCCCAAGAATTCCAGCCGTTCGTTGTTGATGGGACGTCCTTTTTCGGAGCGCATGGAGATGGATTTATGCAGCAAAGCCTGCTGATAGACCTTGATGTCACGTGGAAAGAAGCCGAGAATTCTGTAAAAACAAAAATAAGACTCTCTATCCTTGCGGAACAAGAGCCTTATTTTATCTATTTGGTTACGTAACACGACCTTATTATTCTGCGTATTTCTTGAAAATGACACACGCATTATGACCACCGAATCCAAAAGTATTGGACAAAGCTACGTTCACTTCGCGCTTTTGTGCTTTGTTGAACGTGAAGTTCAGGTCATAGTCGATGTTTTCGTCGTTATCACCCTCTTCGTGGTTGATGGTCGGAGGAACAATGCCATTCTTGATGGCGAGGATGCTTGCAATGGATTCTACCGCACCGGCAGCGCCCAGCAAGTGGCCGGTCATGGATTTTGTCGAACTGATGTTCAACTCATACGCATGCTGTCCGAATACCTCTTTGATTGCTTTTGCTTCCGAAATATCACCTACGGGAGTAGATGTACCGTGAACATTGATATAATCTACTTCTTCGGGTTTCATTTCTGCATCTTCCAACGCATTCAGCATCACTAACTTGGCTCCCAAACCTTCGGGGTGAGAGGCTGTCAGGTGATGAGCGTCGGCAGACATTCCTACGCCGGCAACTTCCGCATAGATTTTGGCACCGCGTGCCTTGGCGTGTTCCAGTTCCTCGAGAACGAGACAACCGCCACCTTCACCCATGATGAATCCGTCACGGCTTGCGCTGAACGGACGGGATGCAGTTTCGGGAGAATCATTGCGGGTTGACAATGCATGCATGGCATTGAAACCACCTACACCGCAAGCGGCGATGGCAGCTTCCGAACCACCGGACACGATAACATTTGCCTTACCCAAACGGATGAGGTTAAACGCATCGGCAATGGCATTTGTGGAAGTGGCACATGCAGAACAAGTTGCGTAGTTGGGACCATGGAAACCATACATGATGGAAATTTGTCCGGCAGCAATGTCCGAAATCATCTTGGGGATGAAGAACGGATTGAATTTGGGGCCGTTTTCCTTACCGGTCAGGGCATAGTTGCCCGCCTCTTCTTCGAATGTACGGATGCCACCGATACCGGCGCCGAAGATGACACCGATTCTGTTTAAATCCTCATTTTCGACGTCAAGCCCAGAGTCACCTACCGCTTCTTTGGCTACTGCAATGGCATATTGTGTGTACAAGTCCATCTTGCGGGCCTCTTTGCGGTCTATATATTTGGTAGCATCGAAGCCTTTTACTTCGCATGCAAACTGAGTCTTGAAAAGCGATGCATCGAAATGAGTAATAGGTCCTGCTCCACTAACCCCATTCACAAGATTTTCCCAGAATTCGGGAACACTGTTGCCAATGGGAGTAATGGCGCCGAGACCTGTTACTACAACTCTTTTTAATTCCATGTTATAAACGAATGGATAAGATTACTTAGCGTGTTCTTCGATGTAAGATACAGCATCACCTACAGTACCAATCTTTTCAGCCTGGTCATCGGGAATAGAGATACCGAATTCCTTTTCGAATTCCATGATAAGTTCTACAGTGTCAAGAGAATCAGCTCCCAGGTCGTTAGTGAAGCTAGCTTCGTTAGTAACTTCTGATTCTTCTACGCCTAATTTATCGACGATAATCGCTTTCACTCTTGATGCAATTTCAGACATAACTTTAAGTTTTTAATTAATAATTAGTTTTATTTCTTTAAATTTGCGGTGCAAAGGAATGAATATTTATCATTCCTCGCAAATATTTGATGAATTAAATGCACCTTTTTGCACATTTTTCACGGTTTTGTGCAGTAATTGGAGGGATTATGGGAAAAAATATCGCAGTTTTAGCGTCGGGAAGTGGTACGAATGCCGAGAATATCATCCGTTATTTCCGGGAAAAAGGTTCGGCACGTGTGGCTCTGGTTTTGACTAACCGGCAGAATGCGTTTGTTTTAGAGCGTGCCAAGGGGCTGGGAGTGCCTTGTGTCTGGTTTGCCAAGAGCGATTGGGAAAGTGGAGAGCTTGTTTTGTCGACGCTTCGAGAGCATGATATTGATTTTGTGGTATTGGCAGGATTCCTGGCACGTGTGCCGGACAATATTCTGCATGCTTATCCCAATAAAATGATAAATATACATCCTTCGTTGCTGCCCAAGTTCGGTGGAAAGGGAATGTACGGCGACCGTGTGCACGAGGCAGTGATTGCTTCCGGCGAAAAGGAAAGCGGTATTACCATCCATTATACGAATGAGCATTATGACGAAGGCGGCATTATCTGCCAGCAGAAATGCCCCGTATTGCCGGGCGATACGCCGGAGGAGCTGGCGCAACGCATCCACCGGCTGGAGTATGAATACTATCCGAAGGTGATAGAGGAGTTGGTGGAAGGCCTCTCTCCCAGTTATTTATAGAATCGGTTAAGGGAGAGGATGGCCTCGTTCAGCTTACGGTTGTCTATCTTGTAGTTTTCCAGGGGATTCAATGCACTGTCGCTGATCTCTATATATCCGGAAGGGTGTTTTTCCAGAATAGTATGATTTTCTACGATAAAGGCATAATTGAGATTGTCGCCCACGATATGCCAGTTCCGTGGACAAGTATCGGTTATTAAATGCCCCATACTGTAATCGGAAGGCGGATTGGTTACACCCAGCACTTTATTCATTAGGGTTGGTGCAAAATCATAGTGCGTGGTACGGTGATGGTAGGTATGTGGCTGTTCTCCCGGTTCATATAATAGGAAGGGGATATGTGTTTGTACCGGTGAATAATTACTGCCGTGGCCCCAATAATTTTTATGATTCTCATTGAATTCTTGTCCATGGTCTCCGGTAATGATGACCAGGGTATTGTCTAGCAGTTTCTTTTCCTCAAGTTTGTGGAGGACGCATCCCACCAGTGAGTCGGCTTCCGCCACGCAGTTGTAGTAGAGGTTCAGGAAAGGAGTAGGGTCTATGTCGTTGTTCAGTTTCATATAGTCGGCGAACTCCCAGGACGGTTGGAAACGATAAAGCTTGTCCTTCGGCACTTCATATCCGTGTGCCAAATCATAGAAGAGAAAGGAAAAGAAAGGTTTTGTACCGCTGCCCAGCGTATCGAGTGCTTGCAGATAATCTGCTGTAATACGGCAGTCGCGGTCATAAACGGTTTTTCCTTCGGTATGGGTACGCAAGTCGGGTACCTTTGAGAAAAGTATTTTGGCAAATGGCGGGTTGACGATTGTAGCACTGGGATAAATACCTATCTGATAATTCTGCTTCAATAGTTCTTCTATGAGCAGGGGCTGTATGCCCGATACCTCAAAATCAGTCCAGTAGATGGATGAGAGACTGAAGAAAAGCCCGAAGATACTTCCACGTGTGCCATTGCTGCTGCTTAGATGGGAGGTGAATCTGCTGCAACTGTCGGCAAAGTGGCTGATATGAGGTGTAATGTCCTGGTTAAAGGCGCGGTAGTTCCATGAGTCTATGGCTATCAGCACTACATTCTTGGGGTTGGAATGGACTTCGTATTTCAAAGAATCTATCGGATAGTTGAGGTCAGCAGACTGCTTTTTGTTGTTGAAGTTCATTTTAATGACATCCTTGGATGAGACCACTCCTAACTTCATCATCAGGCGGGTTGCCGTAAGCGGGAAGTAATAGGGCAGGCAGGGGGCGCTGCGAATCACTGAAGTCTTTTGCGCTACAGCGGCATAGGCATGATAAAAGTTAGAGAATAGTGCAAACAAAATCAGAGTGGCAAGTACAGGACGGAAGCCACAGCGGTGAAAGCGGGTATAACAATGGCCTGCAAGTATTCTTAGCAAAGTATTGGCGGCAAATATACCCACTAATACTCCTGCAATCTTCAGATAAAGCCAGAAGCTGAATGTGAAAATCTCACTGTTGCCCTCTCCAACCAGGAGATTCAGTACAAAACCATTGATATGGAACTTGTAAAGACTGTACACACTGCCGTCTATGTAAGCAAGTATATTGAGTAATGATACAAGAATAATGTGTGTGATGGCGGCGGCTTGATGGCGCCGGACGGTAATGGCTACGATTAAGGATACGATATAAGGAATAAGTGCCCACAAGGCGGCATGTGAGCAAGCGGCCGTTATATAAAACATCCAGCCTCCCACGTCCATCATGGCGAGCCGGGGACTGTGAATCAGATAAAACAGAAATTGTATGGCAATCGTCAGAGTTGAAATTGCATAAAAAATAAATCCTTCACTGAGTGATTTCTCTAACTGTATTTTTTGCATTGATATTGTAATGTTTTGCCTATAGTTTCCTCTGATTCGGCATTGATAGTAAAGGCGTGAGGAGCTTATATAGTGACGTCTTTTGTATTATCGGGCTGTATCTCTAAATGTATGTGCTACTTTGGGATATAAGTGTAAGCATCTTTTTCTCTTCGTAGCGGGTAGTCTCCCCGCAATTTTTCAAATTGTTCGGGATGTGTTTTCAGTGTTTCGCTGTCCCTTCTCGGGTCATACATTTGCAGATATGCTTCTGCCAGGCTGTCGGCGGTAATAATCGGGTTCCGGGGTTGGGGGGGAGCGATGCGGTAGTCGGCTTTGATGTGAAAGAAACGGCAAAGGGCATCCAGGGACATACGGGTGGCATTGGCTTTTCCGTCGGCTGAATAACCGGCTATATGGGGAGTTCCAAGGAACACTCTATTTAATAAGGTAAGATTGATATCAGGCTCGTTCTCCCATACATCAATGATGGCATCGGAAATCAGTCCGTCTTCTAAGGCATTCAGGAGCGCATTGGTTTCAATCACCTCTCCACGTGAGGTATTGATAATGACGGGACAGCGTTTTAATGACCGGAAGAAAGTATGGTCTGCCAAATGGAATGTTTTGTATGGCCCTTCCTTATATAAAGGTACGTGGAAGGTGAGGATATCACATTCTGCTGCGAGTGCTTGCAAGGAACTGAAATCTCTCTCTCCTTCCTTGTCTTGCCGGGGCAGGTCATTCTTCAGGACACGCATGCCTAGTTCTTGCCCTACTTGGGCTATTTTGCTACCCACATTGCCTACGCCGATGATGCCTAATGTCAATTCGGACAGTTGTACTCCTTTGAGTTGTTGCAATAATAGTAAGGCTGATTGCACGTATTGGGCTACGGATGCTGAATTGCATCCGGGGGCATTGGTCCAAGCGATGCCTGCTTCACGGCAATATTCCGTATCTATATGGTCGAAGCCTATGGTGGCGGTAGCAATGAAGCGGACTTTACTGCCTTCCAGCAATTCCTTGTTGCAGCGGGTGCGGGTACGTATAATCAGTGCATCGGCATCTTTTACCAACTCCGGAGTGAAGTCTCTGCCGGGAGTATAAATCACGCTGTCGGCTATTTTTTCGATGGCTTCTTTAATGAAAGGTATTTTGTTGTCAACAATGACTCTCATAATGCTGCTGTTCTTTTCGACGATTTTCCATCGTGCGAAGATACGACTAATCCGTCAAAGTGGCTAAGTAATGCCCGGAAAATAATTTGACTCTTTCCGTTTTTAAGTTTGCATTTCTGCCCTCACCGCTCTCACTCTTTTCTTCAACTTCCCTATTCAACGGCATTGCAGGGGTGGGTGAGAGCAATCGAAAAGGGTGAGGGTAAATTTTGCTCTCACCCGTGTTTTCTTCCGTTCCGCATCCTTCTTTCTTCTGTTGCATCCTTTTCATTCTTTCGTTTTACTTTTGGATTCTTCAGCAGCCCACGTTAGTGAGCCGTGATGTTCACTTGAGTGAACTAAACAGCTCACTAGTGTGGTTGAATTGGTTCATAACAGTGGGCCGATGATGAATAAAGTAGTTTTCGGGAAGGAGATAAGGTGTTTGAAGGATAAAACAATGGGCCAGTACGGATTGAACAATGGGGATGTGCCCGATTCCGTACTTGGTTTTTGTAACAGACAGCAAGTGATTGCTCATCTCTATCTTATGTTTTATAGGTGAATTTGTGTTTTTGTCAAAAAAGGAAAGCGAAATAGACTGCTATATGAGGATTATCTTGTACATTTGCAGCTGAAACTTTTTAGAGATGAGAATAGGATACGACGGAAAACGGGCTGTGCAGAATTTTACGGGATTGGGCAATTACAGCCGGTATGTGGTGCAGTCATTGTCAGCCTTTGCTCCGGAAAACGAGTATTGGTTGTATGCTCCGGTACACCGTGAAAATCAGCAACTCTCGTCGATGGTGGCCGAAAGCCGGGGAACGGTATCGGTACATTATCCATCTTATTGGCTCTGGAGAGGAATGACTTCGTTGTGGCGCGTGGGAGGTATACGCAGGACTTTGAAACGGGACAACATACGGCTGTTCCACGGATTGAGTAACGAACTTCCCCTGACCATCCATCGGGTACGGGAAGTAAAGAGTGTGGTGACTGTTCACGACCTTATTTTCCTGAGACTTTCACATTGTTTTTCGTTGGTCGACCGCTTGATTTATAACTACAAATGCCGCTATGCATGCAAGCATGCAGACCACATCATTGCTGTGAGTGAGTGTACCAAGCGTGACATCATACATTATTATGGAATTCCTGCGGATAAAATTTCCGTTATTTACCAAGGGTGTAGTTCTCTGTATGCCTGTCGTGTCGGTAAGGATAAGCGCAAGGAGGTGATGCGGAGTTATCGGTTGCCCGAACGCTATATCTTGTCGGTGGGCACCATTGAGGAGCGTAAAAATGCGCTGGCCATTGTGAAGGCTTTGGAGTATCTGCCCGATGAACTGCATTTTGTTCTGGTAGGGAGACCCACAGCCTATATCCATCAGCTGAAAGAGTTTATGACAAAAGCCGGATTGCAAGACAGAGTACATTTTCTGCATGGTATCCCTTCGGACGATTTACCTGCCATTTATCAGTCGGCCGAGACTTTTGTATACCCATCCGTTTACGAAGGTTTTGGCATCCCTATTCTTGAGGCTTTGCATTCCGGCATTCCGGTGGTAGCAGCAACCGGCTCTTGTCTTGAAGAAGCGGGGGGGGAGCATTCATTGTATGTGCGTCCCTATGATGTGGAGGGATTGGCGGCAGCGATTGCCCGTACACAAGAGCCTTCTTTGCGTGCCACCATGATTGAGGAGGGGCTGAAGTGGGCACAGCGTTTCACGGAGGAGCAGATGGCGCGTGAGACGATGGAGTGTTATCGGAAAGTATTAACAAAAGAAACCTAAGATATGAATTATTTGGACCGCAATGAGTTTAACTACGCACCTTCGCAAGAGGTGGTGGAGGCTCTAAAGAATTTTGATATAAACAAACTCTGTTTCTATACCCGTATCTACGACGAAGGCAAGAAGAGTATTCTGTCTGTTTATCTATCTGAATCTTACGGAATTGATGAACCGCAGGTACTGTTGGGTTATGGTGGAGAAGATATATTGAAACAAGCAGTCCACTATTTCCTGACCCAAGAGGATGGGAACAAGACGATGCTCATTCCTAAATTCTCGTGGTGGTACTATAAATCCATTGCTGATGAAGTGGACGGGCATACGTTGCAGTATCCATTGTATGAGGATGGCAATACCTTTAAATATGATTTCGCTGCCATGAAAGAGATGGTACAGCGTGAGAATCCCAAGGTCTTATTAATCGCTTCGCCCAATAATCCCACCGGTAACGGTCTGACCCCCGCAGAATTGGACGCTTTGTTGGCTGAGTTGCCCGTAACAACCATCGTTTTGGTGGACGAAGCCTATGCCTCTTTCGTATCTACTGATACGGACTATATTAAAATGCTGGTTGATAAATATCCCAACCTGATTATTTCACGCACGCTTTCCAAGTTCTACGGATTGCCCGGATTGCGCATGGGGTTTGGGTTTATGAGTAAGGAGTTGGCCAGCTTTGGCAAATACAGCAACAAATATCTGGGTTATAACCGTATCTCTGAGGATATTGCTATTGCCGCACTGAAATCGGATGCGCATTACCGGAATATAGCACGGCTGATGAATGAGAGTCGCGCCTGCTTTGAAGCGGAGATAGGGACGTTGCCTGGTTTCAAGGTATATGAGTCGGTGGCGAACTTTGTCCTTATAAAATATCCGATTGTCTTGAAAGAACGCTTACAGAAAGCTTTTGCCGACGAGGATTATAAGGTGAAGTTCATGAATGAACCAGACATCAATACCCATTTGCGTATTACCTTGGGGCGTCCTGAACAGAACCGTATTGTCATTGACACCATTAAAAAAATTGCATTACAATGAAAGCGGTTATATTGGCTGCAGGGATAGCTTCGCGTTTGCGTCCGTTGACTGATACCACTCCAAAATGTCTGTTGAAAGTTGGAGAGCGTTGTTTGCTGCAAAGAGCCTTTGATGCATTGCTGCAGAATGGCTTTCGGGAGTTTGTCATTGTCACCGGTTATAGACAGCAGCAGATTGTGAACTTTCTGGAAGCTCATTATCCGGCATTGGAGGTTACGTTTATCTATAATGAGAAATATGCTTCTACCAATAATATCTACTCTTTATGGCTTACACGGCCTTATGTAGATAAAGAGGACATTCTGTTGCTGGACAGCGATATCCTTTTTGACCCGCAGATTGTAGCCAAGTTGCTTGGATATGGTCAAGCGGATGCGTTGGCTCTGAACCATCATACATTGGGGGAAGAGGAAATCAAGGTAATAGCGGACAATGATGGCAAGGTGTTGGAAATCAGTAAGACGTGCTCCATATCCCGAGCTATTGGCGAGTCTATTGGCATCGAGAAGATGTCTGCCGCTTATACAGAAGCGCTTTTCCGGGAATTGGAGGTTATGATTACCAAAGAAGGTTTGGATAATATCTTCTATGAACGTGCTTTTGAGCGTCTCATACCGCAAGGACACTCTTTCTATGCGCTTGACACTACCGAATATTTTTCTGTGGAGCTTGATACGGTGAATGACTTTGAACAAGCACAGCGGTTGATTCCTTCACAACTTTATTAATTAATGGGCTGATTTTTATGGCAGATTATGATATACGTCCTTTGCAGCTTCGTATTTTGAAGATATTGCTTGCTGTGGATAAAGTTTGTAAAGAACATGGTTTGCGCTATTATATAATGGCCGGTACTATGCTTGGTGCAGTCCGTCATAAGGGATTTATCCCTTGGGACGATGATTTGGATATCGGTATGCCGAGGGCTGATTATGATTTGTTGATGTCTCATTCCAAGGAATGGCTTCCCAAGCCTTATGAGGCTGTCTGCGCAGAAAATGATCCGAATTATCCATTACCTTTTGCCAAGATACAAGATGCGGATACGACTCTTATCGAGCGTATGCATTTGAAATACTTGGGAGGTATCTACTTGGACGTATTTCCATTGGACGGTGTACCGCAAAGCAACCTGAAACAGAGGATTCATTTTGCCCGGTATGAATTTTACAAGCGGGTGCTCTATTTTATCTACCGCGACCCTTATAAACATGGAAAAGGTCCCGGCTCATGGTTGCCGCTGCTGTGCCGGAGACTTTTTACTACTGCCGGCGTACAGAGGAGTATCAGAAATGTGATGACCACCTATGACTTTGACAAGTCTTCTTTAGTCTGTGATTATGACGACGGTATGCGCGGTATTATGCCCAAGGCAGAGCTGGGAGCTCCGACTCCCGTTTCGTTTGAGGGCGAAACAGTGTGGGGAGTACAAGATTATGACGCCTATCTGACCCGAAAATATGGAGACTACATGGTTATACCGAAACAAAGCGGGCAGAGACAGCATAATTTCCACTATTTGGATTTGGATAAGCCCTATTCTTCACAAGAAAGTTCCAATTCTATTTTATAATTTTGCTCTTTTAGGGAAATGTTAGACAAATGTTTTTTTCCAAAATTTCCATAAGGGACCGAAATCTTTGGTTAATAAATAAAATATGGCTTTTAGGCGGCCGCGTATTAGGCTTATTTTGAATCTATTTCCTGTTTTGAAAGTTCCTATCTTTTGGGATTTGAAATCTTTTCCTTTGTAAGTGAAAACTTTGCGGAATGTGGATGAAGTCATGCCCCATTTTAATAGAAATTGCATTTGACCACAATTCTTGCGTATGCGGGTAGTTGATTTTGTTTCAAAATGATAGATGCGACTGGCTTGTAGCCCTTTCATGAATCTGACTCCACACATATATAATTTTGCGGTGAAATCTGGGTCGCTGTACATTCCGGGTGAGTATTCTATACCCTCAAATCCGCAACTAAGCTCTTCAGCGTCCTTCTTGCGTCTAAACGTCCTCTCA
>NZ_QSOX01000009.1:0-193003 GCF_003466325.1 Bacteroides sp. 4_1_36
GAGAGGACGTTTAGACGCAAGAAGGACGCTGAAGAGCTTAGTTGCGGATTTGAGGATAATTAATAATTAATAATTAAAAATTAGAGGAAGGGGGTCATCAAGTTCCCCACCCAGCCTACGAATTTCTTCCATCCGGAACGCTTTTTCCAGACTTCGGGAGTGAGCAGTGTACTGTTTTGCACGTCCCGTTCGAACATGGCATTCAGCTCATTGGTGATCTTGGGGTCGAAGATGAAAGCGTTTGTCTCGTAGTCATAGCGCAGGCTGCGGCTGTTGAGATTGGCAGTACCCACCGTGCAGAAAGTGCTGTCTACCATCATTATCTTGGAATGGTGGAAGCCGCCGTTGAAGAGATATATCTTGGCTCCTTTCTTCATCAGCTTGTGTGCTATGTAGAATGAGGCATCCGGAGTAAAGGCTATGTCCGACACGGCAGGTATCATGATTTCCACTTCAGTACCTTTTTTCAGTGCGTTCTTGATTGCCTTGCGGATTGATTTGGTCGGAACGAAATAAGGATTCACGATTCGGATGCTCTTCTGTGCGGCTTGTATGGAAGCTGCATAGGCATGGCTGATGGAGCGTGGTGTTTCGCGTGGCGTGCGGTCCACGATGGCTATTTCTTCGGCAATACTGTCGGGCAGTTGCTGAGTATCCGGGAAGTAGGCAGGTCCACCTACGTGTTGTCCCGTTTCCCGGTTCCACATGGTCAGGAAGATGCCCTGCAGATAGCGCACGGCATCTCCTTCAAGATGTATGTGCATATCGTGCCATTTACCGATTTTAGGCAATCCGTTGATGTAGTAGTCGGCAATGTTCATGCCGCCGGTATAACCTATCTTTCCGTCAATCACTACTATTTTCCGATGGTCGCGGTGTATGGCATGATTCACCCAGGGAAAAGTGATAGGATCGAACTTAACGATTTCGATGCCTTGGGCGCGGATGGATTTCAGATGGCGTTCTTTCAATGGTTGGTTGTTGGACCAGTTGCCGAAGGCATCGAACATGGCGCGGACTTCAACTCCCTCCTTGACTTTCTCTGCCAGAAGGCTGAACAAGGCATTGGCTATGGAGTCGTTGCGGAAGTTGAAGTATTCCAAATGGATATGATGCCGGGCATGGCGGATATTCTCGAAGAGATCGACGAACTTGTCATGGCCGGTCATCAGCAATTTCACTTCATTGTTATAAGTGACGGGGGCGCCCATTTCCTTCAAGTAATTCATGACAATGGAATCGCTTGTTGCTTGCGCCCCGGCATTCCCAATAGAAAAAACGAATAATATGATGAATAGAATTTTTCTCAAAACTTTCTCCTCTTAGTTAGTTTTATGAGGGGACAAAGATACGATTTATCATTGAAAAACAACTATGCCATAGATGAAATCTTGCGGTAACCGAAATAGAGCAATACCACTCCGGCAATGATTAACGACTTGGGGTCAAGCTCCGAAGCTCCGCTCCGGATGGCAGTATCGAAGGTTTCGCGCAAGGTGTCCAGTATCAGCTGCACTCCGTCGAGGGAGACGAACAGTACGAGGGCCAGAGTAAAGCAGAATGCTGTCCATATCTGCGCCAAGTGGCGGCTACGGTCGGGCAGATGTCGCAGTACGCGGCGGCTGAACCCGTTATCGGCTATTTCCTGCCGGTGTTCGGCAAAGAATGAAGTCAGGAGTTTATCATCATTTTCCATCATAACCATTTTGTTTTAAGTAGGAAGCCATTTTGTCTTTCGCCCGCGAGAGGTGGCTTTTTACCGTTCCCGCCGGACATCCGGTGATACCTGCAATCTTTTCGATGCTTTGGTCTTCCATGTAGAAGAGCGTGATGCAGGTGCGTTCCATTTCCTTCAGTGTGGCCAGGGCACGGTAAATGTCCATGTGCTGTCCCACGTCCTGCTGCAGTGTGCTGCATTGAGCGTCCACTCGGTACGTATCCAAATCGTCCGTTTCTTTCCGGCTGCGAATATAATCATAAAAAACGTTATAGGCAATACGGTAGAGCCAGGTTGAGAAGCTGGACAGATTCTTGAACGAAGCGATGTTTGTATAGGCCTTGATAAACGTATCTTGTGCCAGGTCGTCACTCAACTCGCTGTCGCCGCAGGTCTGGTGCAGGAAGAACCGCCGCACGGGCGACTGGTACTTCTTTACCAACTGGTCGAAGGCCCTGGTGTTGTGAAACACCACGACCTGTGCGACTAACGATATGTCACCCATCTGACTCATTTTTCTTCGTTCTTCTTCTGTTGGCTGTAGAAAATCACCAATTGTCCGAAGCCGGTGAACATGACGAGTAAGCCGATACATCCGAGACCGAATTCTCCGGTAATGGCCCAAAGGAAGATGAACAGGCCGATGCCGACGAATATGTTGTTGATGCCTTTGCTGCGGATATCCGTTGCTGCGGCTTCTTTGAAGAAGTTTTCAGGCAGTTGCTGTCCGCTGGCCAGGGCCTGTTCCGCCAGGCGGTACTTGGCTTTCCGGTTTTTATAGCGGAAGAAGAATACTACGAATATGATGAGTAGCGGCAGTCCGAATACAAAGACGATGGCTGTTACGGCAATCACGGTCTCCGAGGTCTTGCTCCCGAGGTCGAACCCGTTCCAGTCCATACTGCTGTGGTGGGTTCTCCATTTTTCCGGAGCATCGCTACTGCCGGTACCGTTTTCATAAGTCATGATGCTGAGTGTGTCTGTTACGGTTTCTCCATTGATGACAGTGTCTCTCAATTCGATGACTCTTTTCTTGTTCCCCTGACCGTCGTTCTCTGTTACGGTTCTGTTTGCGCCTTGCACCAGTGTGCAGAACATCATGGCGAGCATTAATCCAAAAATGATACGTTTCATAATCTATGGTCTTTTAATTTGTTTCTTTGTTGGTTAGACGTGTCGTCACCTTTATAAAGTTGCAAAGAGAAGATATTTTTTTTAGAAAACCGGAAATAAGGCGATATTTTTCCGTGAAAATGTCTTATTGTCTTTTTTCCGGAATAACAAGAAGTAGGTATTTGCGACTGTAAATAGAGGTAAATATACAAACCGGGTTGTTTCTTATTGTAAATACTGTTATCTTTGCGCATCTGTTTTTATTGGGAAGTCTTGATGAAGTTGAGGAATATAATGAAGTGTTTCCTCCCTCTGCTGTTCATTGCCTATCTGGGAGGAATTACGCTGTTTACCCACTCGCATGTGGTGAATGGTGTTATCATTGTGCATTCCCATCCATTCAAGGGCCAGCATGAGCATACAGAGGTGCAGTTGGAAACCATTTTCTATCTAGCCTCTTTCGTCTCTTCTTCCCTTCCGTTGCTTCCGGTTGCCGCGACGGTTTTCCTTGTTTTGTTGTGTGTACTGAGCATTCTTACCACGGAATGCATCAAGTGTGTAAAGCTTCGTGGCGGTATTTGCCTGCGTGCTCCCCCTTCTTTTTTTCAAATCCGATAGATTAAGGCAATTCCGTTGTGGGATTGCGTCAACCTCATTGATTAACATATTATTTTAGAAGTACATGAAAAAATATATATTTTTTGTGGTGGGAGCAGTATGTCTGTTACTCTCATCAACCGTTTATGCCGAAGATTTGAAGAGTACCGATGCCAATATTGTCGGTCATGTAATAGAAAAAAGTACAAGGGAACATTTGCCTTATATGACAGTTTCGCTGAAAGGCACCACCATCGGGACCATGACCGATGCCACCGGTCACTATTTCCTAAAGAATCTGCCTGAAGGTGAGTTCACGTTGTCCGTCAGTGCCGTAGGTTATAAGTCGCAGGAGCGCAAAGTCGTTCTGAAACGTGGTAAGACCTTGGAAGAGAACTTTGAGTTGGAAGAAGACATGGTGGCACTGGACGGGGTGGTAGTCACAGCCAACCGCAATGAGACTGCCCGGCGCTTGGCACCCACTTTGGTCAAAGTGGTCACTCCTAAACTGTTTGAGCAGACAAACTCGCATACTTTGTCGCAAGGACTGGCCTTTCAGCCAGGTGTGCGGGTGGAGACCGATTGCCAGAATTGCGGTTATTCACAAGTGCGCATCAACGGGCTGGATGGGAAATATACCCAAATATTGATAGACTCACGTCCCATCTTTTCCTCTCTGGCCGGTGTGTATGGGTTGGAACAGATTCCCGCCAACATGATAGAGCGTGTGGAAGTGGTGCGTGGAGGTGGTTCAGCCTTGTTCGGTTCTTCGGCCATTGCCGGGACGGTGAATATCATTACGAAGGAACCGATTCGCAATTCCGGTTCTTTCTCGCATACCATTTCCAATTTCGACGGTTCCGGCTCGTTCGACAACAACACGACCCTGAATCTTTCCTTGGTTTCTTCGGACAGTAAGATGGGGGCTTATGTGTACGGCCAGAGCAGGCATCGTTCGGCATGGGACTCCAACGGAGACGGTTTTTCCGAATTACCGAAGCTGAAGAACCAGACTGTCGGTCTGAATGCTTACTACCGGACAAGTGCCTATTCCAAGCTGAGCCTTGAATACCATCATATGGAGGAATTCCGCCGTGGTGGAAGTGGCTTCAGCCTTCCCCCTCATATAGCCGAGGATGCCGGATTGAACGGTACCGGGGCGCCCGGACTGGTGGAACAGCTGAAACATTCCATCAACACGGGTGGGCTCAAGTTCACGGCTTTCTCCAAAAACCAGAAACATACGTTCAGTACCTATGCTTCGGCTCAGCACATCGTGCGCAATAGTTATTACAGCGCTTATGGAATGACTACGGACTTTACCGGTGTGCTGGGTGCCCAGTATATTTATCATTTTGACAAGTGTCTGTTTATGCCTGCCGATTTGACCGGAGGCATTGAGTTCAATCACGACAATCTGCATGACAAGGCAACGGACGTACAGAAGTATCGTGATGCTGCTTTGGCCGAAGATCCTACGGCAACGGGTGACCGCTTGCAACAACTGATTGAGAAATATACCCCCGCCCCGTTGAACCAAGTGGTGAATATAGCAAGCGTCTATGCCCAGAATGAGTGGAAGAACGAACAGTGGAGTTTCCTGATTGGCGGGCGCGTAGATAAAAACAGCATCATGGACAAGGCTGTTTTCAGTCCCCGTGCCAATATCCGTTACAATCCTACTCAGGATGTGAATATCCGTTTCAGTTATGCTGAGGGATTCCGTGCTCCACAAGCGTTTGATGAAGATCTGCATATCAGTAATGTGGGTGGAGAGTTGGTTTCCATTGTCCGCGCCAAAGGATTGAAGGAAGAGCGTTCGCGCAGCTTCAATGCTTCGGTAGATTGGTACCACTATTTCGGAGATTTCCAGGCAAACCTACTGGTGGAAGGCTTCTACACGAAACTTTCCGACCCGTTTGTCCTGACGCCTCCGGTGAAAGACCCGGATGGTAGCGCTTATCTGATACAGACCCGTATCAATGGTTCGGGAGCTAAAGTGTATGGCGGCACATTGGAAGGAAAGGTTGCCTATAAGGATAAGGTTCAGTTGCAGGCAGGGCTGACGCTTCAACGAAGTATCTATGACTCTCCCGAAGAATGGAGTGCGGATGAGGAGCACTTGTCGGAGAAAGAACGTTACAGCGACAAGATACTGCGTACTCCCGACGTCTACGGCTACTTTACAGCTACCTATATGCCGGTTAAAGCCTTCTCAATAGCTTTGAACGGCAATTATACCGGGCGGATGTACGTTCCCCATTTGCTTTCGGAGGTGAACGGTGAGGCGGATGTATTGGTAAAGAGTCCGGACTTCTTTGAGCTTGGAACAAAGATAGCTTACGACTTTGATTTTCAAGGGTTCTGTTTGCAGCTCAATGCCGGTGTACAGAATATATTCAATTCTTATCAGAAAGATTTTGATAAAGGAGCGAGCCGCGATTCCGGTTATATCTACGGACCGGGTGCACCGCGTTCCTATTTTGCAGGGGTGAAACTCAGTTTTTAAAAAGAGTATTGAACCGTGCTTTTTGTTTAGCCCCGTAGATTGGTGAAACGTATTTTGCACTATCTTTGCTGCCATAAAACAGTTCAAAGCATGAAGCTACCCTCATCTTTCACCGATTATACACGCGCCCTCTTGGGTGTGGAAGAATATGAAAAGCTGGCTGCCGCCCTGGAAGGGGAGCAGCCGGTCAGTATCCGACTGAATGAAGATAAATTACCGGAATCTTCATTCAGTCTTTTTCGTTCCTCTTTTAGGCATGTCCCTTGGTCTACTGCCGGATACTATCTGGACAAGCGGCTGACATTCACTTTTGACCCGCTGTTTCATGCAGGCTGCTACTATGTGCAGGAGGCTTCGTCTATGTTTGTGGAGCAGGCTTTGAGGCGGTATGTGGGCGAAGGACCGGTGGTGATGCTTGACCTCTGTGCGGCTCCCGGCGGGAAATCCACGCATGCCCGTAGCGTGTTGCCCGCAGGCAGTCTGCTGGTGGCCAATGAGGTAATCCGCAACCGCTCGCAGGTATTGGCGGAGAATCTTACGAAGTGGGGGCATTCCGGTGTGGTGGTCACTAATAATGACCCGGCAGATTTTTCTTCCTTGACGGACTTCTTCGACGTCATATTGACGGATGTCCCCTGCTCTGGCGAGGGGATGTTCCGTAAAGACCCCGTTGCGGTAAGTGAGTGGAGTGGGGAGAATGTGGAAATCTGCTGGCAGCGCCAGCGTCGCATCGTTACGGATATCTGGCCTTGCTTGAAGTCCGGAGGCATTCTCATCTACAGTACTTGTACCTATAATACAAAGGAAAACGAAGAGAACATCCGTTGGATACGGGATGAATTCGGGGCGGAGGTATTGCCGTTGGAAATTTCTACTGACTGGAATATTACGGGTAATCTATTGTCGGGAGAGGACTTTCCCGCCTATCGTTTCCTGCCCCATCGGACGAAGGGGGAAGGATTCTTTTTGGCAGTTCTCCGCAAACCGGGCGTGAGCGATGGGAATACCTGGGCCGGGCAGGTGAAATCCTGGGAAAAAGGAAGAAAACCTCAAGGAAAAGGAGCGAAAACTCCGGGTGTTTCCAAAGAACAGCTTTCGGCACTGCATGAGTGGTTTGCGGTTCCGGATAATTACGAATTTATCGTCAATGGCAACAACGTCAGCGCTTTCCCTAAAGCGTATCTCTCCGAACTGTCGGCTTTGCGTTCGTCACTCCGTATCGTGCAGGCTGGGGTAGATGTTGCCGAGTTGAAAGGAAAAGACTGGATGCCTGCTCATGGGCTCGCCATGAGTATAGCACTGAATCCGGATGCCTTTGCCCATGAAGAGATAGGCCGCGAGCAGGCCATCAGCTATCTGCGCAAGGAGGCTGTTGTCCTTTCGGAGACTGCTCCGCGCGGCATTGTCTTGCTCACCTACAAACAGATACCTCTAGGATTTGTCAAGAATATAGGTAACCGTGCCAATAATCTTTATCCCCAGGAATGGCGCATACGCAGCGGATATTTGCCGGAAGGGGTGCTGGAATTGGCAACAATAACCGGGTGAAATCAATCACGTTACTGCAAAGCTGCTGTATATATTTTGCAGTAGCACTGCAGAGCTGTTGCAGTGACACTGCAAATATATATGCAGCGCGACTGCAACACATATGCAGTGGTGCTGCAACACATATGCAGTGCGACTGCAAAAAATATGCAGAACTTTGCAGTATGATAATAGAGTAGGAATGTACTATTTTTTATTGTTTCTTCAATGCAGTATTTTGTTTGTTCAAGCATTTTCTATATATAGATAACTGTTTTAAAACTAATACTATTTGCTTATGCTTAAAAAAACGATTACTGCCTTAAGCCTACTTTGTATCCTTGCAGCCTGCCAGAGTGACGACAACTCTTCACCACAACCCAAGCCTCGCAAAGACATTGCCTTGACCCGTGCCGAGCAGGAGATGATGGATTTAGGAACGGATTTCGCTTTCCGTTTCTTTAATCAGGTTTGTAAAACTGAGGTGGAAAAGCCCAATCTGTTCATCTCTCCTTTGAGCGCTTCGCTCTGTCTGTCTATGATTGCCAATGGAGCGTTGGGAAACACACTATCTGAGATGACAGATGTCCTGGGCTTTTCGGGCTATTCGTTGGAAGAAATGAACAACTATAATAAGAAGCTGGTGGAGGCGTTGCTCGATTTGGACAATACCACACAGTTGGGAATTGCCAATTCCATCTGGATAAAGAAAGGGTTCGGTGTTCATGACGACTTTGTAAGCGTAAACAAAAAGATGTATGACGCGCAAGTGCAGGAGCTGGATTTTGCCTCTCCCAAGGCTCCGGACATTATAAACGGCTGGTGTGCCGGGAAAACGAATAATTGCATCCCCAAAGTCTTGAATGAGATTCCGGAGACGGCGCGTCTTTATCTGTTGAATGCGCTTTATTTCAAGGGGATTTGGAAGAATCAATTCAAAAAATCGGATACGGCAGAAGAGGCTTTTACGAATGCTGACGGAAGCAAATCGACTGTACACATGATGAATCTTCGTGACGAGAGATTCAACTATGCCGAGAATGAGTATTTCTCAATGGCAGAGTTGCCTTACGGCAATGAGGCTTTCAGTATGGTGGTGCTCTTGCCGGCAGAGGGAAAATCGTTGGATGAGTGCCTGCCGCAGCTGAATGACGAGCGCTGGGGGGAATGGAACAGTAGTTTATCAAGCTCTGCCTTGAACCTTAAGTTACCCCGGTTTGAAATGGAATATGATAAAGAACTCATTGACGATATGATGGCAATGGGAATGCAGGAGGCTTTTACTCCATCGGCCGATTTTTCCGGAATGGCGGATGAGGATTTGTTTATCAGTTTGCTGCAACAGTTCACTTATGTGAAAGTGAATGAAGAGGGGACGGAAGCTGCGGCTGTAACTGTCGGAGGAATGGACGTGGCCGCTCCCGGACCAAGTACGGTAATTCCGTTCTATGTGGACCGTCCTTTCATCTTTCTGATAAAGGAGAAGAGTACGGGAGTTATTCTGTTTATGGGTAAAGTCACAAAACTATAACTACAATATATTGAAATAGAAAGAGCTGTCTGTCAACCGCAGACAGCTCTTTCTATTTATAACCGGCTCTTGTATATCTGTGCCATTGCCTTCTGATACTGGTTTTCCAGTTGCAGGAGGTTTGTCTTGCTTTGATAGACAACCGATATTTCAACGAAGTATTCAATCATACTGATTTGTCCTCCCATAAGTGCTTGTTTCAGTAAAGAAAGGTCTTGCTGTTGATGGAAGGTGCGCTCGTATTCCTCCATGGAAGCGTGCAGGTTCTTGGCCTCTTCATAGAGTTGCCACAAGGCAGAGCTGGCTTGCAGTGCGGCGTTCTCCTTTTGGTAGTCAATGTTGAGCGCTTGTGTCTTGGCTATCTTGACCTTATTGCGGTTTTCGAAAAGCGGGAAAGAGAAGCCTACTACTACACCGTTTAGCGGATGCCCCGATTCGGTATTTCTACGGTAACCCAGTTCCAGTTTGGGCAGCCAGCCTTGCTTGCTTGCCGAAATCTGTTTCCGGGCGGCAGAACTTTCACCCTGCAAGGATTGCAGGGTGGGGTCTGAAGCCAGCAGTTCGTCGGCCAGCGGGTGGAAGTCGGCCGGCAACGGCACTGCCGGGTATTCTGTCAATCCGAGTGTTTGGGCGTCGGGTGTGGTATCGGGTCTGGGACGTCCCGGTGTGAGCGGCTGGTTTCCGTTGAGGACAAGCAGCTCTTTCAGTTTATTGTTAAGTGCCGTCTGGTTCATGCGGGCTTCCGTGCGTACATTCAGCAACTCCAGATTAATCTTGTTGGTTTCCAGTGCATTGGCATCTCCCGTTTCCAAACGCCGGGTGTACATGGCCGACAGTTCCTCCGCATTCTTCAACCGTTCGTCGAGCAGGGCTTGCTGGCGTTGCAACATGATGATGTCCAAGCATACTTCCTTCGCTTGCAACAATATCTGCTGGCGGAAGGCGGTGGCTTGTGCATCCAGTGCATTTGTCTTGAGTCGGTTCATCTTCCCTCGGGTGGCGTAAAGCGTGGGGAAGTCGAAGCTTTGCGAGATGACCATTTCGCCGACTGTCTCGTCACTGTTCTTGGAGTCCCAAAGGTGGGCGTATGACAGTGTAGGGTCGGGGAGGTTGTTGTTTGTCTTGTTCTCCAGTTTTTGTGAGGAAATGAGGTGGGAGTTAGCCTGCAATTCCTTGTTGTTGGCCTCTATCTGCTGGAGCACGGCATCAATGCCGGACGTTTGTGCGCTCATCCCCGCAAAAGCGAGGATGGCGGCGCTGAATATGAAAAATCTTTTATTCATTGTCTGACGTTTTAGGTTGTTGGTTATGGTGCATCATCAGGTAAACAATCGGAATGATGAAACCGTTCAGGAACGTGGATGTTAAAAGGCCGCCCAAGATAACCTTTGCCATCGGGCTTTGTATCTCGTTGCCCGGCAGGTCGCCACTGAGAGCCAGCGGGATAAGTGCCAGTGCACTGGATAGGGCGGTCATCAGGATTGGATTCAGACGGTCGAGCGAACCGCGGATAACGCTGTCGTAGACGCCATAGCCTTCTTCCTGCTGCAAGTGGTTGTAATGGCTGATGAGCAGCATTCCGTTTCGGGTGGCGATACCGAACAGTGAGATGAAACCGATGATGGCGGGGATACTCACTTCTCCCGTTGTGATGAGCAGGGCGAATACACCGCCTATCAATGCCAGCGGCAGATTGATAAGGATGATGGCACTCTCCTTCACACTGCGGAATTCATGGTAGAGGAGCAGGAATATCACCACGATGGACATGAACGAAGTAAGTGCCAGCGTGCGGCTTGCTGCCTGCTCGCTTTCGAATTGTCCGCCGTATTCGATGTGGTATCCTTCCGGCAGTTTGATTTGTGCGTCTACCTGGGCTTGTATATCATTGACTACACTTCGCAGGTCGCGGTCGGCCACGTTGGCGGAGATGACGATTTTACGCTTTACATTCTCGCGGCTGATGGTGTTCGGACCCATGGCCGAGCGGATTTCCGCTACATAGTTCAGTGGAATTTTCTGTCCGTCGCCCGTATCAATCATCAAGTTGCGTATTTTTTCCATTTCGTCGCGTAGGTTGTCTTTCACGCGTACGGTCAGGTCGAAGCTCTTTCCCTTTTCGTAAACTTGGGAAACGGCTTCACCGGCCAGGCAGACATTGACAAACTCCGAAAATTCGGGCAGTGAAATGCCGTATTTGGCAAGCATTTCCCGTTTGGGTGAAATGACAAGTTGCGGACGCTCAATCTGCTGTTCCACGTTCAGGTCGGCAATACCGGGAATCCCCTGGATGGCACTCTTGATTTCATTGCCCAGAGTGAACATGCGGTTCAGGTCGTCGCCGAACAGTTTGATGGCGATGTTCGCCTTTGTACCGGATAGCATGGCGTCTATACGGTGGCTGATAGGCTGGCCTATTTCCACGTTTGCCCCTACAATGGTACCCAGTTTTTCGCGGACTTCTGCCACGAGCTCGCTGCGCGAGCGGTCTTTCAACTCAAACGGTGCCTCGATCTCAGAGACGTTTACTCCCAGAGCGTGTTCGTCCAGCTCTGCACGTCCCGTTTTACGGGCCACGGTCTGTATTTCGGGGATGGAAAGCAGCAGCTCCTCGGCACGGTGCCCCATCTTGTCGCTTTCTTCCAGGGAAATGCCTGGAAGCGAGGAGATATTGATGGTGAACGAACCTTCATTGAAAGGCGGCAGGAACGAGCGGCCCAGGGTGAAGAAACAGCCGAGCGCTACTACAAATAGTCCGATAGTACCTCCCAGTACCCCTTTCTTATGCCCCAATACGAAAGTCAGTGCAGAACCATACCATTGCTTCATCTTGCGTGCTACGGCAGAATCGCTGTTTTCGTTGTTTTGTTTTTTCGTTTTCTCTTTTCCCAATAGATAGGAGCAAAGTACCGGCGTTACGGTCAGTGCCACAACAGTTGAAGCCGCCAATGCCACAATGAACGCAATACCCAGTGGTACCAACATCCTACCTTCCATACCACTAAGGAAGAACAGTGGTACGAAGCTGACAATGATAATCAGCGTTGAATTGAGGATAGGCATACGCACTTCTTTCGAAGCATTGAACACCACTTCCAGAATAGGAAGTTGCTCGCCGGCAGGTTTCAGTCGGTTTTCGTGCAAACGCTTGTAGACATTCTCCACGTCCACGATGGCATCATCCACCAGCGAACCGATGGCGATAGCCATACCTCCCAGGCTCATGGTATTTATCGTAAAGCCCATATAGTGCAGGGCAAGGATGGAGGCAATCAGTGACAACGGCAGTGTCACCAGCGAGATGACTGTGGTACGTATGTTGGCAAGGAACAGGAAAAGCACGATGACAACGAAAATACCTCCCTCCAACAACGACTTCTGAACGTTTCCGATGGAACTTTCGATGAAACGGCTTTGACGGAAGATGTCTGTGGAAACCTTTACGTCCGCCGGTAGATTCTTCTGCAGGTCTTGCAGGGAAGCTTCCAGTTTGTCTGTAAGCTCCAGCGTGCTTGTGGCGGGTTGCTTGGTGACTGTCAGCAGTACGGCATGCTTACCGCGTTCCGAGGCGGTACCCAGTTTAGGAAGTTTGGCTCCGACTTGAACGTCGGCAATATCTTCCAGCAGGATAGGGGCGCCGGAGACTCCGTTGCTCCGCACCACGGCCTTGGCTATCTGGTCTACCTTGTCGGTAGAAAGTACGCCGCGTACGATATATTCATTGCCATATTCATAGAGCACTCCACCATTGGCATTCAGGTTCATTTCGCGGGTGATGTTCATCACTTCGCTCAATGTTACGCCGTAATGGCGCATCCGTTCCGGGTCCAGCTGCACTTGATATTCCTTGATGTCGCCACCCAGTACGGCAACTTGTGCCACACCGCCCGTAGAGAGCAGGCGGGGACGTATGGTCCAGTCGGCAATGGTACGCAAATCCAGCATAGAGGTCGAATCTGCTGTCAGACCTACAATCAACATCTCGCCCAAAATGGACGATTGTGGGCCTAGTGTCGGCTTGCCTACGTTGGCCGGTAAGGATTCGCTGACGACTGCCAGCTTCTCACTGACAATCTGCCGGGCAAGATAGATATCTGTATCCCAGTCGAATTCTACCCAGACTACAGAAAAACCGTTCGTTGAGGAAGAGCGTACACGGCGCACACCCGTTGCACCGTTTACAGCCGTTTCTACGGGAAAAGTGACCAGCTGTTCCACTTCCTCTGCTGCCATACCATTTGCTTCGGTCATGATGACCACGGTCGGCGCATTGAGGTCAGGGAACACATCCACTTCCGTATGCATGGCGGTATAAGTACCGCCAATCAGCAACAGCACCGATGCTACCAGCACCAGGATGCGGTTCTGAAGAGAAAAACCAATTATTTTGTTTAACATCTTTTTATTTACTATTTACAATGTACAATTGGGCTGCGCAATGTCAGCCGCACTTGCTGTTTTATCTAATATTTCTTGTTTATCTGACTTTACACTCCCCATTCGTCACGTAACCCTTATACTGCATAGCGAAATGGTACTTTGTAAATTGTCAAATTGTACATGAGATTAGTGTTCATGGCTATGTGCCGGAATAGCATTCGTTGCCGATGCCAGCTTCACTTGATAGGCTCCTTGGGTTACGACGCGATCGCCTGCTTTTATGCCGGAAAGGATTTGTACACTTTCGCCATTGTCGGCACCCAGGGTGACAAGCTGTTTTTTGTAGCCCTCTTCATCCAGTTGCAGGTAGACAAAGAAGCTGCCTTGTTCCTCGGTCAGCGCACTGTGAGGAAGAGACAACACGTTCTCCATTGGTGAGGATAATAGGAATACTTCTACAAACGAGCCGGGAATAACGTCTCCCTTATTGTCGAATTCAAAAGTTACGGGTACATAATATCCGTTCTCACCCGAAGCCTTTCCATAAGAAAGCATGCGCCCGCCCAGTTCTTTCAATGTATATACCTTATTATTATAAGGAGTACAGAAGTTGGCAGAACCGATGCTGTTTAGGTAAGGATAGTACTTTTCGGATACATCCGCACGCAGGAAAAGCTTGCGGTTCTGGGTGACGCTTACCAACGGCTGGCCGACGCTGACGTAGTCCCCTTCTTTCACCAACAGATTCTTCACATAACCGCTGATGGGAGAAACAACAGCCTGGCCGCTTGCCGAATGGTTCTTTGCGACTGCCTCGTAACTGATACGGGCATTTTCGTAAATCTGTTCGGCTTGCGCGAATTCCTTTTCAGATACGATTTTGTTGCCTACAAGCGCTTTCATACGCTCGTATTCTTTTTTGGAAACCTCGTAGGCTATCCGGGCTTTCTGCACCGGGTCTCCGTCGGCCATGTTTTTGGATGACAATACCACCAAAGGAGTACCTTTGCTGACACTCATTCCTTCGATAACTTTTCCCTTGAAGGAAACCACGCCTGCTACTGTAGCTACGGCTACGCTCTCGTCTCCCTGGGCTGCCATCACCTGGCCGCTGGTCTTGATGACTTGATGGAAACTACCCGGTTCAACAGTGCTGACTGCTACGCCGGCAGCTTGCGCCTTTGCTGGTGGCAGGATGATTTCATCGCTTCCTCCGGCATGGTTTTCCTGCTCTTCGTGCTCATGGTTGTGTCCCTCATGTTCGTGGTCATGTCCCTCGTGGTCATGTCCGTCATGATTGTGCTCTTCTGTTTCGTGATTATGTCCTTCGTGGCTGTCTCCGGACTTACTGTTACAGGAGCCTAAAAGGAATAATCCCAAGACTCCCATGAAAATAACTTTTTTCATGATGATATTTGTTCTTACTTTTTGATTTTGAATACAAAGTTAGGGCATAGGGCGTGCAACCAAATTGCATTGTTCCTTATGCCGGATAGAAATCTGTCCCGGTGATGTTCCGGTAACAGTTAAGCAAGAAGAGACGGAGGGGCACGAAGTCCCGTAGCACATATGATAAATGTGCTATGAAGAGATTCCAGATAGATACACTCCTGCCTGCTTATGTCAAACTCGGGTAGGATGAGTAACTTGGAAAAAGGTTCAATGAGTAGGGTAACTGCCCACAAGGCATCCGGATGTGAACACACATCATTGGAAGAGCTGGGCGTCTGTTGTACAAAGTGGGTTGTCATGCATCCCGTGTCGCAACAGCAGTGCTCGTTGCCCGGGCTATGACGGTGTCCGCAGCAATCGGCGGTGATATCATTCTTCATGCATATCATTCCGTCGGCATGATGATGGTGGGGAATGACGGGTATCACCAGCATTATCAAGCTGATGAAAAAAAGAATATAGGTTATGTACTGTTTCTTTTTCATTCCTCTATCTTTGGACGGATGCAAAGATAGAGGTTAAGGACTTAATTACCAAATAGAAAATGCTAAAAAGGTTTGAATAACATATTCAATCCCTCATTCATGCTGGGGTGGGTGAAAATGAAGTCCCGCAGGAAATGGTAACGCTGTCCCGTTTTCATGATTGATGCTACGGTATTGATTACTTCTGGTGCATCGGCACAAAGTAGGGTACAACCCAGAATCCGTCCGGTATGGATGTCTACAATAGCTTTGAGCATACCGTCTATGCTGTGTAGCGTACGGGCACGTGGAATCATGGCAGCAGGGATACGTGCCACATGTATGGAATAACCGTTCTTCATCGCTTCCTCTTCCGTCAGTCCTATATGTGCCAGCGGTGGGTCGGTGAAAATGGCAAAGGGGATTGGATACCGGTCTTTTGTACTCCTTTTTTTGTTTTCAAAGAGTTGATTACGGATGATACGGAAATCATCGATGGACAAGTAGTCGAACTGTTCGTCTCCTTTTACGTCCCCCAGGGCCCATACGTGTGGGGCTGTAGTCCGTAATTGGTTGTCGACAACGATGGCTCCCCGCTTGTCTGTTTGTATACCCGCTTTTTCCAGATTCAGCTCTGCAGTCATAGGCTTGCGACCGATGGCTACCAGCAAGGCATCTCCTTTCAGGTAGTAGGGAGTGCCGTTTGCACTGTCCGTATAGGTCAGAGTTATTCCTTCGGCTGTGTCGTACACGGATTGGACACGGGCGTTCAACCGGACATTGATACGTTTTCGGTTCAATGCTTCCAGCATGGAGGCGGCAATGTCGCGGTCCACTTTAGGCAGAAAGCGGTTTCCCGCTTCCAGCAGTGTGACATGGCTTCCAAAGCCTGCATACATAGTGGCAAACTCCAATCCGACAGCACCGCCGCCGATGACGAGCAGGTGTGCGGGCAGTTTGTTCGATTGCAGCAAGGTCTCACTGGTATATACGTACTTGCTCTCCTTGAGTCCGTCGATGGCAGGCAGGATAGGGGTGGACCCGGTGTTGATGAATATCTCTTTTCCCTCAAGAATCGTTTCGTCCTTGCCGGAGACTATACGGATTGTATTTTCGGACAAGAAAGAAGCAGTTCCGTCATAGAGGGTTATATTAGGCTTGTTTTTTACATTTTCATAATTTTTCTCACGCAGGAAGGATACAAGCTTGTCTTTCCGCGCCACGGCAAGTGCATACAGTTTGGACTGGTTCTTATAATCGTCATAGTATCTTTTTTCCGCATATTCCGATTCGTGAATCAGAGCTTTGGTAGGGATACATCCTACGTTTACACATGTTCCTCCGTACATCTGAGGGGAACGTTCCACGATGGCTACTTTCCAATTCCGTTCGGCCAGTTCGGCGGCCAATAACTTGCCGCCCTTGCCGAATCCTATTATGATGGCATCATATTGTTTCATTTTAATATCTCTTAGTTAAGTGTTTAGTAAAATGAAAACAATATGTATCGGCCATTTGTTCGGACGCCGGGTTTAGCAGATGCTTATCGTTCCAGTTCGCGGAGGGAGTCCATTTTCTTCTTTTCAAGGAATTCGTAGATGCCGCTCAAGTGCTCTTTCACTTGTTTGTTGCCGAATTCATATACCTTGCTTACCAGTCCGTCCAGGAAGGCACGGTCGTGGCTGACGAGGATAAGGGTACCGTCAAAATCCAGTAACGCTTGCTTCAGGATATCTTTGGTTTTCATGTCCAGATGGTTGGTCGGTTCGTCCAGTATCAGCAGATTCACCGGTTCGAGCAAAAGCTTTATCATGGCGAGGCGTGTGCGCTCTCCACCGGAAAGCACCTTGACCTTCTTCATGGACTCTTCGGGGCCACCGAACATGAAGGCACCCAGCAGGTCGCGTATCTTGTTGCGGATTTCCCCTTTTGCCACATCGTCGATGGTCTGGAATACGGTCAGGTTCTCATCCAACAATGAGGCCTGGTTTTGTGCGAAATATCCAATCTGCACGTTGTGTCCTATCGTGAGGGTGCCTTCATGTTCTATTTCCTTCATGATGCACTTCACTAACGTTGACTTTCCTTCCCCGTTCTTACCAACGAAAGCAACCTTGTCTCCCCGTTCTATGGTGAGGTTGGCATTCTTGAAGACCACATGGTCACCGTAACTTTTCCCTACTCCCTCCATGATGACGGGATAATTGCCTGAGCGGGGAGAAGGAGGGAATTTGAGGCGTAACGCTGAAGTGTCTTCTTCATCCACTTCCAGCAGTTCCAGCTTCTCCAGCATTTTTACGCGGCTTTGCACTTGCAGGGTTTTGGAGTAGGTGCCTTTGAACCGTTCGATGAATTCCTTGGTTTCGGCAATGAACTTCTGCTGGTCGTCGTAGGCTTTCTGTTGCTGTTCGCGGCGTTCCTTGCGGAGTTCCAGGTATTTGGAGTAGTTTACTTTGTAATCGTATATCCGTCCCATGGTCACTTCAATGGTACGGGTGGTGATGTTGTCTACGAATTTACGGTCGTGGCTGATGACGATGACAGCCTTTCCATTGCTGATAAGGAAATCTTCCAGCCATTGTATGGATTCTATGTCCAGATGGTTGGTAGGCTCGTCTAGCAACAGCACGTCAGGCTTTTGCAGCAACAGCTTGGCAAGCTCGATGCGCATGCGCCATCCACCGCTGAAGTCACTGGTCTGGCGGTTGAAGTCTTCGCGTACAAAGCCCAGCCCGAGCAGTGCTTTTTCTACATCCTCCTCGTAATTGGTGGAGTCGATGGCATAGAACTTTTCGCTTAAGGCGGAGACATTCTCGATAAGTTCCATGTAGCTGTCGCTTTCGTAGTCGGTACGCGTTTCCAGTTCCTTGTTGAGGCGCTCTATTTCAGCTTCCATTTCATGCAGGTGGGCAAAGGCTTGCGCCGCTTCCTGGAATACGGTACGTCCGTCTTCCGTCATAAGGTGCTGTGGAAGGTAAGCTATGACACTGTCTTTGGGGGCTGAGATTTTTCCACGGGTAGGTTGTCTTACACCTGCCAGGATTTTCAACAATGTACTTTTCCCCGCTCCATTTTTACCCATCAGGGCGATACGGTCTTTTTCGTTGATAACGAAAGATATGTCACTGAATAAAGTAGTTCCGCCGAATTCTACGGCCAGTCCGTCTATAGAAATCATTATATATTTTTTTAATGAGCTGCAAAGATAGTGCAAATCTATTATTTTTTATATCTTTGCCCCTATATAAACAAAACGCATAGGTCATGGAAATAGAAAAAGTGTCAGGAGATTACCGTCCGCTTATTCTGGTTGCGGAAGATGATGATAGTAACTTTAAACTGATAAAGGCTATTATCGGCAAGAAATGCGAGATACTATGGGCAAAGAATGGTGAGGATATTGTAAATTTGTTCGAAGAGAATCGCGACAAGGCGGAAGCTATTCTGATGGATATAAAAATGCCTATTATGAACGGGCTGGATGCTACGGTGATTATTCGCAAGAAGGATAAGGAACTTCCCATCATCATGCAGACCGCTTACGCCTTTACTGCCGACCGCGAAAAAGCCTTGGAGTGCGGAGCCTCGGAAGTGTTGGTAAAACCCATCACTCTGTCTGCTTTGCGTACATGTCTGAGCCGTTATTTACCCAAATTGGTTTGGTAAGGCTTTACTGATAATAAAAAGGGAACCGGATGACTAAGTAATGAATATATCATCCGGTTTCCTTCTTTTTATTCTTGTGCATTGTCTTTTCTCTCTTCCATCTTCTTTTTTACAAATTCGATTTTGAGATTGGCTTCTTCCATATTCTTCTTTATTTCCGTCATGGATGACAGCAGTTGTGCCAGTTCGTAGACGCTGGCAAGGGCCTGGCGGTCGGCGGCAGTCATGGTGATGGAATAGGGACGTTCCCCTTGATAGTTGACTTTGATATTCTTGTCCTTGTTCAGATAAAGGAACCCCATGACGTTTCCGTCTTCTCCCAGTTTGAAGTCTGCCTTTTCAATCTTTTCACCGAGGTCAGTGGTTTCGTAGCTGTCTTTGGCGGCGGGTGTTTCGGCAAAGCTACCATCGGGAGCAGTGACTTTGACGGCCACATGGTGGATATTATGGGCTCCGCAATAAATGGAAGTCATGCTCATGACTCCGTTTTCGTCTACCTGGAAGCGAAGGAAAGAGCGATGCAGATTTTTTTCTATCACTTGGGAAGGATGAAGGTAATTGCCGATATTCTGGTATTCGGCATCTTTTTCAAAGGTGTATTTCCCTTTGATTGCATCGAAATCCTTTTGCTTGGCTTGAAGCATACTGTCCAGATAGACCAGGCTCTTTTCCTGCTCTTTCAGTTCCACTTCCTGCATCAGGCCGATGCCTGCACGGCGAGTTTCAAACGCTTTGGGATAGAGCATCTTGATGCTGTCAATCAGAATCTTCGCTTCATTGTAGTTGCCGAGTTCAAACGCTTCGCGGGCAGCTTGTAGTTTTTCACCGGCCTTCTTCTCCACATCTTCGCAAGAGAAGAGTGTACAGCATAGGCATGCAAGGAGTATTACTTTTTTCATATTTGTTGTTCTTGGAGTTAGAGTCCACAAAAATAGAAATAATATCTTTATCTTTGCAGCATTTTAATGTGCAAATGTGCTAATAGACCATTAACACATTTGCGTATTCATTACATTAGCGCATTATTTATGATAGATTTGACGGCAGAAGAACTGAAGCAATATTTTAGTGATGATATATTCAAGCGGATATCCGAAACGGCTGATGAATTGGGATTGGAATGTTACGTAGTCGGTGGATATGTACGTGATATTTTCCTGCAACGTCCTTCCAAGGATATTGATGTGGTGGTGGTAGGCAGTGGCATTGCCATGGCCGAGGCGCTGGGTAAGCGTCTGGGGCGTGGGGCGCATGTTTCCGTCTTCAAGAATTTCGGTACGGCACAATTGAAGTACTATGGTACGGAAGTTGAGTTTGTGGGTGCAAGAAAAGAATCGTATACACACGATTCCCGCAAGCCTATTGTAGAGGACGGTACATTGGAGGATGACCAGAACCGCCGTGATTTTACCATCAATGCACTGGCTGTTTGCCTGAACCGGGTGCGTTATGGCGAGTTGGTCGACCCCTTTGGCGGTATTGGAGACTTGAAGGAAAAGACCATCCGGACTCCCCTCGACCCTGATATAACTTTCAGTGATGACCCTTTGCGCATGATGCGCTGTGTCCGTTTTGCCACCCAGCTGGGATTCTATATTGACGATGAGACATTCGATTCTCTGGAGCGTAATCGCGAACGCATCTCCATCATCTCCAAAGAACGCATTGCAGACGAACTGAACAAAATCATCTTGTCACCTATTCCGTCTAAGGGATTCATTGAGCTGGACCGCTGTGGTCTGCTGGAACTGATATTCCCGGAACTTGTTAGGCTGCAAGGCGTGGAGACGCGCAATGGACGCGCCCATAAGGACAATTTCTACCATACGCTCGAAGTACTCGACAACATCAGCAAGAAGACCGACAACCTTTGGCTACGCTGGGCAGCTCTTCTGCATGATATAGCCAAGCCTGCCACCAAGCGTTGGGAACCCCGTGCGGGCTGGACGTTCCATAACCATAATTTCATTGGCGAGAAGATGATACCCGATATTTTCCGCAAGATGAAGCTCCCTATGAATGAGAAGATGAAATATGTGCAGAAAATGGTGAGCCTGCACATGCGTCCCATTGTGATAGCGGATGATGTAGTGACCGACTCGGCAGTGCGTCGTCTCTTGTTTGAGGCAGGTGATGATATAGACGACCTGATGACACTGTGCGAAGCCGACATTACTTCCAAGAATATGGAGCGTAAGAAACGCTTCCTTAATAATTTTCAGTTGGTACGCCAGAAGCTGAAGGATTTGGAGGAACGCGACCGTATCCGTAATTTCCAGCCTCCGGTCAGTGGTGAAGAAATCATGAAGACTTTCGGCCTTTCTCCTTGCCAGCAGGTAGGTGCCTTGAAGAGTGCCATTAAGGATGCCATTTTGGACGGCATCATTCCCAATGAATACGAAGCCGCCCGTGCATTTATGTTGCAACGGGCGGAGAAGATGGGGCTTAAGGAGTTGTGAGTTATAAGTTGCATGTTATGTACCATGCGTTATAACTCATAACTTATAACTCTTCTTTTTCTACTTGGAACTTGCGGCTTACTTTCATCAGGTTGATGGTGTAGGTCACTACGTTCTGGGCTTCTTGTATCATAGTCAGGTATACCATGCTGACTTTGATGCTGCCGCTCTGGCTTTGGATGCGTTGCAGCTCTTCGCGTTTCAGGTGAGACAACTGTCCGTTGAGGTCGTTGGCTTTGCGAATCTCTGTTTCCAGTTCATCATAATTGTTCGTTTCCAGCTTGTGGCGGCATACTTGTAACAGATAGCAGATGTCTTCGGCTACGTCTGTAAATTCTCCTTTCTGAATGGCATCCAGCGGATTGAAGTTATTGTCTATGTGCTCTAAGCAAGGTTCGCAAAGACGGCCTACGCTGTACACCAGTTCGCTGGCAAAGTCGTTGCCTTGATAGTAATAGAGTCCTTTTTCCAGTACGGTATTGTTGTCGAGACGGCACATGGCAAGTGTTCCGGTACGCTTCATCTGCTTGATGAGTTGTTTTTCGAATTTTACTGAGCCCATGGCACGACGCAGTCCGCGTAGATTCTCGTGTAGGAAGGAAGTGACGGTACGTTCAAAATTCTCTTCTGTGAATTCTATAATCTTCACCAGTTCTTCACGGGTATGCTTGCGGAGCAATTCGATGACTTCATTGTTGTCCGTACTCTTCATCAACTGTTTCAGGGTCTCGTTGCCTTTTTCTTTCTCCTTGCGCTTTTTGTACATCACTTGGCTACGAATCAGCATGAAGACTGCCAGACCAATCAGTGCCAGGATGGCAACCGTACCGCCGAAATGGATAATCAGTGCTACGAAGAAACAGATGGTGAACGCTGCTCCGGCAGTGATGAACCAACCGCCGATAACGCTGAGTACACCCGTAATGCGGAATACCGCCGAATCACGTCCCCAGGCACGGTCGGCAAGCGATGTACCCATGGCTACCATAAAGGTGACGTAAGTGGTGGAAAGGGGAAGTTTCAAGGAAGTTCCCAAGGCGATGAGCAGACCAGCCAATACGAGATTGACGGAGGCGCGAACCAAGTCAAAAGCGGCGCCGTCGGCTATGATGGCTTCATCCTTCTGGAAGCGTGTGTTCATCCACCGCTTGCTGCTTTCAGGCATCGTTTTGGATATTCCGTTAGCCAGAGTCATGCTGAAGCGTACCAGCGTACGGGCTATCGGGGTACTTCCGAAGTTCTCTTCACCGTCATCCTGGCGGGCAAGGTCCACGGAAGTCTTGATAACGTTGTGGGCTTTCTTGGATGTGCAGAGTGCATAAACCATAATGGCGCCTGCACCGATAAGGAAATACCACGGGGTTTTGGCTGCACCGAGGAGTGAGGACATCAGGAATCCGTCGGGGCCGGCGGCCGTACCATTGGCTGTATAGTCAATAAATGAGGAATATCCTGCGAGGGGGACACCGATAAAGTTCACCAAGTCATTGCCGGCAAAGGCAAGAGCGAGGGCGAAAGTACCCATCAGAACCACTACTTTGAAGACATTTATCTTGCACCAATGCAGTATCTGCATCAGTATGGTGAAGAATACAAAGAAACCGGTTATCAGCAATGCGGTATTGTCGTGTATCCATTGCTTGTTTTCAGGGGTCATGAATGAGCTGTCTTTCAGCCCCTTTATCAGCATGAAGTAGATGATGCTGGTGGCAGCTATACCACCGAACAGCGCGATGCTGTATTTCATGTTCTTCTTGTAGTTGAAGGTGAACACGATACGTGCCAGCCACTGTACCAGCATACCGAAGAAGAAGGCAATGGCTACGGATACAAAAATGGCCATGATGACAGACAGCGCCTTGTCTGTATTGATGAGGTCGCCCAGTCCCAATGTATCGCTGTTATAGACCTTGATGAGCGCCAGTGCGAACGTACCTCCCAACAGTTCGAACACCATGGATACAGTGGTGGAGGTAGGCATTCCCATAGTGTTGAAGACATCTAATAGCACGACGTCCGTCAACATGACGGCAAGCAGAATGCACATGATTTCGGCAAAGTAGAAGTGCTCCGGTTGATAGATGCCGTGTCGTGCAATGTCCATCATGCCATTGCTGAGTGCCGCACCGATGAAGACGCCAATGCCTGCAATGAACAGTATGGTTTTGAAAGATGCTGCCTTTGCTCCGACAGCCGACTGAAGAAAATTGACCGCATCATTACTGACACCTACCACGAGGTCGAAAATCGCGAGTACGAACAGAAAGATGACGATACCCAGATAAATTGTTTCCATAGACATGTATTTTATTTCCGGCTGCAAAGGAAAGAGTTTGGTGTTGCAGGGAAATGTCATACATGTTACAGAAATGTTACAAAGCGATTGACGATTGATAATTGACGATTGATAATTATCGTTAATCCTTAATCCCTTGTTTCAAGTATTCGTAAAAGCTATATTGCGACCGTACCTTCTCCTTTTGCGGTCGCGACGACTTCCAGCGGTTTCGCAACCGGTCGTCCACAAAGCAGGCTTTCCGTTTGTCCGACAGTTGTATGGATAGCATATCGATGAGCTCTTGCTTCAAGTCCGGGTCCAGAATGGGGGTGACGGCTTCGATACGGCGGTACAAGTTACGCCGCATCCAGTCCGGCGAGCCGAGGAAGAGCTTGGGTGCGCCGCCGTTGCCGAAGTACCACACACGGGCATGTTCCAGAAAGGTATCCACGATGCGTGTCACGCGGATGTTGTGGCTGTACTCCTGCCCGGGGATGAGGCAGCAGATGCCGCGGACAATGAGGTCTATCTCTACACCGGCTTGCGAGGCTTCGTAGAGGCGGTCTATCATGGCGGGGTCTTGCAGGGCATTCATTTTTAGGATAATCCGTCCTTGCTTGCCTTGCCGGGTCAGTTCTATTTCGTGATTGATGAGGCGGTTCAGTTCAGGAATCAGGTTGAAGCGGGCCACAAGCAGGCGGTGGAACACTGGATTTTCCTTTCCCTGCAGAGTACGGAACAAGTTGTGCAGGTCGTTTACAATCACTGGGTTGCAGGTGAATAGTCCGCTGTCCGCATAGAGGGTGGCGGTCTTTTCGTTGAAGTTGCCGGTGCTGATGTAGGCGTAGCTTGTCAGTTTGCGCCCTTCCTTATCGCGGCGTAGCACGAGGGCTACTTTGGCATGTACCTTTAGTCCTGGTATGCTGAAAATGATGTTGATGCCGGCAGCTTTCATCATCTCGGCGGTGGCGAGGTTGTTTTCTTCGTCGAAGCGGGCTTTCAGTTCCACAAAGACGGTGACTTTCTTTCCGTTCTGTGCGGCGGCTATCAGGGTGTTGATGACGGTGGAGTTCTCTGCCACGCGATACTGGGTCACCATGATTTCACGCACGGTGGGTTCGTGGACGGCTTCATATAGAAAATGGATGAAGTGGTCGAAGGAGTGGTAGGGATAATGCAGCAGCAGGTCCTTCTTCTCCACATAGCGGAAGATGGATTCGCGTTCGTCCAGGCAGGTCAGCTTCATGGGCTGGGGTTTCTTGATGGGACGTACGCTTTGGTTGGGATTGGGCAGATGCCGCAAATCCTCCATGTTGAGGTGCTTGTCTCCCGGCACCAGCTCCCGGCGGTCTATGCGGTAGGCATCTACCAGAAAGTCGAGGAAGTCCTGGGGCATGGCGCGGTCGTATACAAAACGGCACACGGCGCCTATCTTGCGTTTCTTTACCTTCTTCTTCACCTGCTCGATGATTTCGGAGGTATTGGCGGCATCGTCTATCAGAATATCCGCATCGCGTGAAATCTTGATGCAATAACTGCTGTCCACTTCATAACCGGGGAAGATGGTATCCAGATTGGCCTTGATGATGTCTTCAATGAACATCAGATAATAGTCTTTCCCCACCTTGGGCAGCTGGATGAAGCGCGGCACTTTGCTGTACGGCAGTTTCATCACGAAATACTGGATGCAGTTTGGAGAACTGGCGGGAGCTCCTTTCAGATGAAGCCGTACGGCCAGATAGAGACGGTTGTCGCGCAGGAATGAAATCACCTTGTCCTTGCTTACGGGCACCGGGGCCAGATAAGGGAATATCTCTTCGCGGAAGAAGCTGCGCACAAAGTCGCGGTGAAACGGTTCTACGTTGCGGCTTTGATAAAATATGATGTGATGTTTCCGCAGGGCGGGCAGTATCTTCTGTTCGTAGATGCGGATACGTTCCTCCAGTTGGCGATTGACTTCTTGGTTGATTTCATCTACCAGTTCGGCGGCAGACTGCATAGTCTCTTCATCGCTTTGCGAGGCTCCGGTGGCTATGGCCTTATGGTCGGCTACGCGTATCTTGTAGAATTCTTCCAGATTGGAAGAGTATATAGAAATAAAGTTGATGCGTTCGTATAGCGGCAATGTCTCGTCTTCCGCTTCCAGCAGTACGCGGTAGTTGAAGGAAAGCCAGCTGATGTCACGTTTGAAATATCTGTTGTCCATGGTGTTAAGGTGTTAATGTGGCATATTAGCACATTACCACATTGTATTCTTCCCAAATATAATTACCTTTGTCTTAATAAACAAAGGAAAGATGACAAAAGTTGGTTTATTATCGGATACGCATGGCTACTGGGATGAAAAGTACCTGCAATATTTTGAGGGCTGTGACGAAATATGGCATGCCGGTGACATCGGTTCGCTGGAAGTGGCACAGAAGCTGGCGGCTTTCCGTCCCTTCCGTGCCGTGTATGGCAATATTGACGGGCAGGAGATACGGCAGCTCTATCCGCAGATTCTCCGTTTCACGGTGGATGGGGCGGAGGTGCTGATGAAGCATATCGGCGGTTATCCCGGCAACTACGACCCTTCCATCAAGGGCAGCATTCTGGTGCGTCCCCCAAAGCTGTTCATCAGCGGGCACTCGCATATACTGAAGGTGAAGTATGACAAGACGTTGGATGTACTCCACATCAATCCGGGCGCTGCGGGCATTCAAGGTTTCCATAAGGTGCGTACGATGGTACGCTTTGCGGTTGATGGGGGAACGTTTAAAGATTTGGAGGTGATAGAACTTGCTGACCGATGATGTAGTTTGTTTATTTTCAATGGATTGTATTTACCGATTGCTTGCGCTATAGTGTAAAAGCCGTTACATGCTAATGTAAAGGTCGTTACGCTATTGGGTAAAGGCCGTTACACTATTTGGTAAAGGTCGTTACACGCTGAGGTAAAGACCGTTTCATCAAGGGGTGACGGCCGTTACGCACTGAAGTAAGCAAAACAATGTACCGGAGTAAGCAAAGCAATGAAGTAAAAAGATGAAACCAAGCCTTCACTTAATCGAATTTTTCCATTATCTTTGTACCCGAATAGCAAGTAGAGCCGTGGGGCATCGTCCTCCTTCTTATTTTATTCTCCATTTTGAAGTATCACCGAAAAAGAACTGAAATATGAAAGGAATTATTCTTGCAGGTGGCAGTGCCACTCGTCTCTATCCGTTGTCCAAGGCTATCTCCAAGCAGATAATGCCCGTCTACGACAAGCCGATGATATACTACCCGCTCTCTACACTGATGTTGGCGGGGATTCGCGAAGTGCTTATTATCTCTACTCCACGTGACTTACCCATGTTCCGCGAGCTGCTGGGAACCGGTGAAGAACTCGGTATGTCCTTTTCCTATAAGATACAAGAGAATCCCAACGGACTGGCACAAGCCTTTGTGCTGGGTGCAGAGTTCTTGGACGGCGGACCGGGCTGCCTTATTCTGGGCGACAACATGTTCTACGGTCAAGGCTTCTCCGCCATGCTGAAGCGTGCCGCTTCCATAGACAAGGGTGCCTGCATCTTTGGTTATTACGTCAAGGACCCCCGTGCCTACGGTGTAGTGGAGTTTGATGCCAACGGCAAAGCCGTCTCGCTGGAAGAAAAGCCTGCCAATCCTAAAAGCAACTATGCCGTCCCCGGACTGTACTTCTACGACTCCACCGTGACAGAGAAAGCCGCCTCCTTGAAGCCCTCTGCTCGCGGCGAATACGAAATTACCGACCTCAACCGTCTCTATCTGGACGAGGGCACGCTGAAAGTGGAGCTCTTCGGCCGTGGCTTTGCCTGGCTCGACACCGGCAATTGCGACAGCCTGCTGGAAGCCAGCAATTTTGTCGCCACCATCCAGAACCGTCAAGGCTTCCGCGTGAGCTGTATCGAAGAGATTGCCTGGCGCAAGGGCTGGATAGATGTAGACCAGCTGTATCGCTTGGGTGAACAGCTTGGCAAGACCGAATATGGCAAATACCTGATGGAACTGGCTGAATCGAAGCGATGAACTCTTTGTTCCCCAAAAAGAGAAGGAGAATAGTTCTCCTATAAAGGCCCGCTGACTTTAATTTTTAATTTATAATTTTTAATTCTCATGAAGACTTATCTCGTAACCGGTGCCGCCGGTTTTATCGGCGCCAACTATATTAAATATATCCTGGCAAAACATAATGATATTAAAGTGGTGATACTGGATGCCTTGACCTACGCAGGCAATCTGGGCACCATTGCCAATGACATTGACGATGAACGTTGCTTTTTTGTAAAAGGTGACATCTGCGACCGCGTGCTTGCCGACGAACTGTTTGCCAAGTATAAGTTCGATTACGTAGTGAATTTTGCTGCCGAGAGCCACGTAGACCGTAGCATAGAGAATCCCCAGCTTTTCCTGATGACCAACATCCTGGGTACACAAAACTTGCTCGATGCCGCCCGCCGTGCCTGGGTCACGGGTAAGGACGAGTCCGGTTATCCCACTTGGCGCAAAGGCGTTCGTTACCATCAAGTGTCTACCGACGAAGTTTACGGCTCACTTGGTGCCGAAGGCTACTTCACAGAGCAAACCCCGCTCTGCCCGCACAGCCCTTACAGCGCCAGCAAGACGAGTGCCGATATGGTAGTGATGGCCTATCACGATACCTATAAGATGCCCGTCACTATCACCCGCTGTTCCAACAACTACGGTCCTTATCACTTCCCCGAAAAGCTGATTCCGCTTATCATCAAGAATATTCTCGAAGGCAAGAACCTCCCCGTCTATGGCGACGGCAGTAACGTGCGTGACTGGCTCTACGTGGAAGACCACTGCAAAGCTATCGACCTGGTTGTCCGCGAGGGTGTGGAAGGCGAAGTCTACAACGTAGGCGGTCACAACGAAAAGACCAATCTTGAAATCGTGAAGCTGACTATTGCCACCGTCCGCCGCTTGATGGAGGAAGAACCCCGTTACCGTGCAGTGCTGAAGAAACAAGTAAAAGCCGCCGACGGCACGATTGACATCAGCTGGATAAACGAAGACCTTATCACCTTCGTCAAAGACCGCCTAGGTCACGACCAGCGTTATGCCATCGACCCCACAAAGATTACCAATGCCCTGGGCTGGTATCCGGAGACGAAGTTCGAGGTCGGCATCGTCAAGACCATTGAATGGTACCTGAACAACCAGCCGTGGGTGGAAGAAGTGACCAGCGGTGATTATCAGAAGTATTACGAACAGATGTATGGAGGTAGAGGTTAAGGTTTAGGGATTAGGGTCTAACCGCTAATCCTTAACCTCTAACCTCTCAATTCAGCGCCACCGCTAACAGTAATCCTAAGAACAGCATATTGCGCGACGTCTCGCCCAGTATGCTGTTCAGCTTTTTACCGCTACCTATCTGTATCATTTTGCGCCACGTCAGTGCGTGCATATAGAGATAGACGCAGGGAGCCCAGATAAATTCCAGCGGAGTCAGCTTGCCCGTGTAGACAAACCAGAAGCAGAGCAGCACGGCGGCGATGCCCAGTGCCAGATACATATTCTCACCGAACTTCTTGCCGTAGCGTACCACCAGCGTACACTTGCCGCTCACGGCATCCTGCTCGCGGTCGCGATAGTTGTTCACCATCAGCAAGGTGTCTATGGCGAGGCCACTGACGAGCGACAGCACCACCACATCCATATTCAGCGTATAGGCCTGCACGTAGTAGGTGCCGCATACGGGCACGAAGCCGAAGAACACCAGCACCAGTACGTCGCCCCAGCCCCGATAGGAGAGCAGCGTGGTATAGAGGAAAGCAAACAGTATGCACACCACGCCCAGCACCACCAGTTCCCAGCCTCCGTGGGGCAGCTGCCCCCAGACGGTGAACAGCACTGCCAGCCCTGCCAGGCACGACAGTGTCAGTGCGATGCCGATGCCGGTTTTCATGGCTGCCGGCGTAATCCAACCTTCGGCGCAGGCGCGCTGTGGCCCCAGCCGGTCTTCCCGACGGTCGGTCCCTTTCTGGAAGTCGAAGAGGTCGTTGATAAAGTTGGCGGCAATCTGCATGCCGCAGGCAAAGAGGGCGCACAGCAGGGCGGGTGCGGTCTTGAACTGTCCGTCGCTGAAGGCAAGGGCACTGCCCAGCAATACCGGGATGATGGCTCCCGTCAACGTCTTGGGGCGGGCGGCGAGAAACCATGCGTAGGGTGAATTCTGTTTAATCTCGTTCATCGTAGTTCCAATTTAGTTCGGCATCTGCCAGCAAAAATACTGAAAATCCCTATATTTGTACCCACTTATGATGAAGAAGTTAGTCTACATATCCATTCTTTCTCTGCTGCTCTTGTCTTCCTGCCGTTCCAAGCGGATGATTACCGTGTCGTTGCCGCAGCCAGTCATGCAGGCAGACAGCACGCAGCTTGGCGATACTATCGGGTTGCCTGCCCGCCTTTCGCCGATGTTCACCTTTGACCAGTCTGATTTGCGTAATGTCCGCCGCCAGCCGGCGAAGGGCGAGGTAAAGAAACAGCAGATAAAGAAAACGGCACCGGTACAAAAGGTAATTGTGCAGCGAGGTACAAGAATCACATCGAAAACCACCCACGTAGGCTCGGCCTATAAGGGCGTCAGCCGCATTAAGACGTACGACTTCACGCATCGCGACGTGCCTGCCGCCTTCGAGGGCTTCCGCATCGCCTTTGTCTCCGACCTGCACTACAAAAGCCTGCTGAAGGAGGAGGGATTGAAGGACCTGGTCCGCCTGCTCATAGACCAGAAGGCCGACGTGCTGCTGATTGGCGGTGACTTTCACGAAGGCTGCCAGTACGTGCCGCCCGTCATGGCTGCCCTGGCGCAAGTGAAGACGCCGTTGGGCACCTATGCCGTGCTTGGCAACAATGACTACGAGGCTTGCTATGACGACATCGTGCGCGAAATGAGGCATTATGGCATGCATCTGCTGGAGCATAAGGTGGACACCCTGCGGCGTGGCGGTGAGCGGATTCTTGTGGCGGGCGTGCGCAATCCTTTCGACTTGGGCAAGAACGGCACATCGCCCACACTCGGCCTTTCGCCCGACGATTTCGTAATCCTGCTGACGCATACGCCAGACTATGCCGAGGACGTCCCGGTGACAAACTCCGATCTCATCCTGGCCGGACACACGCATGGCGGGCAGGTGACGCTGTTCGGGCTTTATGCACCGATAGTCCCCTCGCACTACGGGCAGCGGTTCCTCTCCGGGCTGAAGTACAACTCAAAGAACATCCCGATGATTGTCACCAACGGCATCGGCACTTCGCAGAAAGCCATCCGCATGTTTGCTCCCGCAGAGGTGGTGATGATTGTGCTGCACCGGCTGACGGACTGATTTATTCTTCGGGCATCAGCACCACTCCCAGTTTCTTCTTGCCATCCATCTTTACCACCATCGGCTGGTGGAAATGTACATGCCGCAGGTACTTCGTCTCGTGTACGGCAGGCTGTGCATTCAGGAATTCCTGGTTGTATACGCCGTCATTCATAAAGGCGTTGATGGTAAAGTATCCCACTCCAAAGGAGGTCAGGTTCTGGAAGAAGTGGGTTCCCTGGCTGGGGTCTACCCGGTAGTTGGTCAGTCCGGCTTCCACTATCACGCGGGCAGCGCTGATGTGCGGCCACTTCACGGGGATGCCGAGCCAGGTGTCACTGCTACCCCAGCGTCCGGGACCTACAAGGACATAGTTGCGGCCTTCGTCCAGGAACTGCTGGTTCAGCTTCTCTATCTCCCAGGCAATCTCCTGGTTGTGGGAGGCACTATAGTCGTCTGTCTTCACATAGATAATGTCATGTATCTCGTTCATGATGCCATGTCCCAATGAGTTGTTGGAACGGAGCAGTACCTGGTCGTCCGGAATGGCGGTAAGGTCTTCATCCAGCATCTCCTTGGTGTCGACTATCGGGCGGATTTGCAGCAGGTAGAAGGTGCCGGTTTTGTCCTTCTCGCGGCTCATGGTGGCGGCAAACTCTATCTCTACGGGACGGCGCATCTCCTGCTCTCCGTATTTCAAAGCCAGTTGCAGGATGCGTGGCAGGGGGAATACGTCGTGTTGCAGGATGTTGGCAAAGGTGATGACTTTGCGTCCGCCGGGATAAAGCCCGTCGCGGATAATCTGGTCGTAAGGGTCGTAGGTGGAGGCTATGTAGTTCAGTGCTCCGTCCTTTTCCGCTTCTTTGACGTGCAGTTTCAGCAGGTTGAAGCCGTCGTCGATGGAGAAGTCGTGACCGGCATTGCGCAGGTCGAGGGCATAGAAGCGGGTCTGAGTCTCTTTGAGGGCAATCTCCATTTCGCTGGTTTGCAGCACCTGGTTGGGGTGATAGGGCGAGAAGCGGAGCGTCATGCCACCGTCCACGATGTATTTACCTAAACCGAGCGCCAGATTGACGATACCTTCTTCTGCCTTCTCGTCGCCGATGGGGTAGTAGTTGAGCGAACGTGCCACACCGGACATGCTGGGGTAGTAGCGGTCACCATACTGGTTGCCCACTACCTCTTGCAGGATGACAGCCATCTTTTCCTGGTCGATAACGTTGCTCGTTGCCTGCATGTATGCCTTCGAGTCGCGGAAGTAGACCGAAGCATATACTCCCTTGATGGCATCGCTCAGCATGCGCAGCATCTCGTACTTGTCGTCCAGATAGGGAATCATGTAGGTGTTGTAGATGCCGGCGAAGGGTTGGTAGTGCGAGTCTTCCAACAACGAGGACGAACGGATGGCAAGCGGCGACTTCACCACGTCGAAGAAGGTGAAGAAGTCCTCCACCAGGCGGTCGGGCAGCTTTGCTTTGAGGAAGTAGCGCAGGATGACGTCATCGTCGGCATCGGACAAGGCTATCTGATACAGATTGTTGGTATCCATAAACTCGTCGAACACATCGGTACAGAGCACGATGGTCTTGGGGATGGCGACACGGGCATTCTCAAACTCTTCGAACTCGGGGTGATGCTTCACCAGGTTGTCGATGAAAGCCAGTCCGCGCCCCTTGCCTCCCAGCGAACCGTCGCCAATACGGGCAAAGTTGGAGTATCGGTCAAAGCGGTCGCGCCTGAAGACTGCCACTACTCCCTGGTTTTTCATCTTGCGGTATTTCACGATAGCCTCGAAGATAATTTTACGGTGGGCATCCACGTCTTGCAAGCTATTCCAGGTGATGGGCCGCAGGAACTCTGCCACGGGAAACATGGCACGTGAGTAGAGCCAGCGGCTGACGTGGTTGCGGCTGATGTGGTAAAGGAATGATTCTGCCGGAACAGCAAAAAGAATGTTCTGCAGCTCTTTGAGATTCTTTACGCGGGCAATCTCTTCCAGCGTGTCCGGGTTGCGGAAGATAAAGTCGCCGAAGCCGAAATTGTCTGATACAATACGGCGCAGGTCCACATCCATCTTTTTGGAATTCTTGTCGATGAAGGCGGCATCGTATTTGGCTGCATACGCTACGTTGTCCGATTCGCTGGACTGTATGATAAGGGGTACAAACGGGTCTTCCTTGCGGATGGCGGCACAGAGCTTGATACCGGCCAGTCCGTCCTTCTCGCCCCGTTCTACGCGGGGGAAGCGTACGTCGGTGATGACACCTAATATATTATTCTTATATTTTTGGTAGATGCCAAAGGCTTCTTCATAGGTACGTGCCAGTACAATTTTGGGACGTCCCCTCATGCGCAGTGTGCGCTGGTGGGCATTCAGTGCTTCAGTAGAGAATTCCTGGCTCTGCTTCAATACGAATTTATACAGATTGGGCAGGATGGAGGAGTAAAAGCGGATGCCGTCTTCCACCAGCAGGATGAGCTGCACACCCACTTCGTTGACGTCGTGCTCCAGGTTCATCTTGTCCTCTATCAGCTTGATGATGGAAACCAGCAAGTCGGTGTTTCCCAGCCAGCAGAACACATACTCAAAGGGACTGAGGTCTTCATTGGCAATACGCTTGGTGATGCCGTGGCTGAAAGGGGTAAGTATCACCATCGGAATCTGTTCATACAGGTTTTTGATGTATCGTGCCACGTCGAAGCTGTCGTTGTCTCCCGTGCCCGGCATGCAGATGATGAGGTCGAAAGAGATGGAGGACAGCTGTGTCAGCGCCTCCTCGCAAGTGGAAACCTGCGTGAAACGGGGAGGGTAGCGCAAGGAGAGCGAAGTGTATTCATTGAATATCTTTTCGTCGATGCGGCCGTCATCTTCCAGCATGAAAGCATCGTAAGGATTGGCTATCAGAAGGACGTTGAAAATGCGCCGTGTCATGAGGTTGGCAAACTGTGTGTCCTTGAAATAGAGCTGGTTTAATTTGAACTTACTGAGCATGGCTTCTCATGATTTGTTGGTTTCGGAAGGCAAAAGTAATAGAAATCGAACCTATTCGGATAGTTTTTCGACCGTTTTTTTTATATTTATGCGTAATATTGCATCCGAAAAACAATATATGACCTATGTCTGCTCCATATCCGTTTCCATATAAATCCGTTGCATGTACATTTCTGCTGTTATGGGTGTTCGTTTTTTTGTCCGCTGACTTGTTTGCCGGTTCATTCCGCACCTTGGGTATCAAGGAGGGATTGGGTAGTCGGCAAGTATTCCAGATAAACAAGGATTCAGCCGGATTTGTCTGGGTGTATACTCATGTCGGGATAGATCGTTATGACGGGAATGAAATCAAGCATTACAAGTTGGACGGAATGGTTGATTCCAGGGACAATATCCAGTCTTCCACTACCATGATGTGTGATAAGGAGGGTATTGTCTGGGTTGCATTGAAGAATGGAAAAATCTATGCATACAACAAACTGACGGACTCTTTCCAATTGCGTGTGGACTTGGCCGATTACCTGCCTTCTCCGGTATTGTATAATATGCTGTTTGATGACGAAAACCGTTTGTGGTTGTGTATGTCGAAGGGGCTTTATTCTTGGGAAGAAAGTGCAGGGCTGTCTTTTGCCGGATTGAAGGGGCAATCTGTCCGTTGCATGGTCCAAATGGAAGATGAAGTGTTTTTTGCAGGCACCGACAAGGGTGTCTTCCGGCTGACGAGGGTAGGAACGGCAGGTTCTTCGTCTTTTGAGACGAGGCCGGTTGGCCTGCATACAGAGATGCATGTGGAATCGCTCTATGTCTTCGGAGCGAAGCTGTTCATCGGTACCTTTTCAAACGGCGTATTTGTGCTTGACGGTCCCGAAGGGCAAATACATTCCTTGAATGACCGGATTCCTCATGTACCTATCCGTTCGTTTGCAAGGACAAAGGATAATTTGCTGCTGGTGGGAGCCGACGGTGCAGGTGTTTTTTGCATGGATGTCGCTACCGGAGAACTTTTGAACCATTATATGAATAACGGGGATGATGACAAAAGCTTGAGTGGTAATACGGTATCCGATATTTGTGTGGATGAATCCGGAGTTGTATGGATTGGCACTTCTACGAATGGCATCAGCTATCTGGATCCGGAGATGCCGGATGTCTATAGAATCAGGCACGAACGCAATAATGATAATTCCCTGAAGTCGGACCATGTAAATGTGATGTTTCAGGACTCGGAGGGAGATTATTGGTATGGTACAAACAACGGCGTCAGCCTCTATCAACCTCGGTCACGCAAATGGACCCACTATCTGGACGGTACGGAATATAGTGGCAAAGTGGTATTGGCGCTTGCCGAAGACTCCGGGGGAAACATCTGGGTAGGTGGCTATGGTATCGGTGTCTATTGTATTGATAAACAGACCGGACGGGTACAGAAGAAAGAGAAAAGAAATGCACATCCGGAGAAGGGAATGGCCACCGACTATGTTTATGCCATTTATGCGGAAGGGGATTATGTCTGGTTCGGTGGTATTGAAGGAGAGTTTACCCGTTACGATATACGGACGGATACTTATACATATTACCCGATTGATTGCATAGGTGACATAAAGCCGGGTAAGGGGGGCTCATTACTGATTGCCGGTTGCAGCGGGTTGGCCGTCTTTGATAAGAAGTCGGGAGACACGCAGTGGCATCAGACGTTTGGAGACATCTCTCTGCATTATCCTGTCCGTTGCCTGATGCAGTCCTCATCCGGCGATACCTGGCTGGCTACAGACGGGGAAGGCCTTATACGTGTTGGGCCGGATGGGAAAGAGGCGCATGCCTATACCGTAGATGACAATCTGGTTTCCAATTCCATCAACAGCCTGCTGGAGGATAACGAAGGGCGTATCTGGTTCAGTACGGAGAAGGAATTGTATTGCTTGGACTGCTCCCGGGATATTATCATCAGTGCCAATGATTTTTTGGATGTCAGCTGGGGATATTACAATCCGAATGCTGCCCTTAAGTTGAAGAATGGATGTCTTGCTTTCGGCACCGCAGAAGGGGTTCTTTCCTTTCTCCCGTCTTTGGACTTGGGGACTCATGCACCCGTTGAGCTGATTCTGACAGACTTTAAACTGCTTTATGAATCGGTCAAAGCGGGAATGAAAGGCTCTCTTTTGCAAACGAATATCAATGATACCCGGAAAATAGATTTGAAGTATAATCAAAACTCCTTCTCTATTTCCTTCTCTGCCATCAACTTTGCAGTCCCGCATCGTATTAGGTATGAGTATAGGCTCGAAAATCACAATGAAGAGTGGGAACACTCCAATTCAGTGCGGAACGTGAGCTATATGAATCTCTCGTCCGGTAAGTATGTATTCCGCTTGCGGGCATTTGATAAATACACCGGGCAGCAGGTGGGAGAAAGAAGTCTGGATATTGTCATTCATAACCCTTACTGGGTTTCGTGGTGGGCGCTGTTCATCTATTTCATTTTGTTGTCTGTCTTTGTCTACATGTTTGTGCAGTATAGGAGGCATAAGGTGAACGAGGGGCGTATAAGGGACAAGATACGTTCCTTTATCAGTATAGCCCATGATATCCGTACACCGGTTACTTTAATAAAGGCTCCGCTGAGCGAGCTCGAAGCGCAGGAGGGACTTCCGGAGCAGGGTAAGAAAACCGTTGCGGTGGCTATGAAGAATGTGGAAAAACTGATGGGAATGATTACTCAACTGCTTGAGTTGCAGAAAACGGAACTGCATGCCGAGGAGTGTCTGAAGGTTTCTCCATACGACATTAAGGCTTATCTGGAGGAAAAGATGGCGGAGTTTCATTTAGCCGCCATGCAGAAGAGCGTCGGGATAGAGTTGGAGGTGGAGCCGGATATGCCCAAGGTTTGGATTGACCGGGAGAAGATGGATCATATCATAGACAATCTGCTCTCCAATGCCTTGAAGTATACAGAGAAGGGAGTCATTCACATACTGGTGAAGACTGCAAGAAAGAAGTGGACTATTGAAGTGAAGGATACGGGTATCGGCATTCCAAAAGAGGAGCAGGGCAATATTTTTCACGAATATTATAGAGCCCAGAATGCCATGAACTTTGAGGAAACCGGTTCGGGCATCGGTCTGATGATTACGCGCCGCATTGTGAAACAGCATCACGGCACCATCTCTTTCAGTAGCGTGGAGGGACAGGGAACTACGTTTACGGTAACTTTCCCGCAGAGGATAAAGGCGAGCGTGGCGGTGGAAGCGAAGGCTGACGGCCGGGAAGAAGCTCAGGCCGCTACCGGGGCTGTGCATGAAGAAACGGAACGTGCCGGGAAGAATGTCCTTCTTCTGGCGGAGGACGATGCGGATATGAGGGAGTATCTGGTGGACAGCTTGTCTTCCGAATATAAGGTAGTTGCCGTGCCCGACGGCGGAAAGGCATTGGAGACGGCAAGGGAAATCAATCCTGATATCATTATCTCGGACATTGTGATGCCGGTACTGGAAGGTGATGAATTGTGCCGGATTCTGAAATCATCGGTAGATACAAGCCATATACCTATTATATTACTGACCGCACTGAGTGAGAGGGAAAATATCATCTTCGGACTGGAGGCCGGTGCCAATGACTACATCATCAAGCCTTTCGACTTGTCTGTGCTGAAAGTGCGTATCAGGAATATTCTTCAGAATAGGCAGCATTTGCGCGAAACCGTGTTGGCGATGGATGCGCAGCCCGAAGAGACAGACTATACCAGCCAGTTGGACAAGGAGTTCCTGGACAAGGTTATGAAAGTGATTGAGGAGGAGTTGTCCGATTCGGAATTCTCCATCAATGACTTCTGCCGGATGCTGGGCATGAGCCGCACTTCTGTCTACAATAAGATAAAGACGCTGACCGGGCAGGGACCGAATGACTTCATCCGCATTGTCCGTTTGAACAAGGCAAAAGAGCTGCTGGTTTCCCGGAAATATTCGATAGGGGAAGTGGCGAATATGGTCGGATTTTCTGACCCGAAATATTTTAGTACATGCTTCAAAAAGCAGTTTGGCACCAGTCCCAGCAAAATTTAGAGCCATGAAGACTGCTTTTGAACCACCGCTGACAAGTATTAAACCTTTTTTGTCAGAGAATAAACCCTTGTCTCCCTGATAGTGCGTAATATTGTGGACAGTAAACAATATTAAAAAACGCATATAAAAAATGGAAACGTATTTAGGTCTTGATTTAGGAGGCACGAAGTTGCTGATTGGCGAAATGGATAGCCGTGGCAACATTTTGAGGTATAAGAAATATGACTCCGGTTACTTTAATCAGCAGGCTGCGCTGGAAATCATCAAGTCGTCGCTCGATGATTATATCCGTACCGTGGGCTGGTATGACCAGAAACCGGTAGCGATGGGTGTTGGGCTGATAGGGCGTGTAGATCCCAACGAAGGTGTCTGGCTGCAGATTGACCCGAGCAGGACACAGCGGATTGAGTTGGCAAAGGAACTGTCGGACATATATGGCATGCCTTGCCATATAGACAATGATGTGAAGAGCGCTACAAGAGCCGAACGCGTCTGGGGATTCGGACAAATTTCCAAAAACTTCATATACGTAAATGTAGGTACAGGCATTGCCGTGGGTACGGTGATAAATGGGAGACAAATCCGTGGCAGCCATTTCAATGCCGGCGAAGTGGGACACGTGCGTGTAGGTGTGAACATAGGCATTAAATGCGGTTGTGGACGGATGGACTGTGTGGAGGCGATTGCTGCCGGCATAGGTTTTGACAATTGTGCCCGTCTGCTCCGCAACCAGTATGAGACCGGCCTGCATATTCCGGCTGAAAAAGGGGAACGGGTGATTGTGAGTGAGGTGTTTGCACTTAGTCAGAAAGGTGACCCTCTCTGTACGGTGCTGGTGGAGAATGCAGCTGAGGCGCTTGCCAATCTTATCATGAATCTGGTACGTGTGATTGACCCGGACACGGTGGTGTTGGGTGGAGGCATTGTGGCCGACGGGTATATGCACGAGAAGATTCTGGAGAAACTTCATCCTACGACCATGCGTTTTGTCAGCAACGGGGTTGTCATTACGAAACTGAATCCCGGATTTATCGGGCTTCTGGGGGCCGGTGCGGTGGCGATGAACATGTGATTAGGAATTAATGATTAAGAATATGAAAATAACAATAACAAAGAATGAAAAGGAGTTTGACTGCACGGCTGCATGGCGCATCATCGGGCAGATGTTGAATGAACCGGAGAGTGTGATAGGACTTTCGACGGGACGTACTACCGGTAATCTTCATCGGTTGGTGGGAGAAATCTATACTAAATATCCGTTTAAGGTGGATACCGTTACTTTCTTCGGATTGGATGAGGTAACGAATGTGCCGCGCGAATATGCCGGAGCATGCTACACGATGCTGAAAACGGAGTTGATGGATACATTGGGCATCAAGGAAGAGAATTTTTTGATGCTGCCTACCATTTCTGGTGATTTTGAACAGTCATGCAGGGATTTCCAGCAGGAAATTGCGAACCGTGGCGGCATTGATTTGCTGATTTTAGGGTTGGGTGAGAACGGGCATCTGGGATTCAACCAGCCGGAATCTCCCTTTGGCGGTGAAGCATGGGTGACCCGGATGAATGTGGAACTGGAAGAACGCATCCGTAGAGAAACGGGTACTCCCCCCGATAACGAGCTGGGAGGAGCTACTTTGGGAATAAAGAACATCATGCAGGCACGCCGGATTGTGCTGGTTGCCAAAGGGACTAATAAAGCGGATATTGTCAAGCGGATGCTTGAAGGGCCTGTGACAACAGATGTTCCTGCTTCCATCCTTCAGCTTCATCCCAACTGTGAATTTCTGCTGGATGAAGCGGCGGCAAGCATGCTTAACTGCTAAGTCGCCTCGCAGGTGGCTGAAAACTACTTATTCGAATTAATAATCAAAATACTATGACACAACAAGAAAAACAAATAAACTATATGGGGCCATTCATCACGATGGTATTCCTGTTTTTTATTGTAGGTTTCCTTACGACTGCCAATACTCAGTTTCAGGGTCCTCTGAAAGAAACTTTTCTTTCGGAAGTGGGCGGGTTGAAAAATACTTTTGCTACTTTGATTACTTTCTCCTGGTTCCTTGCTTATCCGGTTTGTGGAGGGGTAGGCTCGTCGTGGATTAGCAAATACGGATATAAAGGAACATTGATGCGTGGATTGCTGGTGATGATTGTGGGGCTTGGTTTGTTCTTTGCCTCTTCCTATTTCACAGTACACTTTCCTGAAGCGAATTGGCATGCAGGAAATAATGTTATCCCTGGAGGGTTCTTGATTTTCTTACTGGGTTCTTTCGTGGTAGGGGCTTCGGCCACCATTCTGCAAGTGGTTATAAATCCTTATCTGACGGCTTGCCATGTCAAGGCTACCCAGTCCATTCAGCGTTTGGCTATAGGCGGTTCTGCCAATTCTGTGGGAACTACGCTTGCTCCTTATTTCGTGACTGGTGTCGTGTTTGGCGGTCTGTCTATGGAGGACATTCAGATTGACCAGCTGATGGTTCCGTTCCTGGCATTGATGGCTGTTATTTCTTTGATTGTATTGTTGTTGATGAAATTGTCTTTGCCCGATATCCAAGGAACCAGGGTAGAGAAGGGAGAAAAGCTGGAAAAAAGTGTATGGTCCTTCCGTCATCTGACATTGGGCGTGGTGGCTATCTTCTTTTATGTAGGAGTGGAAGTCTGTATCGGGGCCAATATCAATCTGTATGCCATCGAGATGGATTATGCTTCTCCGGCACTGATGGCTACGCTCTATTGGGGTGGTATGCTTGTGGGCCGCCTGGTGGGGAGCAGCCTGAGCAGGATTTCTCCCCGCGTGCAGTTGACGGTTACTACGGTATCGGCAGGACTACTCGCCCTACTGGCCATTCTTCTGAATAATCCGTGGCTGCTCACGGCAGTAGGTCTGTTCCATTCCATCATGTGGGGAGCTATCTTTACTTTGTCCGTTGCCCATTTGGGAAAATACACTTCGGTGGCTTCGGGTGTGTTCATGATTGGAGTGGTAGGCGGTGCCATATTGCCCTTGTTGCAAGGAGTGCTTGCCGATGTTCTTGGAGGCTGGAGATGGTCATGGCTCATCGTTCTTTTTGGAGAAGCGTTTATGCTGTATTATGCATTGATAGGTTCACGGGTCCGTCAGACCTGCGATAATTTGTAATTAAAGATAGTACTTATGAAAAAAATTAGAATGATGATGGCTGCCGCTTTGGGCGTATTGGTTTCATGCGGTAGCGTTAAGTCGGGAGAAGAGGTCGTTGCGGCTTCCCGCGATTCAAAGGTTGTGGTTGCTTATGTCACTTCGTGGAGTGAGGTGATGCCCGACCCGCAGTACATGACGCATATCAACTATGCGTTCGGTCATGTAAACGAGAGCTTTAACGGTGTCAAGATTGATAATGAGGAACGTTTGAGACAGATTGTTGATTTGAGGAAACAGAAGCCGGAGCTGAAAGTGCTGCTTTCCATCGGCGGCTGGGGAAGCGGACGTTTCAGTGAGATGGCTGCCAATGATGAATATCGCCGTGCTTTTGCCGCGGACTGTGACCGTGTGGTGAAGGAGTTCGCTTTGGATGGCATTGACATCGATTGGGAATATCCCACCAGCTCTATGGCAAATATATCCTCGTCACCGGACGATACGGAGAATTTTACACTTCTGATGCAGGATATCAGAGCTGCCATCGGCAATGAAAAGGAACTGACACTTGCCACCGTAGCTTCTGCCCGTTACATTGACTTCAAGGCTATCTTGCCTTCCGTCGATTTTGTGAATATCATGGCTTATGACATGGCTTCTGCTCCCAAGCACCATTCGGCGCTTTATCCGTCAGGACATAGCGGTGACATTACTTCGGACGGTGCCGTTACTGCACACTTGAAAGCGGGCGTACCGCCTTCCAAGCTGGTGATGGGTATGCCCTTCTATGGTCGTGGAGGTGACGGTTATCCCAGCTTCCAAGACTATAATAAGGTAGGGAATACGGATACCCAATATACTGAAAAGTGGGATGAGGTGGCTCAAGTGCCTTATCTGGCCGATAAGAATGATACGTTGGTATTTGGTTTTGAGAATCCCCGTTCACTTGCCATCAAGTGTCAGTATATTCTGGATAAAGATTTGCTGGGAGGCATGTATTGGGATTATAGCGGAGACAATGAGCAGGGTGATTTGCGCCGTACGGTAGCAGAAAACCTATTGGGCAAGCCGCACAAGGCGAAGGTACTGGTGTTGACGGAACGTGGCGGACAGCACGGAGGATTTACGGATGCCGGTTTGAGGTGGTTGGCGGCCGAAGGTGCAAAGGGGAATTTCAGTATTACCGAGATAAACAATGCCAGGAACATAACGGAGGCTTACTTGTCGCAGTTCAGCCTGGTTATTCAATTGGATTTCCCGCCTTATACTTGGCCGAAGGAAGCGGAAGATGCGTTCGTCAAGTATATAGAAGAAGGCCGTGGCGGCTGGATAGGTTTCCATCATGCTACTTTGCTGGGCGAGTTTGACGGTTATCCCATGTGGCAATGGTTCTCTGATTTCATGGGTGGTGTACGTTTCAAGAACTACATAGCTCCGCTGGCCGACGGTACGCTGATTGTGGAAGATAAACAGCATCCGGTAATGAAGGATGTTCCGGCCTCTTTCGTGGTGCCCGATGACGAGTGGTATACTTATGACAAGAGTCCGCGCCCTAATGTACATGTATTAGCCAATGTAGACGAATCGAGCTACACGCCTGCATCGGACATCAAGATGGGCGATCATCCGGTGGTTTGGGTCAATGAAAGCAAAAAGGCACGCAATGTTTATTTCCAGATAGGGCATAGTAGTAAGTTGTACGAAACGGAAGGGTTTACGACCATGTTCAGAAATGCCATTAACTGGACTTTAGAAAGGTAATACTTTTTATAATCAATGGATTTGGAAGAAAACGGGTACGTACAGAAACGTATCCGTTTTTTTATGGGTTTAAACTTTATCACTTTAAGTTTAAAATAAAACGTTTTTTATGGATGTGTTAGTAAATGAACTCCTTATGAGAAATATTCAACTTCCATTTCTTGTTTAGTACGTAATTTCGCTTATCGAAGTATTGGAATTTGTATCAATACAATATGAATAACTTTCTATTTTATAAACTAATACTATTATCATGAAAAGAAAAAGAGTCCTTTTGCTGCTTTGCATTCTCAGTTGCACTTTGCAGCTCTTCGCACAACAAATTAATGTGCAGGGTATCGTTTATGATCCTTCCGGAGAAACGGTTCCGGGTGCTAATGTCAGTATGAAAAGTAATCCGGCTGTGGGTACTGTGACGGACATTGATGGGAATTTCAGCCTGAAAGCTTCTGTGGGTGATGTGTTGGTCTTCACTTTTATCGGTTATGAGCCTATTGAGTATAAACTGACTGCTGCAGATACAAATCTGAAAGTCCGTTTTACTGATTCTTCTGAGTTGCTGGACGAGGTAGTTGTAGTAGGCTATGGTGTACAAAAGAAGAGTGTACTTTCGTCTGCTGTGAGCCGTGTTACCAGTGAAGAGTTGGATAAAGGTAATCCTACAAATATTCAGAATGCTTTGAAAGGTAAAGTTTCCGGTGTACAGATTATCTCTAATTCAGGTCAGCCCGGTGCGGAATCAAAGATTCGTATTCGGGGTACCGGTACGGTCAACAACTCCGATCCGCTTTATATAGTAGACGGCATGCCGTCTGAAAGTGGTATCAGTCATTTGAATCCTTCTGATATTGAGTCTATTGAAGTGTTGAAAGACGCAGCTTCCGCCGCTATTTACGGAGCCCGTGGTGCTAATGGTGTTGTACTGATTACTACGAAGAAGGGTACTAAAGGAAAGGCTACTTTGAACTATGAATTTACGTACGGTATTCAGAATCCTTCCAAGAAGGTGGATTTGCTGGGTAGTGCGGATTATCAGATGTTGATGAATGAAATGGCTGCCAATGCAGGTAAGGACCCTTATTTCCCGACTGTTTCCAGCGTCAATACCGACTGGCAAAAGGAACTGCAGAACAAGAATGCTCCTATTATGAACCACAAGGTTTCGTTGAGTGGCGGTACGGACAACTCTACCTATTATGCTTCTTTCGGTTATGTAAAGCAAGAAGGTATTTATGCTAAAGGACATGCTGATTATGAACGCTACAATGTACGCTTGAATTACAATAATGTATTACTGGACACGAAATCACGAAATTGGTTGAATAAGATTAGTTTTGGTGCAATTGCAAGCTATTCCAAGTCAATCCAGACTGGTAATACTATTGGCAATAGTGAAGCAGCAGGCTTGATTACTTCCATGAATATGTTGCCTCCTACCGAGCCGGTTTATCAGACCGACCCTGCTATACTGGAGCAATATGCCGTAACTTATCCAAATCATGTCATTGCTCCCAACGGCCTGGCATACAATATCATCGAGATGCGTGAAATAACCAATCCGCTGGCAGCCATGCAGGTCAGTCATAACCAGAGGACTATGCCGCAGAATTTCGGTGCGAACTTTAACCTTGATGTCGACTTGTTGCCGGGCTTGAAGTTCAAGACTACCTATGGTGCGGAATGGGTATTCAATTCCATCAAGAATGTAACTCCGGTTTACGAGCTGAATGCTACCAGTAAGAATGCTACTTCCAAAGTAGAGGATAAGAAAAGGGAGTCTTCCTACTGGCAGTGGGAAAATGTGCTGTCGTATACGAAGTCTTTCGGCCGTCATAATATAGGTGCACTGTTCGGTACGAGTATGTCTTCCTACCATTACTCCAATTTGGAAGCGGAAGATTATAATCTGCTGGTGGTGGATATAGACAAGGGATATATAGACACGGCCACAGCGCCCGAAGAACAGTCCAAAGTATGGGGTGGGGCGGAAGATCACCGCATTGCATCCGTATTCGGACGTATCAACTATAATTATGATGAAAAGTATTTGTTCGAAGCGGTAGTGAGACGGGACGGTTCGTCAAACTTCAGTCGCGAACACCAGTATGCTACATTCCCTTCGGTTTCTTTGGGTTGGGTGTTGACCCGGGAGAAGTTCATGGAGAACAGACCTTCCTGGTTGGATTTTGCCAAGATACGTCTGAGCTGGGGACAGAACGGTAATGAACGCATCGGCTCCTTTGCCTATACAAGTATGATGAGCCAGGGTAAGAATGCAGTCATAAATGGAAAGGTATATACAGGTATGCTGCCCAGTGGCTATGCCAATGCAGACTTGAAATGGGAGACCTCCGAACAGACCGACTTGGGTATTGACTTGCGTTTCTTCAACAGTGCATTGACATTCTCTGCCGACTATTTCGTGAAGAAGACGAAGGACATGCTGCTTTCCATGCCGATTCCTCTTTATACCAGTTATGGCAGTATGACGGTCAATTCGGGTACAGTGAAGAACGAAGGTATCGAGTTCGAAGCGTCCTATCGCTTTAAGGTGGGTGAAGTGAATCTGGGTATCAATGGAAATGCTTCTTATGTGAAGAATACTGTAACAGACCAAGGTCCCGACCGCGTCGGTCTCAATAATATCGGTGGTGGTATGGGCGGCCAGGTCAGTTGGAGAGAGAACGGGCGTCCGTACGGCTTCTTCTACGGTTACTTGCATGATGGCATTTTTCAGAATCAGCAGGAGATAGACAACTATACCTACGTAGATTCTAACGGAAAGACTCATTTGATACAACCGAATGCCAAGCCCGGAGATATCCGTTTTAAAGATTTGGATGGTAAAAATGGTCTTAATGGCGATGACCGTACTATGATAGGTAAGCCGAATCCCGACTGGACGTATGGATTTACGCTCTCTGCCGATTGGAAGGGGCTGGATTTCAGTGCATTCTTTCAAGGAAGTATCGGAAACGACATTTATAAACTGTACAGACGTTCCAATGTGACTTTTGGTAACTACGACAAATCCTGGTTGAACCGTTGGCACGGTGAAGGAACTTCCAATTGGGTACCACGTGTGATAGATGGTGACAACAATAACTATCAGGTTTCAAACTTTTTTGTGGAAGATGGTTCGTATATGCGTTTGAAAGTGTTGCAGATAGGTTACAGTCTACCCGGTCAGATGTTGCAGCGTGTCGGTATCAAGGGGCTGCGTTTCTTTGTGCAGGGCGAGAATCTGTTTACAATCACCAATTATAGCGGTTATGATCCGGAAGTGGGAACACGTGATGGATTTGACGGGGGAACATATCCGCAAGCACGTACTTATACCATCGGTGCAAACATAACATTTTGATTAATCTAAAAATTAGATACAATGAATAAGATATTAAAAGTATTGGCTTTGGGTGCGATGGCTTTGTCGACCATAGCTTGTTCAGATTTTCTGGAAGTGAATCCGAGAACTCAGGTATCGGAAACCGAATTCTATAAGACGGAAGACGATATGATGAAGGGCTTGTATGCCGTGATAAATGAAATGCAGACCCGCATGCCGGAGGTTTGGTCTTACTCTTCTTTGCTGGGCGATGAGTCTGAAACCGGTGGTGGTATCGGTGAGGGATCTTACAAGACGAAATGGGATACTTTTACCTATGACGCGACTTCTTGTTTCGGTGCATGGGGCTATGGTTCTTGGTGGAATGAGTGGGATTTCGGCTTGTTCAATGGAGTCATTGCTGCCAATCTGTTGATTGACAAATTGGCCGGGTGCAACCTCAATGCAGACTTTGTCAATTCCATTTCTGCCGAAGCGCGCTTTTACCGTGCCATTTTCTATTACCATCTGTTTATGGGGTATGAGCAATTCCCGCTTATCAAACATTATCTGGCAGCCAGTGAAATGTATAGCGTTGCCAAAGGAACCCGTGAAGAAATTTATGAGTTTATGATGGGTGACTTGGATGACGAAGTGACTAAGTATCTGCCCCAGCGCAGTGCTACACAGCAGGGACGCGTTTGCCGGGATGCTGCCAAGCTGCTTCGTGCTAAAATTATTTTGTTCCATCGTGATGAGACTAAATATCAGGTGGCATTGAATGACATGAAAGAAATAATCACCAGTGGAAGATACCAGTTGAACCCTGATTATCAAAGCTTATGGGTGAAAGACGGAGAATGGTGTGCGGAATCTATCTTTGAGGTATGTTATGCCGGCAATAACTCCGGTGAAGGGTTTGGGCTTGCACGTTCTTTGGGCGGTCGTAACATTGTTGACCCGAGAAGTGCCGAGCAGGGTGGATTAGGCGAAGGTTATGGGCAGAACACCATGCCGAGTACTGTTTACAACATGTTTAAGGAAGGTGATACGCGCCGTGAGGGAACAGTCATTGTCTATGCGGACGAGGCTAAAAAAGTGGCAGAAATGGTGGCCAAAGGTGAACTACCGGCAGGAAGTGCTTTCCAAGTCAGTGACCAGCAGGAAAATTACGAGGGTCTGGGGCACTATAAGATTCATCCGAGAAAGGAGACGACGTCTACGGTGAATCCTACGGATAACTATTATAACTCTTGGCGTATTTACCGTTATGCCGATGTTTTGCTGCTGGCTGTGGAGCTTGATGTACGTATCAACGGAACTGCCAGTGCTGATGCGCAAGGTTGGTTCGACCAGGTCAGAGACCGCGCTTTCAAAGACAAAGAGCATCGTATCAACTTGGCGGGAAAGAGCAAGCAGGAGTTGTTGGATATTCTTTTTGAAGAGCGTGGGTATGAGTTTATGGATGAAATGCAGCGTTGGTTTGATATTCTGCGTTTCGATAAAGGAACAGAGATTTTAGGTAACAAAGGTTGGACGGAGAAGTTCAGATACTTTCCAATTGACCAGTCGGAAATGGATAGAGCTAAAGGTGGCTTGACACAGAACCCTGGCTGGTTATAAGTTTTGATTGTTTTTTTCTGAAGAGTCCCCGGTATTTCCTTGTGAATAATACCGGGGATTTTTTGTTCCTTCACAAAGTTTGTTTTGGCAAAACATCTGTCATGCTATCACGCAAATGGGTGTATTGTTTTGATTATAAATCAATTAAAGCGTGATAGATACCCGTGACAGATAAAAAACGTTACAACCATCTATCACGCTTTCCAATCTTTCTAAAAGATGATGCCTCCTATTTATTGGGTGAATCGTAAAAGTGGCTATTGTCTTAGTTCTCAACATGAAACTTTTAGTTTTGAGACTAAATACGAGAAGTTTTGATTGGGAAAATAATTGGTTTCATTAAGGGAAACCTTTAGTTTCCTTTCGTAAAACTAAAAGTTTCAGCAAGTGAAACTTTTGGTTTCAACGATATGAAACTGTCATTCCGGCCCGTTGGGAACCGGCAAGGGTATCTATATAAAACGACCGAAACAGATACTTTTCGAAGGAAAAGTATCTGTTTCGGCATAAAAACGTAGTGTTAACATAGGAAATAGGGGAATTATCCCCTATTTATTCTCTTGATTGCTGTTATGGAAACCGTTTTATTTGAGGAACGGGTTGCCGCTTTTGTCTTTGCTCACTACCCAGCGGAAAGCATTAACCAATAGCAGGTTCTGTGTACCGTCGATAAACTCTTCGTCACCATGCCCCATATTCAGGTAAATCATTCTGTAATTCTTGTTGGACCATACGATGGGGAAGTCGCCAAAATTCACTACATCCTTGATACCCAGTGGATAGTTCTTGGGAGATAGGGACAAGAGTACCTCTACGTCCTTGTTCTGGCGGGGGCTGGGAGTCCATTGGTACCATTCGCTGGCGGGGGCCACGAATGATGCAGGCAGATTCTTGGTAACGGGATGTTCTTCGTTGTCGACTTCGACCAATACCGGCTGGGGAGGCCAGTTGTTGCAATAGAACACCCCACCACCAAGAAACTTAACGAACCAGGGCCAATGCGTGTTTTTGTCGTTGTAGGCTGCTGCGTGGAAACCTACCCAACCGCCTCCGTTTTCCATGTATTGCTCAAAAGCATCGCGTTCGGCCTTGGTGTTGGGGGATGTGTTAAGCATGATAATGACATTGTATTCTTTCAGTTTCTCGTATGGGTATTTTGAAAAATCGGTAGTAATATCCAGAACAAAGCCGTCACCGTAATTGAGCTTCTTGAAGAAAGTGGTTGCTTGTTCTGCAAATTGTACGTGTGCTTCTTCCGCATGTTGCGTGTAATAAATCAAGGCCTTGAAGCGAGGAGCTTTGGCATAGTTTGCCGGATAACCTTCGGGGACTTGTGCGTACGTCAGCAGGGTGCAAGCCGTAAACAATAAAATAAACAGATGTTTCATAATTTGTAATTTATAATTTATAAGTTATTAATTCTCCATTATCTAATATTCCGCAATCAGAGACAGCCATTTGCCTGCCGAGGTAATCCATACCTCTTTATAACAGGCATTGTTGGTTTGCGGCCAATAGGGGACATCGTCGTTACCCAGGGTACGGATACCAACGGGCATCTCTCCTGTCATTTCTCCCGAAGAGAAGGTATTCAGTTGCGGATAGTTGTGTCCTTCTCCATAAATCAAGGATTGTCCGAAAGGATTCTTGCCTACGGTCCAGTACAACTGTTCCAGACCGATGTTGAGCAGTTCCTTGTCCTTCAGGAAGTTTCCGCAGATGGCGGCGGACTTTCCGTTGGAAAGATGGATGGCGGTATTGCCGTTGAAAATGTTGAACCACACGGGGAAACGTTTCATGTAGTGCTCTTTGTCCAGTTGTACTCCTCGTTTAATCTGTTCCGTGTACAGTTCCTTGGCATTGGCAGGGGGAAACAGATGGAGGGCGTAGAAGTTGGTGGTATCCTTATATTCCTCTGCATGGTAAACACCGCTTGGAATCATACCGTAGGGATGGGTATACTTCATCATTCCTTTCAGATACTCTCCATATAGTTGTATGGAATTCACCCATTTAGGATAATCGGGGTGCTCCTTCTGGGTTTCGCAAAGCATCACCATGGCCTGCATATAGACCTGCTCGCGCGACTGGTGTATGTAATGTACGATGGATTTGCGGGATTTGTCCCGGTAGAAGAATCCGCGTGTCCCGTCTTTGTCTTTCAGCGGTTCCGTGCGCTGGCAGTCGAGGGTGTAGCGGATGTATTCGGCGGCGATGTCCGCATAAGAAGGTTTTCCGGTCAGCTTGTATAATTGGCTTGCCGACCAGGAGATGGTAGCCATATACTGACTTTTCGAAGTGTTGTAACTGTGTTCGTAAGGCTGGACGAACTGGTCGAAGCTATCTTTTTTGAACTTCTCCATAGCAAAAGCGAAATCTTCTTCGGCCACGCGCAATAGGTATTCCTGCAGCATCGGGTCGTTGTCCAGCGTCATGGAGGCGTAAGCTTCGTATCCGGCATAGAGAAAGTTGTCAAATGCCATGTTCTGTACACGTACGGAAGATATGTCGTCCAATGTATTGAACACACCGTCTTGCCAGATAAGCAATCCCATGCTGCTGGCGCGGTAACCATCGCCGTAGCGGTTCTTTAGGATGAACTCTACTCCCCATTCCGCCTCTTCACGCAGGCGGGCGGCGAGGGCTGGGTTGATATTTCTTTGTTTATTATAGGCTTCGAGCAGAGCAAAGGTCACGTCTCCCGTCTGCAAGGTTTGCTGGGACAAGTCTCCTGCATCGTGCCATCCGCCGGAGTAGGAGATGCTGCGTCCGTCATGTCGGGACATGAGGTCTACGTGGCAGGTGGAATGCTTGCCGGGAACCGGATGTCCACAGCGCTGGCAGAAGATGAAGTTCAGCACTTTCCATTGTGAATCTTCCCAAAGTCTTTCTCCAATCCGGAAGGTGGGAGTTAGCGATGTTCCGACCTTCAGCTGATACTCTCCGGGATTATTGAAGGAGGTGAAATCAATAAGGCCAAATTCTCCGAGAGTGGTTTTCTCTTTTCGGATGTCTCCTTCGTAAGCTATTTCTCCGGTTGGGGTAAGCAGTTGGAAGCGCTTTCCGGCGTCTATGGTGAGGTTTGTGTTGATGAGGGCGGTTTTGGGGTGGTTGACGGCATAGCCGGTTGTCGAGTAGGAGATTTTTCCATCGGCAGGTATCCATCCGCTGACTTTCTCAGGGGCTTTCACCGTTTGCAGTTGTAGATTGTCCAGGTAGTAGATAGCTGAATCTCCTGTAGTCCGATCTTTGCCTTTGAGGGCTGTGCTGAAGGTGATGGACATCACCTTGTCGCGCTGATACTCGTCTATTTCGAGGAAGCATTGGTTCCACTCCTTATTAATAAGGTTAATGAGGTGTGAACCCGAAGGCTGATTATATCCTTTCTTGGCAGGAGTATCTGCATTGCGAAACGTGAGGTTCATGTTGACGATGCGCGCGCCGTCGCAATCGGGATAGATGGAGAATACGATGCGGTTGTACTTCTCCAGATTGGCGCCGTCTAGATGATAGGTAACACTGCTGTTTCCGTAGGTGGCATAGTCTGGGTCGGAAGGAGAGCCGGTCGCCCTTTTCCCGGTGAATGTGGGGAATTGCAGTTTGATGCTGCCTTTGCCGGAAACGGTCTTTTCCGTACTGAAGGACATGCTTCCTGCGCCGGAATGACTCCATCCCTCTGTACCTGCCGAGCGGGTGAGAGGAGCGCTTTGCAAGACCTCCTTTTTCCATCCGTTGGTTTCGAAAGAGTTTTCAATATCCAGGGGGAGGGGTTGATGTATCAGTCCGCTTTCGTGGAGTTGTCGTTCCAGTTTGGGGTCTTGGGTCAGACGTGTCTGACCGTATGCGGCAATACTGCCGAGAGATAAAAGGTATAAAAATAATAATGTCTTTCTCATGTTGATGTCAACCTTTGGTTTCGGTTGCAATGTTAGCCATTATTAGGCAGAAGGAGGTTTGAAAACTGCCATAAAAGCTTTAAAAGCTATCCGAAGTAGAGGAAATATGAATTTCGGTAGATGTATAATCCCTATGATGTACGACTTATAATGCCAAAGAAAATACTAAAATCGTATTTTCATAACAGAAGAAAATTGTAACTTTGCGAAGTTATGTCACAATGTTAACCTATGATGCGTATCTTGATTTTAATAATAATGCTGTTGCCATGTTCGCTTGGTATGTATGCATCTGCAATAGATAGCCTTTTGTCTGTTCTGGATAAGACTATCGTAATGCGTAGACAATACGAGGAAGAAAAAGAACGGTATATTTCTTTGATAAAGGATGAGTTGAAGCAAGGGAGGCTTACTGACATGGAGCGTTATCTGATACAAAATCGTCTTTTTGCCGAATATAATTCTTATATTAGTGATTCTGCATTACATTATATAAATGAAAATATTCTTATTGCCACACGGCTAAATAATAGGCAATGGATAAATAGTTCTATATTAAATAAAGTACATATTCTAAATACTTCGGGCCTTTTTGTTGAAGCAATGGAATTGCTGAAATCGCTTCCTCGTAACACGTTGGAGGGTGAAAATATAGTGGACTATTATGTATGTTTTGAAAACCTATATCTCTATCAGGCAGAGTACGCCACTGATCGGAACTACGTGAACAATTATCTTCGGATAGCAAATTTGTATAGGGATTCTATAATCAGCCTAGTACCGGAAGATACTTATAGATATGTAGTCGTGCATGCACCTCAGCTCATTGACCAGGGAAAAAGTCAGGAGGCTATATGTTTATTGAAGAATTTTTTACCTCGGTTGAAATCCAATACGCGTGAGTATGCAGTAGCTACTTCAATTCTGGCTTTTGCTTATCATGTCGTGGGGAACAAGCAGAAAGAAATGGAAGCACGTATTAGCAGTGCCATTGCTGACATTAGGGCAGTGGTGAAAGAAAATTATTCTTTGTGCGCATTAGCGGAATTACTTTATGGAATGGGCGATTTGGAACGTGCTAATCACTATATCAAGATTAGTATGGAAGATGCTAATTATTATACTACTCGGTTGCGTAGTTCGCAGAATTCCAAGATGCTTCCGCTCATAGATCGTGCTTATCAGCAAGAAAAGGAAATACAGCAACAGCGGCAGAGAATGTTTATTACAGGCATATGTATCCTTTCTGTTTTCCTTCTATTGACAGTACTGTGTGTGCTATGGCAAATGAAAAAATTGTCTTATGCCCGTAAAAAAGTTGTTGCTGCCAATTCCCAATTGAGTATATTGAATAGTGAATTGAAGAAGCTGAACAAGTCTCAACATGAGGCTAATGAACGATTATTGCATACTAATCAGACTCTTACGGAAGCCAATCATATTAAGGAAGAGTATTTGGGACGTTTCCTCAGTTTAAGTTCCTCTTATATAAGTAAGATGGAAGAATATCGCCGCATATTGAACAAGCAGGCTGCTGCCGGTAAACTTGAGGAGTTATATCGTACATTGAAGTCCGACCGTTTCATAAATCAAGAGTTGAAAGAGTTCTATCACAATTTCGATGTATCTTTTCTTAAGATATTCCCTAACTTTGTAGAAGAATTTAATCGTTTGTTGCCAGTTGAAGAACAATTGCATCCTAAAAATGAAGAATTGCTTGTTACCGAACTGCGCATATTTGCACTGATTCGTTTAGGTATTACAGACAGTGCGCGTATTGCAGAATTTTTGCGTTATTCCATAACTACCATCTATACTTATCGTTCCAAGCTAAAAAACAAGTCTCTTTGTAAAGAGGACTTTGAAGAACGAGTGATGAAAATAACTTCTTTTTGATTTTATCCTCCTTTTGAGGCTTTCTTCTGCCTTAAAAAGTCTAGAAATGATTTAGAAATTAGTAGCAATAGCATTTTCGTAATGCGTTGTATTATAGTTGATTGCCTGTTGCAGGACTTTAGATTTTTATCTCAGCCCAAATCGTGCGTTTGTTTTGATAATACATTTGCATCAATCTATTTATTGTTTAACTAATTTCTAATAAGATGAAAAAGAAAAGTCTAAAGAGATGCCTTAAAAAGCGCATGATCCTTTTACTGGGTTTTCTTATGATGACTGGTGTTGCTGTTGCGCAACAACTTCAGGTACAAGGAAAGGTGACCGATGCAACGGGTGAAGGTCTTATCGGTGCAAGTGTATTGGTAAAGGGTACAACTTCGGGGGTGATAACTGACATTGACGGTAACTATGTGTTATTGAATGTCAATCCTGATGCAATACTTATTTTTTCTTATGTAGGTTACCAAACGCAGGAACTGAACGTATCCGGTAGAAACAAGATTGATGTTGTCTTGCATGATGACCAGCAGGTGTTGGAAGAAGTTGTAGTAGTGGGTTACGGTTCATTGAGTAAAAAAGAAGTTTCCAGTTCCATTGTACAAGTGGATAAGAAAAATTTTAATTTGGGGGCTATGAATAACCCGATGGAAATGGTATCGGGAAAAGTCGCGGGCTTGAATGTCAATACGCAGGCAGCTGCCAATCCTAACTCCAGTTCTTCATTACAAGTACGTGGTGCAACATCTGTTTCTGCAAGTAATAGTCCTTTGATTGTCATAGATGGTGTGGCAGGTGGCGATATCCGTAACATCGCTGCACAGGATATTGAATCTATTACGGTATTGAAAGATGCGGGTTCAGCTGCTATTTACGGAACGCGAGGTGCTAATGGTGTGATTTTAGTTACAACGAAACGTGGCTCGGGTGAAGCTGGAAAAACGGTAGTCACATATGACAGTTACATCGCTTTTAATGTAGCCAAGCCCTCTCCGGATATTCTGTCGGCTGATGAATTCCGTCGTTCGAGACGAGGTACAGACTATGGAGCCGACACTGACTGGTATGGACTGATTACTCGTGATGTAGCATACGACACAAACCAATATATATCTATTGATGGTAGCACAAAGAATGGTTTCTATGGTGCTTCCTTCAATTACAAAAGTGCCAATGGACTTGACATCGTGAGTGGTCGTGAAGAATTTGGAGGTCGTTTTTCTATGGAACAGCGTGTACTGGAGAATCGCTTACAATTCAACGGTTCGTTGAGTGCACGTCGTGTAAATGAAACCTGGGGAAATGATGGTTTCTTCGATAGGGCACTCACAATGAATCCTACAATGCCGGTATATAATGCAGACGGTTCGTATTATCAGCCTACTTCTCCTACGGGTGCAACCAATCCGGTTGCGGAGCTTGCTTTGAGAGATAACAACGGCCAGCGTATGTATTTGTTGGGTACGGCTGAGGCTAAACTGAATATTTTGCAGACAGAAAAGCATTTGTTGAATACAACATTAAGTTACTCATTGCATTACAATGACATGAAGCAACAATATTATGCTTCGTCTGCCGGTTCGGAGTCCTATTGGAATGGTTATAAAGGACGTGCGGAAATGAAGTATCAGAAATGGTACACCAATCGATTGGAGTGGTTGGGAAATTATGCACTGAACTTGGGCGACCACAATATTAAGGCTGTAGTGGGCTATACTTATGAGAAGTCTATCTGGGAACAGATTGGTGGTAGTAACAACGACTTCTCTTTTGATAATACGAAATATTGGGATTTGGGCAGTGGCTCTTATCTGAAGGATGGTTTGGCAAGTTTATATAGCGGTCGCTCTGAATCGACACTTATTGGCTTCTTTGGTCGGTTGAACTATAATTGGAAGGATATGCTTTTTGCATCGGCTTCGTTGCGCTATGAAGGCTCTTCCAAATTTGGTGCTAACCAAAAGTGGGGGTACTTCCCAGCAGCTTCTTTGGCTTGGGAAATGATGGAGATGGGCTTTATGAAGAATACCCGGAAAGTGTTGACCAGTTTGAAACCGCGTGTTTCTTTCGGAATTACCGGTCGTTCGGATTTTGATGCTTATAAATCACTTTCTACTTACAATACCAATGGTAGTTATCTCTTTGACGGGCGTTGGGTAACGGGCTATGCTCCCTCTAGTAATGCTAATCCGGATTTGGCTTGGGAAAAGAGCGTTGCGATTAATCTGGGTGTTGATTTTGTTCTATGGAATCGTTTACGTGGTTCAGTGGAGTATTTTGACCGTAGTTCTAAAGACTTGCTTTATACGTACACGGCACCTCAACCGCCTTTTGTCTATTCCACTATTTTGGTTAACGTTGGAACAACGAAAAATACCGGTATAGAAGTATCTTTGGATGGTGATATCCTTACTAAAACAGCAGTGAAGTGGACGAGCGGAATCAATTATTCTTATGGGAAGACTAAGTTGACCAAACTTTCTAACGATATTTACAAGGCATCTTATCTCGACCTTTACTTAAAACCGGGTACTGGTTCCAGCGAATATTTCTTCCGTGTGCAGGAAGGGGGAGAGATAGGGCAGTTCTACGGTTATGAATATGCAGGTGTTGACGAAAATGGCAATATGCTTATTTTGAATGATAAAGATGAGCAAATACCGATTTCTCAGGCTGATGCCAAGTATAAACGTTATATTGGCAATGGTGCTCCCAAGCACTTCTTGTCTTGGAGTAACAACCTGACTTGGAGAAATTTTGATTTGAGTGTATTCTTCCGCGGTACATTCGGTTTTGATGTATTCAATATGCGTAAATATGGTATGGGGCTTCAGGGATGTGGTACAGATAATGTTCTTCGCTCTGCGTATCTGGAAGATAAGAATATCCGTACCGGTGGTGGAGTAATATCTTCCTATTTCCTGGAGGATGGTAGCTTCATAAAACTGGAAAATGTAACCTTGGGATATAATTTTACTCCTAAGAACCGTAAGTTACTGGATAATATGCGCATATATCTGTCTGCCAAGAATCTGTTTACCTTGACCGGATATTCTGGTAATGACCCTTCAATTATAGACGTGAATGGTATCCAGCCGGGAGTAGATAGTAATAGTGCTTATCCTACAGCAACTCAATTGAGTTTAGGTGTGACTCTTCGCTTCAAATAAATGAGAAACAAATTATTAAAAATATGAAAGATATGAAATATATAAAATGTCGTTGGTTATTGGCGATGATTATGTCATGTTCACTTTTCTCTTGTACTAATTTGGACGAGGAAGTGTTCGATCGTGTGGATGCCGGAATTTATTATCAAGATGAGACGAGTGTTCAGGGGGCAGTGGCAGCCATCTATTCGAAAGCTGCATATAGTTATTTGGAATACTTCTGGTATTTGCAGGAGTTTTCTGCCGACCAGGTGGCATGGCGCAGTTGGAACGGTGGACTTTGGGGATGGGATGAGGCATTGAAGTTTGCTTTGTCTTCACATACCTGGACGTCAGAATCAACCATTATTCGCCAAACTTGGGAGAATGCGTGGACCACTATTGGGCTTTGCAATACGCTTATTACAGATTTGCAGGCAATCAGCCCCGCATCTATACGCATGACTGAGGATGCTTTGAATAGTTATATTGCCGAAGTACGTACCCTGCGTGCTTGGGCATACTACAATATCTTTGAGATTTGGGGTGGAGCACTTCCCTTGAACATTTCTTCGGGTGCGGAAATCCCTGGTTCTGCAGATACTGATTTTGATAAGGGGTGCAAGATTATCTACGATTTTATCAGTCAGGAATTAGATGAGTCAGTTACAGATCTTATGAAAGAAGATGGTTCTGGAAAGACTCGCAACCGCATGAACCAAGCTGCCAATCGTATGATTAAGATGCGCTTGTTGCTGAATTCTGAGGTGTTTATCAAACAAAACAGTTATAATGAGTGTGCCACTCTTTGCCAAAAAATTCTGAATGGCGATTATGGTACTTACAGCATTACCGATGACTATCGCGATATTTATTCGATAAACAATGTAGAATGTCCGGAAGTTGTAATGGCATTGGCGATGGAAGTCGGTCAGGTCAATACCGGTTGGATGCGTAACATGCCTTTCATGCCTTACAATTGTTGGGATTACTTTGGAGGTACATACAGCCAGAGCGGATGGAATTGTGTATGCTTGGCACCTTCATGGGATAATTCTGGAAATGTACAGCCGTATGGTGGTACTGACAATCCTAAGAGCTTTCTTACTGACTACGGTGATAAGTTAGGAGCAGTTTATGAACGTTTCCACGATAAAGATATCCGTAAGCAGAACTATGTGTATAATGAAACAACAGGAAACTATCAAGGCATTTTTTTGAAAGGGGCTATTAAAGCCAACTATGGTAAGGGTGCGGCTTTGAAAGCAGATGCCGACCGTGACGGTCAGGATTTGGTTTATGTGGATCAGGTGGGTACATTCCTTAATTTAGGACGTAATCTGGAGACTGTCATGTCACCTCGCTGGGGTGAAACGAATTCAGGTGTCCGTTTGGTAAGATATCCGGTTTATCCGGAGAGTGCAGGCATTGATTTCCAAAACATCGATGAGGTGGAATTCCGTTTGAGTGAAGTGGTCTATACTCTTGCTGAATGTAAAATGCGTGCAGGTGATACGGAAGGTGCTAAAGAACTGGTATATAGAGTTAAAACACGCTATTTTACAGATAAATCGGCTCTCGAGCAGCCCGGTCCTGGTTTTACATCCTTTGATATGGATTGGATGTTGAGTGAATGGGGACTTGAATTCTTGGGAGAGGGGCGTCGTCGTCGTACAGACTTGCGTCGTTTCGATAAGTTTACGCAAGGGCAATGGTGGTTCTTTGGCCGTGCCACGGACGACGGTTTAAGCTATCCGGCTAAACGTGACCGCAAATACGAGTGGTATCCCTTGCCCCAGTCTGCCCTTATGGTAAATCCGGGACTGGTACAGAATCCTAATTATTAATCATCCTATAATAATAGTAACAATGAAAAAATATATATGTAATCCGCTATGGCTTTTGTTGCTTTTTGTAGCTTTCATCAGTAGTTGTGACAAGGAGGAAATTGTGTTTGACCATGAGTTGCCGCAATTTGAACTTCGTAGCGATGCTATCTTGCTGGAGGTGATTATGCCCCAAGGAACTGGTGCCGATGAAATAATTTATATTGCAGGCGATTTCAATGGAGGTCAGGATGCTGCTTCCGGAGACCTTAAGTGGCAGATGGAGAAAGCTGCAAACAATGATGTTAAATGGGGCATATACCTCTATCCGGAAGATTTTGTTAATGGAAAGACACTTGCCGATGGCTTTTATTTCGTTTCTAAGACACAAGGTATAGAGCGTACTTTGCAGAATGGGGATGCTTTACATCAAATTTCGGCTAAGGTAGGTACTCGCACTGATATAACGGTAACCCGCTGGAATGCTTATTTTGAGGAGCCGGAAGACCCAAGTGAAGTGATTCATGACGGTTATGCTGTGTTCGTGATGGACAATACAGGTTGGGATGCACTGACACTTTATGCGTGGGGAAATGATTTGCCGGAACTTTTTGGAGGTTGGCCCGGTATTTCACCTACTGGTAGCGTTGAGATAAAAGGAATTACCTATAAATACTTCGATACAGGTGAAGCAAATAAGGGATTGGTTTACAATTTGATATTTAACGATAATGGAGTAGGTTCACAATTTGATGGACCACAGAACTTTACTCTTGACCGTGACATATATTTGGAAATCACAGAAAGCGGTTGGACGGAAATAGATCCGGATGCAGTGGTCATCCATGATGGTTATACCATTTTTATTGAAGACCAGTCCAGATGGGCAGAAACAACCATATATGCGTGGGGAAATGATATACCGGAACTCTTTGGCAGTTGGCCAGGAATATTACCAACCGGTAGTGTTGAGATAAAAGGTGTCACGTATAATTATTACGATACAGGTGAAGCAAATAAGGGATTGACTTACAATCTGATAATGAATAATAACAATGGAGGCTCACAATTTGACCTCGCAGCAGTGACGCTTGATCGAGATTATTATTTCCGTATTACGGACATAGCTGGTGAGGAGATTGACCCTAACAATCCGGACGGAGACTCTGAACCGGAATCTGAAGCGGCTTTTGTTTCTAATCAGAATAATTTCTTGAAATGAGTTTTGTATAGTAATGAAGATGTTAAATGACCTATTGGTGGAATGAGATTGGGGATAGGATATCTCTTTTCAATCTTGCGGATATATGTCCCAAGGCTTGGGTTTTCTATCCCAAGTCTTGGGATAGAAAAACCAAGCCTTGGGAAGAAGTTATCTCTTAGCTCTTTTGTTTTTTAGTATTGGCTTCCGGGATTTTTAGTATTAAGTCTTAGTATCTTTTCTGCCAATGCCCATCACTGGAGAGTTTGGATGCTCCTTTTGCAGATATCAGTTCCGCCAATGAGTATAAGTATAGATAAAAAGTAGAAATATGAAAAAAGTAATAATTGCGACACTGCTCTTTACGATGCTACATTCTTGTATGGGGTGTAGTGATAGTCAGAGTGACATGGAACCGATTCCCGTCCCACAGGAAGAATACATGGCTTCGGATATGGTGATTTATGAGGCAAATCCCCGCATTTTTGCCGAAGAAAATGCGTTCTCTGCCATCAAAGCAGAGCTTGACCGTATTCAAAGCCTGGGAACTACCGTGCTTTGGCTGATGCCTGTAAATGAGCCGGGAGTACTGAAAAGTGTGAATTCACCTTATTGTATAAAGGATTATAAAAAGCTGAATACACGTTACGGAACAAAAAAAGACTTGAAAGAACTGGTAGATGCTGCCCATGCCAAAGGAATGAAAGTGATTCTTGACTGGGTTGCCAACCATACTTCGTGGGACAATGCTTGGGTGACTGAGCATCCGGATTGGTATACACAGGATGCAAATGGCAATGTGGTACAACCTCAAGAACAGCCTTGGGCGGATGTTGCTGACTTGAATTTTGACAACGAAACCATGCAGCAAGCCATGATTGATGCCATGAAGTATTGGGTAACAGAAATTGGTATTGATGGATACCGTTGTGATTATGCCGAGGGGGTACCAGATGCTTTCTGGAAGAAAGCAATCGCCGAGCTCCGTACACTTGACAATAATTTGCTGATGCTTGCCGAAGGCGGAAAAACGTCTTTAATGAACAATGGTTTCAATCTGCTCTACGGCTGGAACTTCCATAGTAAACTGAAAGACTATTATGCCGGTAAATGCTCACTTACTGACCTTTATGCTATGAATACTTCCGAATTGGAGGGAATGCCGAAGGGTACGTTACGGTTACGCTATTCTACTAATCATGACCAGGCAAGTGAGGCTTCACCGATAGAATGTTATGGCGGTGAGCGTGGTGCCATGTCTGCTTTTGTATTGACGACTATGCTCGAGGGGATACCTCTTATTTATAGTTCGCAGGAAGTAGCCTATCCGCGGTCACTTAACTTTTTCAATTACGGAGTTATAGACTTGAAGTCCAATGAAGTCTTTGCGCAAGAGATGGCAGAAATCATCAGAGCCTATAAAGCTACGAGCAGTGTACGTGGTGGTGAACTGGAAGTTTATACTACCGGAGATGTCGCTTCATTTTATCGGGCAGCAGGCAGTCATGGCATGTTGGTCATGGTGAATACTGCCAATGAGTCTGTACAAGTGAAAGTACCTATGGAGCATGCTGGCAAGACCATGACCGATGTGATTGCCGGTGTGGATGTGGAGTTGCCTACAGTAATGACGATGGAACCTTATCAATATTTTATATATCAACAATAACGGATGTATATGAAACATGTATTATTAACAGTTGTATTTCTGGGAATTGCTTGTGTGGCGATGGCACACGAATTGTTATCTCCCAATGGGAATCTGAAACTCAATGTTGTGCTTGATTCCGAGGGGGGGCCGGTCTATAGCTTATATTACAAAGGAGAGCCGGTTGTAGAACCTTCTGCCTTGGGAATACTTATGGAAGAAGCGGATTTGTCAAATGGCTTCCGGATTCTTGATGCAACAAATTCTACTTTTGATGAAACTTGGATGCCTGTATGGGGAGAGTATGAAAAAGTCCGTAACCATTACAATGAACTTACTGTCACTCTCTCACAACCGGCAAAGCACGACCGTATGATGATTGTACGTTTTCGATTGTTTGACGATGGACTCGGATTCCGTTATGAGTTGCCGGAGCAGAAAACCATGAATTATCTGACGGTAAAAGACGAACTGACGGAATTCAATCTGACCGGTAATCATACACTCTATTGCATTCCCGGTGATTATGATACGAATGAGTTTGCCTATACTACTGCGGCCATTTCCGAAGTGCGCGAAGCTATGGAACGTAATCTACGTAAAAAAGGATATGAAGCTAAAGCGACTTCATTCACAGTACAAACACCCCTTATGATAAAGACTACCGAAGGACTTTATATCAATATTCATGAAGCTGCCTTGGTAGATTATTCTGCCATGTTGCTGAATGTGGATGATAAAGAGTTTAACTTTTCTGCTCATCTTACTCCCGATAAATTAGGAAAGAAAGGATATCTGCAATTACCGTTGCATACCCCGTGGCGTACAATTATGGTTAGTGACGATGCACGTAGCATCCTTGCTTCTCAGTTGATTCTTAATCTGAATGAACCTTGTAAGCTGGAAGATACTTCTTGGATTAAGCCACAGAAATTTATCGGTGTCTGGTGGGAGATGTTTACTGGTGGAGGAGGTACATGGGCATATAGCGACTATTATAAGGCTAAACCCGGCATAACCGACTATTCAAAGTTAACTCCTAATGGACATCATCCGGCCAATACTGAACATGTGAAAGAGTACATAGACTTTGCGGCGGAGAATGGTATTGATGCGGTATTGGTTGAGGGTTGGAATGAAGGTTGGGAAGATTGGGCATCCTATCGTAAGGATCGTCAGTTCCTTTTTGACAAACCTTATCCGGACTTTGATGTTGCGGTACTACATGCCTATGCCAAATCAAAGGGGGTAAAGATTATCATGCATCATGAGACGGCTGCTAATGCTGCCGATTATGAGCGGCAGCTGGATGTAGCCTTTCAATTTATGGTAGATAATGGCTATAATTCTGTAAAGACAGGATATGTGGGCTCAATCATTCCCCGTAGTGAATATCATTCCTCACAATGGATGAACAATCATTATATACATGTGGTGAAGCGTGCTGCTGATTATAAGATTATGGTAGATAGTCACGAGGCTGTTCGTCCCACCGGCTTGTGCCGTACCTGGCCCAACTGGGTAGCGCAAGAATCTGCCCGTGGTGGTGAGTTTGAATCTATGGGGGGCAATGATCCGGATCATACTTGTATCTTGCCGTTTACTCGGTTGAAGGGTGGTCCGATGGATTACACTCCTGGTATTTTCCAGACAAAACTTTCGTATTATAATGGTTCGAAACCTAAAGGTCAGGCGGGTACTACATTGGTAAAACAATTGGCTCTATATGTAACGATGCCCTCTCCGTTACAGATGGCAGCAGACCTGCCGGATAATTATCGCCGTTTTCCCGATGCGTTTCAATTTATTAAGGATGTAGCGGTGGATTGGAGCAATTCTTGGTATCTGGAAGCCGAACCGGGTGATTATATCACAGTGGCTCGTCAAGCCAAAGGAAAACAAGAGTGGTATGTAGGTGCTATTACCGACGAACATCCTCGTACGGCAACTATTCCTTTCTCTTTCTTACCCGAAGGAAGGAAATATATTGTTACCGTTTATGCAGATGGTCGGGATGCAGACTGGAAAGATAATCCGCAGAGCTATGACATCCGTCGTGGCATAGTAACGTCAAAGAGTGTGCTGCGTCAACCTCTGGCAAGTAGTGGAGGGGTGGCTATCAGTGTTCGAGAAGCAACAAAAGAAGAGGTAAAAGGATTGAAGAAATTATGAAGCTTGTCCGTACATAGTAATTATTATGTTGCGGATTTAATACAAGCATTTAAGAATTAAAGTTAGCAATTGGAAAGGCATAGTCCGTGAGGATTGTGTCTTTTTTCGTAAATTATTCGTCATTTCTTATTTTCTTTATTATAATTTTTTCTATATTTATGCCGTTATGGCGAATTGTTGACAGAATAGGAAAAGAATAGACCATTTAGGTATGAATAGAGAATGCCGGGGATTTGACATTTTATCATTCTTTAATCAAAATATAACCGTAAAATTTAGCTGTTTTGAAAAGTTTTCTTATATTTGCGGTGTTATTCATTGACATTTTGTTTGAATAGCGTGAAGTCAACAAGGTAATAACCTTTAAAACGTAATATTATGAATATCGAACGTATCATGGCCTCTTTAGAGGCAAAGCACCCCGGCGAGTCTGAGTATCTTCAAGCCGTAAAGGAAGTTCTTCTTTCCATCGAAGATATCTATAACCAACATCCTGAGTTCGAGAAAGCGAAAATTATAGAACGTCTGGTTGAACCTGACCGTATCTTTACTTTCCGTGTAACGTGGGTGGATGATAAGGGTGAAGTTCAGACGAACCTCGGCTATCGTGTGCAGTTCAACAATGCCATTGGCCCGTACAAAGGCGGTATTCGTTTCCATGCTTCCGTAAATCTTTCTATCCTCAAATTCCTGGGATTTGAGCAGACTTTCAAGAATGCTTTGACTACATTGCCTATGGGCGGTGGTAAGGGTGGTTCCGACTTCTCTCCGCGCGGAAAGAGCGATGCTGAAATCATGCGTTTCTGTCAGGCCTTCATGCTGGAATTGTGGCGTCACCTCGGTCCGGATATGGATGTTCCTGCCGGTGATATCGGTGTAGGCGGTCGCGAAGTGGGCTATATGTTCGGTATGTATAAGAAGTTGACTCGCGAATTTACGGGCACATTTACCGGTAAAGGATTGGAATTTGGCGGTTCGCTGATTCGTCCCGAAGCAACAGGATTCGGCGGCTTGTATTTCGTAAACCAAATGTTACAAACAAAAGGCATTGACATCAAGGGCAAGACCGTGGCTATCTCCGGTTTTGGAAATGTGGCTTGGGGTGCTGCTACCAAGGCTACCGAATTGGGTGCCAAGGTGGTTACCATCTCCGGTCCCGACGGTTACATCTACGACCCGAACGGTATCAGTGGCGAAAAGATAGATTATATGCTGGAACTCCGGTCATCGGGCAACGATATCGTAGCACCGTATGCCGACGAATTCCCCGGCTCTACTTTCGTAGCAGGCAAACGCCCGTGGGAAGTGAAAGCGGACATCGCTCTGCCTTGCGCTACCCAGAACGAGCTGAACGGCGAAGATGCACAACACCTCATTGACAACAAGGTGACATGTGTAGGCGAAATCTCCAATATGGGATGTACGCCCGAAGCTATCGACCTTTTTATTGAAAATAAGATTATGTATGCACCGGGTAAGGCTGTCAATGCAGGTGGTGTGGCTACCAGCGGACTGGAAATGTCGCAGAACGCCATGCACCTCAGCTGGAGTGCAGCCGAAGTGGATGAAAAACTCCACGCCATCATGCACGGAATTCATGCTCAATGCGTAAAATATGGGACAGAACCCGATGGCTACATCAACTACGTGAAGGGAGCGAATATCGCCGGTTTCATGAAGGTGGCTCATGCCATGATGGGTCAGGGAATTATCTAAGAGAGAAACTTTGTTTAGTTGTATTTGTATTTGTGGTTTGTGCTGCCCTACGCCTGTGAAGGTATGGGGCAGTACTTTTTTATTCTCAATTAAAAAAGTTGTATCTTTGTATCCGAGAAACCATAAATGACAAAGAGATGTTACTACCTGAATTGAAACTGAGACGTGATAAAATACGCTCTCTCATGGCTCAACAAGAGATTGATGCCGCTCTTATCGCTTGTAATGTAAACTTAATCTATACGTACGGACGTGTCGTCAGCGGTTACTTGTATCTGCCGTTGAATGCTCCCGCTCGTTTATTCATCAAACGTCCCAACAATATTGAAGGGGAACATATTCATCCTATCCGTAAACCGGAACAACTGCCTGACTTACTAAAGGAATGTGGTTTGCCCATACCTGCGAGGTTGATGCTGGAGGGGGATGAGTTGTCTTTTACGGAATATAACCGTTTGGCTGCGTGTTTCCCTGAAACGGAGGTGCTTCCTTGTGGTACGGCACTTATCCGGAAGGCCCGAAGTGTCAAGACTGAAATAGAGATTGAGATGTTCCGCCGTTCCGGCATTGCACATGCCAAGGCCTACGAACAAATACCCTCGGTTTATAGACCGGGAATGACAGACTGCCAGTTATCCATCGAAATAGAGCGCCTGATGCGCCTGGAAGGTTGTCTGGGCATTTTCCGTACCTTCGGACAAAGTATGGAGATTTTTATGGGAAGTCTGCTGGCAGGAGACAATGCCACTGCGCCTGCCCCCTATGATTTTGCTCTGGGAGGCGAAGGACTTGACCCGTCACTGCCTATCAGTGTGAACGGTGCACTGTTGCAACCCGGCCAGAGCTTTATGGTTGATATGGGGGGTAACTTCTATGGCTATATGGGCGACATGAGCCGTGTATTCTCTATCGGAAAGTTGCCGGAAAAGGCATCTGTTGCCCATCAGGTTTGCCTGGACATACAAGAGGCTGTTGTAGAAAAAGCGAAACCGGGTGCTGTTTGTGAGGACCTTTACAATCTCGCTATCGATATTGTCACCAAAGCGGGCTTTGCCGACAACTTTATGGGAGCCACTCAAAAAGCCAAGTTTATCGGTCATGGCATCGGACTGGAAATCAATGAAATGCCGGTGCTGGCTCCACGCATGAAGCAGGAGCTGGAACCGGGCATGGTCTTTGCTTTGGAACCGAAGATTGTTTTGCCAGGCATTGGTCCCGTCGGTATCGAAAACTCTTGGGTTGTAACAGCGGAAGGAGTGGAGAAACTGACGTTGTGTAAGGAAGAGATTGTGGAACTTTGAAAATTGATAATGGATAATGGAAAATTGCCATGCGGTTTCAATAAATACGCTGCACTGTTTATTTTTCCATTATCCATTTTCAATTATTTTACCCTTCTGTTAAGCTGATTATTCGCTTTCGAAGGTTTGGATTTACCAATCCGTTTTCCGGTTGGCTTGGCCTTGTTGCTCCGTTTGGGCTTTATGCCGGAATGGTTACTCGCCTTCATAATATTCACATAAGTAGTAGCGGGCTATAAAGTCCCAATATTGATGCAGTGTTTCTTTTCCTTTCAGGAAGGGAAGTTCCACATCGGGTAGAATTCCTTTGGCCATTCCGTATTTCAGCAGGTCGAACGGACACTCTCCGGGTTGGCAGAACATCTTGTAACCCTCTGCAGCAGCGCGTTTGGCATCGTACATCGGGTTATGTTCTTCACAGAAATAGGCGGCCACGTTGTGGGCTACGAGCATACCTTTGGCGTTGGCATAAATCACGAACTCTTTTTGGTATTCCAGGTCGGGCAATAGTGCGGACCGTTTGTTTTCCCATCCCAAGACATCGACAAAGAAAGTGCAAAGCTCCTTGTAATCGGTGAAGTATAGCAGCGGTTTCCCCTGGCTGTATTCCAGACAGCGGGCGGCATCTTTACTCAGTTTGGTTTCCGGAGTGACTTCCGGCAGCGGAGTAATGGGCATATCCAGTAAATCAAGTCCCATTACCCAAAGGAAGGAAGATTCTCCCTCGCTGATGGGAGCTTCTTCGAAACGTGCATCCATCAGTTCATAGGCGCTTTGGCTTAATGCAAGCAGGTCTTTGTCATAAGGACTGAACAAGGTGTATTCCTTGTCAAAAATACTAAATTGTGATTTCAATGTCCACAGTACGAATGCAATGTCTTCCTGATTTATTTCATCGGGCGTATAATCGTCACCCAGTGGATAGAACGGCAGGTAAGTTCCGTATACTCCTTGAAAGGCTTCGGAGAAAAGTTTCCAGCCTCCGCTTTGGGCAATGGCATCTTGAAAGTACATGCCGAGGGAGATGGCTGCGTCAATTTGGGTACGCAGGTCTTCCTTGTTGAACAAGGGAGAGGTCTTGACGAGGGGCAGGATGCTTGTGGCAAAGTCGAGGTACCATTTGTCCGTTGGCAGTACGTGGGTGCGTTCATTGGCCCCCAACCAATATTGCATGTTGATTGTTGTCATGATTTGTTTGTTTTAGATAAATATTATAGTCTTTTTAATGCCAATTTGATGACTTGTTCCACCGGTGCGCTTGGTTCTTCCTTCAAAATGGCAAGCACTACTTTTTGTGAGGGGGCTTGTGCAAAGCCCAGCATGGTAAGGGCGGCTACGGCTTCTTCTTGTACTTGTGCGTTGGCTGCCGATACCAGTGTACCTATGGTCCCTGCGTTGCCGGCTACAACGCTGCCGGTCTTGATTTTGTCTTTTAAATCCACAATTATCCGTTGGGCTGTTTTCAGCCCGATACCCTTGACTGTTTTCAGTAGAGTGGCGTTTTCCGTGCTGATGACATTTATCAGTTCGGATGGCGAGAGTGCCGAGAGAATCATGCGAGCTGTATTTCCGCCGATGCCTGAAACGGAGATGAGCAACAGGAATAGTTCGCGTTCCTGCTTGTCAGCGAACCCGTAGAGGACATAGGCGTCTTCACGGATAGCTTCATATATATATAGTTTGCATTCTTTCTTGCCCTGGATGGCGGCATACGTATTCAATGAAATATTGACGCCGTATCCCAGTCCGTTGCAGTCTATTATTGCGGTTGCCGGACTTAGTTCGGCAATTCCGCCTCTGATGTATTCTATCATAATTCTTTTGCTTGTTGGCCCCAAATGTGCCTTGCGTACATATCATCTGCGAATGTATGAATTATTATTGGACTTTCACTCACTAAAAAAAGAAAAACTGTGTGAAACAGCAGGGAGTTCTGCCGATATAATAAATTAAAATGCTTACTTTTGCGCCGATAAAGTAGAAAACTGATAAATAAATTCATAAAAAGAATGAAAAAAGTAAGAGCGGCCATCGTTGGCTATGGTAATATCGGGCATTATGTGCTCGAAGCCCTGCAAGCAGCTCCCGATTTCGAAATTGCCGGTGTAGTACGCCGTGCCGGAGCTGAAAACTGTCCTGCGGAACTGAGTGCATATCCCGTTGTGAAGAATATCAAGGAACTGAAAGGCGTGGATGTTGCTATCCTTTGTACGCCTACCCGCAAAGTGGAAGAGTATGCAAAGGAGATCCTTGCTTTAGGCATTCATACTGTGGACAGTTTCGATATCCATACGGGTATCACTGCCTTGCGCCGCACACTGGATGCAGAGGCTAAAAAGCATAATACGGTATCCATCATTTCTGCCGGCTGGGATCCGGGTAGTGACTCCATTGTCCGCACTATGCTGGAAGCCATTGCTCCGAAAGGCATTACCTATACTAATTTTGGTCCGGGTATGAGCATGGGACACACCGTGGCTGTAAAGGCCATCGAAGGTGTGAAAGCCGCTCTTTCCATGACTATTCCTACAGGAACCGGCATTCACCGTCGTATGGTGTACATTGAGTTGAAGGATGGTTACGAATTTGATAAGGTGGCTGCAGCCATCAAAGCCGACCCGTACTTCGTGAATGACGAAACACATGTAAAATTGGTTCCGAGTGTGGATGCACTGCTCGATATGGGGCATGGGGTAAACTTGACCCGTAAGGGTGTGTCCGGCAAGACGCAGAACCAGCTATTTGAGTTCAACATGCGTATCAACAATCCTGCCCTCACGGCACAAGTGCTGGTATGTGTGGCGCGTGCCGCTATGCGTCAGCAGCCGGGTTGCTATACAATGGTTGAAGTTCCGGTAATAGACCTGCTTCCGGGCGATAGAGAAGAGTGGATCGGCCATTTGGTATAAGACACAGAAAAAACAGATGATGTGTTTGGCTCAAACGCATCGTCTGCTTGCCCCGAACACATCATCTGTTTGATGTAAATGCATCATCCGTTCTACTGCGAATGGATGATGCGTTTTTTTATGTCTTGTTCTTTAAAAGAAATACCTCAGTATATCATTGAAGTTTGCCCAAATCAGCAAACCGAACAAGAGGAACATGCCCACCATCTGCGCACGTTCCATAAACTTGTCGCTGGGCTTGCGGCGTGCAATGATTTCGTAAATGAGGAATAACACGTGTCCACCGTCCAGTGCAGGGATGGGCAGAATATTCATAAAGGCAAGGATGATGGAGAGGAATGCCGTCATGTACCAGAACTGGTGCCAGTCCCACGTGGCGGGGAAAATACTGCCGATGGTTCCGAAACCTCCGAGTTGCTTGGCTCCTTCCTTGGAGAAGAGATATTTCATCTGGCCTACGTAGCCTTTCAGAGTCTTTACCCCCAAAGATACGCCGGCAGGGAAAGAGGAAAGGAAACTGTATTCCTTACGGACAACGGGCAGCAGCTTGTCGGTTGCCGTACGTGCTGCTACGCCTATTTCATAGTCGGCATTGGTCATCATGCTCAAGGTGTCTGTCACACCGTTACGGACGTATGTCAAGGTTACCTCATGGGATGCGTTGGCTTTCTTGCGCTTCAGCATCTCTTCTTTGAAGTCGTAGTAGGCTATTGACTTTCCATCCAAGTGGGTGATGCTGTCACCTACTTGCAGACCGGCGGAAGCGGCAGGGTATCCTACAATCAGGCTGTCGACTACATAAGGGAAACGGAAACTGGCGAAACGCACGCTGTCTGCCAGCAAGCGGTTCATCATGTCTTCGGGGATGTAGACTGAAGCAGCTTCCCCATCACGCAATACGCTTACCTGGCGAGCATCGACAATACTGGTCAGCAGGTCGCCATCATAGCGTTCGAACGGTACCCCGTCGGCAGATATTAGGATATCGCCGTCGCGGAAGCCTATGGCTTTGGCTGTTTCGTTAAAATCCATACCCAATGGGGCTTTTTGTACTGGTATATATTCGTCGCCCCAAGTAAAAAGTATCATGGAATAGATGAACAATGCGAGCAGGAAGTTGAACAATACACCGCCTACCATAATCAGCAGGCGTTGCCATGCCGGTTTGGCACGGAACTCCCATGGCTGCATGGGTTGCTTCATCTGTTCGGTATCCATAGATTCGTCTATCATACCTGCTATTTTTACATAGCCGCCTAAGGGTAGCCATCCGATACCGTATTCCGTGTCACTGTGTTTGGGCTTGAACTTGAATAATGTGAACCAAGGGTCAAAGAATAAGCAGAACTTTTCTACCCGCGTCTTGAACAAACGCGCAAAAAGGAAGTGCCCCCCCTCATGAACAATAACGAGCAACGAGAGGCTCATAATGAGTTGCAGGGCACGAATCAAGAATGTTTCCATCTAATTATTTGCTGTTTTACGATTTTTATAATTTTCGCAAAGGTACGTTTTCTTATTTAACGTATCAAATGAGTAGATGTTTTTTATAATTCTTTTCATTCCGGTGTATCTATCAAATCAGCTCTTCTGCTATCCGTCGGGCTTCGGCATCCGTAGCCACATAGTCTTCATAGGTGGGCTTCTGTAAGTAGGATACGCGCGACATGGTCTTTTCTATTACTTCACTCATGCCAAGGAACGAAATTTTGTCCTGCAGGAAGGCGGCTACCACCACTTCATTGGCGGCATTGACAATGCAAGGCATATTACCTGCACGATGTAGCGCTTCGTAGGCCAGGGCGAGGTTACGGAAACGGGTGATGTCCGGTTGCTCGAACGTCAGTTCCGTGCACAGCTTGAAGTCCAGGCGCGGGAAAGAGGCTTTCAACCGGTCGGGATAGGAGAAGGCGTATTGGATGGGCAGGCGCATGTCCGGCATTCCCAGTTGTGCTTTCACGGCACCGTCCTCAAACTGTACCATGGAGTGGATGACGGATTGCGGGTGTACCACGACTTCTATCTGGTCGGGACGTACACCGAACAGCCATTTGGCTTCGATTACCTCGAACCCTTTGTTCATCATGGAAGCAGAGTCTATCGTGATTTTGGCGCCCATGTCCCAGTTGGGGTGTTTCAGTGCTTGCGCTTTGGTGACGGTTGTTAGTTGCTCCATAGTGCAGGTGCGGAACGGACCTCCGGAGGCAGTCAGTATCACTTTTTCTATTTGGTTGCCTATCTCACCGGCCAGGCACTGGAAAACGGCGGAGTGCTCGGAGTCGACGGGTAGGATGGGGACACCGCTGAAACGTGCCAGGTCATTGATGAGCTCTCCCGCCACCACCAGCGTCTCTTTGTTGGCAAGGGCTATCGGCTTACGGGCTCGGATGGCATTCATGGTGGGCTTCAGCCCTGCATATCCCACCATGGCGGTCAATACCATATCAATGGGATTTTCGGTCACAATCTGGCAGAGGGCATCTGCGCCGGCATATACCTTGATAGGTAGGTCGGCAAGCGCTTCTTTCAGTTGCGTGTATTTCGATTCGTTGGCTATTACCACTGCCTCAGGCTTGAATCTGCGTGCCTGGGCTATGAGTTCCTCTACGCGGTTATTGGCGGTCAATACGTATGCTTCGTACTGGTCGGGATGTTCTTCGATGACCTGCAACGCTTGTGTACCGATGGAACCGGTAGAACCGAGTATGGCAATCTGTTTCATTTACTATTATGCTATTTACAATTTACTATTTGGAGACTAAAATACGATGTAAAGCTCGGGATTTACGGCCCTGCCCTTATGCCACAGCTCGAAGTGAAGGTGGGGACCGGTGGACAGCTCGCCGGTGTTTCCTACCAGTGCGATGGCTTCACCCCCTTTCACCGCATCTCCTTCCCGTTTCAGCAGAGAGCCGCAATGCTTGTAGACTGACACGAAGTCCTGGTTGTGCTGTATTTCTATCAGATAACCCGTCTCGGCAGTGTAGGTACTCAGTATGACGGTACCGTCTAAGGTGGCCAATACGCTTTCGCCCGGATTGGCGGCAATGTCCGTGCCGAAGTGTTTTGTTTCGGCATTGAAGGGAGATGAAATCATGCCGCGTGTGGGGCGGTAGAAAATCAGTCCGTCTATTTCGGGGCGAGCGGTGATGCTCGTCAGGTTGTACTTTTCTGTCTCCTCGTACTGTTTGCGGAATTCGGCTTCCCGTTGTGTACGTTCCATGAGCGAATCTTCGCGCAGGTGGGTCAACGAGTCGATGGAATGTATGGTATCTGCCTTTATCTTGCCCTGGAAGATGTCCTGGATATTCATGATATAGAGGTTCTGTCTGTTCACCAGTTGCTGGAGGGAATCTACGCGCAAGGCATTCTCCACTACCTGGGCACGGATTTCACTGTTCATATATCCCGGCAGGTAGTTGCGCAGCGGGGTGAAGGCTACGATCAGGGAGGCGATGAGAAACAATACGAACAGCACGGAGAGCAATACGGACAGTCCGTTCAGCTTGGATACGCGCAACGTGATGATATCCTCAAGGGTATTCTCGTTCGTAATCGTCAGTCTGTACTTGAACTTGATGTTACTCCAAAATGCTTTTCTTCGTTTCTTTTTCATACCTCTTCTGTTTCGTCCAAAGCTATCAAACCTTCCGGCAGGTCTACGGTGATGACCTTGTGCTTCTGGTCAATGTCTATGATAAACTCTTCTTGTGCCGGCACCAGCAGTTCTTCTCCCTGATAATCTACCACAAACAGTGTGTTGATGGTCGATGTGTCCACGTCCGTCACTTCTCCCAGCGTGCCGTGATGTACTTCCTCCATACGAAAACCGACGAAGAAGTCCCAACTCAGTTCACCTGGTCCTGCCTCTTCTGCATGCTTTACGGGGAAGTAGACCTCAATATTAGTGAACATGCGGGCGCGTTCTGTCGTGTCCACGCCTTCCAGTTTGACAAGGGCGGTGGTGTCGGAGCGGAAACGGTATTCTTCCAAGAAGAAAGGCACCAGTATACCATCCAGCAGGCAGATTAGGTATTCGGCTTCCACCCGGTCGAAGATGTCATCCGTAAAAGTGAACGATAGTTCTCCGTGAATGCCGTGGGGCTTGTTGAATATACCTATCTTATATACTTCTTCTCTCTTTATCATCTTATTCTATTCTTGTTATTCTTGCTCCGAGCGCATTCAGTCGCCCTTCGATGTTCTGATACCCACGGTCTATCTGCTCTATGTTGTGGATGCGGCTGATGCCGTCCGCACTCATGGCAGCTATCAGCAGGGCGATGCCCGCACGGATATCGGGCGAGGTCATGTTGCCGCCACGTAGTTTAAAGCCGTGGTCGTGACCGATGACAACGGCGCGGTGCGGGTCGCAGAGGATAATTTGCGCTCCCATATCTATCAGCTTGTCCACAAAGAACAAACGGCTTTCGAACATTTTCTGATGAATGAGTACACTGCCTTTTGCCTGGGTGGCAACCACCAGCAGCACACTGAGCAAGTCTGGTGTCAGTCCGGGCCAGGGTGCGTCGGCAATGGTCATGATGGAGCCGTCGATAAAGTACTCTATCTGGTACGTCTCTTGTGCGGGCACGTAAATGTCGTCTCCCCACTGCTCCATCTTGATGCCGAGTCGACGGAAACTGTCGGGGATAATTCCCAAGTTCTCGTAGGAGACATTCTTGATGGTCAGTTCGCTACGGGTCATGGCTGCCATGCCAATGAAACTGCCCACTTCAATCATGTCGGGGAGGATGGTATGCTCGGTTCCGTGCAGCTCGTCTACTCCTTCGATAGTCAGGAGGTTGGAGGCGATGCCTTCTATCTTAGCTCCCATCCGGTTCAGCATTCTGCAAAGTTGCTGCACGTAGGGTTCGCAGGCGGCGTTGTAGATGGTGGTCTTGCCTTTGGCAAGGACGGCTGCCATTACGATATTGGCTGTTCCCGTTACAGATGCCTCGTCGAGTAGCATATAACTGCCATGCAGTTGTTTGGCTGAGATTTCGTAGATGCCACGCTCCTCATTATAGACAAAGTCGGCTCCTAAATTCTGGATACCGATAAAGTGTGTATCCAGACGGCGGCGTCCTATCTTGTCTCCGCCCGGCTTGGAAATCATGGCCTTGCCGAAACGTGCCACCATCGGCCCCACCAGCATGACGGAACCGCGCAGGCTGGAACATTTTTTCAGGAACGCGTCACTTTCCAGATAGGCGAAATCAATGTTGGCAGCTTGAAAGCTGTAAGTGTCAATGCCTTTTTTAGATACGCTGACTCCCATATCCCGCATCAATTGGATAAGGTTGTTGACGTCCAGTATGTCCGGGATATTGTGCACAGTCACCTCTTCGGCAGTGAGCAATGTGGCGCAGATAATTTGCAACACCTCGTTTTTTGCTCCTTGGGGGTAAATGTCACCGGAAAGTCTGTGTCCTCCTTCGATTACAAATGATGCCATGAAATTAGTGATTAGGGGTTGGTGATTAGTGATTAGTGATTAGTGGTCTGCATGGTGATGCCGCATGGCATTAATCACTAACCACTAATCATTCAATTTTAGTATTTCCGTTTATTGTTCCGGTTGTTGTTCCGGTTATTCTGGTTGTTCACTTTCGGACGGTAGTTCTGGTCAATACGTTCGGCCATGAGACGGACGATACTGTCTGTCATTTGCAGTTTTCCGTCAGAGAGTTCGGTGAGATCATCTGAAATCTTACGGTCATCGACGGTATCTTTGTTCCATGCCATGTAGTCTTTCTTCATGTGGTTACAAATGAGCGCTATCAAGTTCTGCTTCTCTTCTCCTTCCGGAAATTCGATGGCTTTCTTTATCAGTACTTCCAGTGTACGGCCATAGTGGCGGTAGCGGATTTTGGTACTGGGGTAGGGGATGCTCTCCGGCTTGGTATTCAGATTGTCCTTGCGGATAATTTCGTACGGATAATCTATATCCAATTGGAAGTTGGCCATGATGGCAAGGTGGTCCCATAGCTTATGTTTGAAGTCGGGCACATCGCGCAGATGGGGAAACATGTTTCCCATGATGTTGATGATTGTGTTTGCGCAACGCTGGCGTTCTGCACGGTCTTCGATTGTCAGCGCGTGGTCTACCATATTCTGGATGCTGCGACCATATTCGGGTAGGGGCATCCGTTTTTGTTGAGTGTTATATTGCATCTTTAATTAGTGATTAATGTTCAACGATTAGTGATTAGGGTTTAGCGATTAGTGGTTAGTGATTAATGGGCTACGTAGTGATACCGCATGGTATTCATCCCTAATCCCTAATCGCTAAACCCTAAATAAGTTTCTTTGGCGTGCCGGCTACGAATTCCTTCAAATAGAAGGGTTCGAAATAGGCCACATCCTTGAAATCTTGTTCGGCTATTGCCTTTTCTGCCAACGGGAACATCATGCCGGCAAGCGGGCGGATGCCGTCGATGAAGTGTGCATTGGGATGCGTGATTTTCTCTTTGCATTTGGCTGCACCGTCACCGAAGAAATAGACGGGATGTTGCTCTAAAAATTCTAGGTAGGAGTTTTCGTCCACAATATCGGCTGCAATGTCGCGCACCGATTTCAAGGCACGGTCGTAGATGGCAGCATAGACTTCCATGCGGCGGGCGTCAATCATCGGGCAGAGTAATGCGTCGTCGGGCAACTCATCGTGGTAGAGCAATACCGGTACACACTGAACTTTCAGGGTTTCCAGCCCGATAAGTGGCAGGTTACGTCCATAGCAGACACCTTTTGCCATCGACACGCCGATACGCAACCCGGTATACGAACCAGGGCCGCAGCTCACGGCGACTGCATCCAACGGCATGGCATGGCTATCGGCAAAGGATAGCGCCTCGTCCACAAAGATTCCCAATGAAACGGCGTGTGAAGGGCCATTCAGGTCCTCTTTCTTGAAAACGTTCTGTCCATCCTCGCTCACGGCTACGGAGCAGGCAGAAGTGGACGTTTCAATATGCAAGATACATGACATAACTTTTATTCTTGATTTTATTGTGGCAAATTTACGTGATTATTTTCACTAATTAAAATAATCGTGTAATTTTGCGCAAAACTATAACATTATGATACAATCTATGACAGGCTACGGCAAAGCAACCGTCGAACTGCCTGATAAGAAAATCAACGTTGAAATAAAGTCGCTCAATAGTAAGGCAATGGACCTATCTGCCCGCATTGCTCCGCTTTATCGTGAGAAGGAGATGGAAATCCGTAATGAAATATCACGGAAACTGGAGCGCGGAAAGGTGGATTTCAGCCTTTGGATAGAAAAGAAAGAGAGTGCGGAAAGCGCCACTCCCATCAACCAGACATTGGTTGAGGGATATTACAAGCAGATTTGTGCTATATCAGAAAATCTAGGAATACCTGTGCCGGATGCGATGGACTGGTTTGCCACGTTACTCCGTATGCCGGATGTGATGACGAAGAATGATACGCAGGAACTGAGTGAGGAGGAATGGGCTGTGGTCTATTCGGCTGTGGAAAAGGCTGTCGGTGCGCTGGTGGACTTCCGTAAGCAGGAAGGAGCTGCCCTTGAAAAGAAGTTCCGTGAGAAGATCGCCAATATCTCCCATTTGTTGGAGACTATCGCTCCCTACGAGAAAGAGCGTGTGGCCAAAGTGAAGGAGCGTATTACCGATGCACTGGAAAAGACCTTGAGCGTGGATTATGACAAGAACCGTCTGGAGCAGGAACTCATCTACTACATCGAAAAACTGGATGTGAACGAAGAGAAACAGCGTCTTGGCAATCATCTGAAATATTTTATCAATACGCTGGAAACCGGAACCGGACAAGGCAAGAAGTTAGGGTTCATCGCCCAGGAGATGGGACGCGAAATCAATACCTTGGGCAGTAAGTCCAATCATGCGGAGATGCAGAAGATTGTCGTTCAGATGAAAGATGAATTGGAGCAAATCAAGGAACAAGTATTGAACGTCATGTAGTATCAAATAGTAAATCGTCAAATCGTAAATAATTCGATGGCAAAACTTATCATATTTTCAGCCCCTTCGGGCTCTGGCAAGTCAACGATTATCAACTATCTGCTGACTCAAAATCTGAACTTGGCATTCTCCATCTCAGCGACCAGCCGCCCGCCCCGCGGAACGGAGAAAGATGGAGTGGAGTATTTCTTTCTGACTCCTGACGAGTTCCGTCGTCGCATAGCCAATGATGAATTCCTGGAGTATGAAGAGGTATATCAGGACCGTTTTTACGGAACACTGAAGGAGCAGGTGGAAAAGCAATTGGCTGCCGGACAGAATGTAGTGTTCGATGTGGATGTAGTGGGTGGTTGCAATATCAAGAAATTCTATGGTGAGCGTGCTTTGTCTGTTTTCATTCAGCCACCTTCAGTGGAGGAATTGCGCAAACGCTTGGTGGGGCGCGGAACAGATGCTCCCGAAGTGATAGAGAGCCGCGTGGCGAAAGCCGAATACGAACTGGGCTTTGCACCGAAGTTCGATACCGTGATTGTGAACGATGACCTGGAGACAGCCAAAGCGGAAGCATTGAAAGTAATCTCTCAATTCTTGAACGAATGAAACAACGTGGAGGAGTGTACAACCAGTTGGCACCGAGGAGGAAGAATAGCCCGAAGCTGAACAAGGCATTGCTAATTATTAATAGCGTTCTGTTCGTCTGCTCCCTTGTTGTGGGTGTATTGTATATACATCATGGCGAGCCTCGTTCCAGTATTTCAATGTTTCTTATCTCTGTAGTGACGATTTTCAATGCTTGGGCTGCCTGGCGTGCGTTGCAAAGACGTCCTTTGTAAGGTTGTATATGAATAAGAATAAATGAATATAGGAATCTTCAGCGGCTCGTTCAACCCGATACACATCGGACATTTGGCCCTCGCCAACTATCTTTGCGAATACGGGGACCTGGACGAAGTGTGGTTTATGGTCACCCCCCACAATCCGCTGAAGGAAGAAAACGATCTGATGGATGACAAGTTACGTTTGAAGCTGGTGCAGCTAGCCACTGAGGGTTATCCCAAGTTTCGCGCTTCCGATTTTGAATTCCATCTGCCTCGGCCTTCTTATACTGTTCATACGTTGGATGCGCTGAAACGGACTTATCCCCAACACACTTTCCATCTTGTCATTGGTTCGGACAACTGGAGGCTGTTCCACCGTTGGTACGAGTCGGAACGCATTATTGCCGAAAATCATCTTCTGGTTTATCCCCGTCCCGGCTATCCGGTAGAGGCCACCTTTTTACCGCAGAATGTGCGGACAGTTTCTTCTCCGGTATTCGAAATCAGCTCCACTTTTATCCGTCGGGCCATAGAGGAGGGAAAAGACGTACGCTACTTCCTGCATCCGGCTGTGTGCGATGAACTCAAACGGATGCAGAATAAATGAATCTTTAAACTGAAATAAATGTCTGTATTTGTACGTGTTTTCATATTTATTTCTTATTTTTGAACGTATCAACCTTGAATGCATGGAAGAGTTTTCTTAATACATAGATATTCCTTAATTTAATAATCCGCTTATGAGAAAAGAACTACTGTTACTGGGAGCATTCGGTATGCTGACGACAGCGACGCTTTGTGCGCAAGAGTTTCATTTGCAACCTACTCCCCAAGAATATATTACGCAAAAAGATTCTGTTGATATTCCCCGACAATACCAGATCCTTTCCGGCAATTCCGTGCAGGACGGACCTGCGTTGCCTTTACTCCGTTCATTGATGCCGGAAGAGGTGCTTGGCGCTTCTTTCCGTGTATATATAGGAGTGAAAGGAGATAAGATTATCAAGAAATACCAACATCGGATTCCACGCAAATTCGAAGGTTATTTCCTGAAAATAGAAAAAGACTGCATCGTCATAGCCGGTGCTGACGAACGGGGAGCGTACTATGGTGTACAGACTCTTGCGCAGTTGCTTGCTTTAGACAAGCTGCCTTTGGCTGAAGTGACGGACTATCCTGATGTTCCCTATCGGGGTGTGGTAGAAGGTTTTTACGGTGCTCCCTGGAGTCAGGAGGCGCGTATACGCCAGCTTGATTTTTATGGTCGGAACAAAATGAATGTCTATATCTATGGACCGAAAGACGATCCTTATCACCGGACTCCCAACTGGCGCAAGCCTTATCCTGCTCGAGAAGGAGAAGAGTTGAAAGTATTGGTGAATAGGGCGAAGGAGAACAATGTTATTTTCTATTGGGCCATTCATCCGGGTCAGGATATTCGCTGGAATGAAGAAGACCGCTCGTTATTGTTGCAGAAGTTCGAAAGCATGTACCAGTTGGGTGTGCGTGGTTTTGCCGTTTTCTTTGATGATATTTCGGGTGAGGGGACAAAGGCAGACAAGCAGGCTGAACTGTTGAACTATATTGACGACCATTTTGTAAAAGTCAAGCGGGATGTTGCACCATTGATATTGTGTCCCACAGAGTACAACAAGTCATGGACCGATGTGGAGGGAGGCTATCTCACTACGCTTGGTGATAAGTTGAACGAGGGTATCAAGGTGATGTGGACCGGTGATATGGTAGTTGCTACTATAGATAAGTCTACGCTGGACTTCGTCAATCCGCTGCTGAAACGTAAGGCGTACATTTGGTGGAATTTCCCCGTTTCGGATTATGTACAAGACCATTTGCTGCTAGGGCCGGTTTATGGAAACGGGCTTGATGTAAAAGATGATATGTCTGCTTTTGTTTCCAATCCGATGGAACATGCCGAGGCTTCCAAAATCTCTCTGTACAGTGTAGCTGATTATACTTGGAATATGGAGAATTATGATAGTGAAACTTCTTGGAAACATGCAGTCAGAGACCTTATGCCACTTCATGCCGAATATTTGGAAATCTTCGCTGCTCATAATTCCGACCCGGGACAGAATGGACATCGCTTCCGTCGTGAAGAGTCCGTTGCCATTCAGCCTGCTCTCTCTGCCTTGTTGAAAGCCTATCAAGAGAAAAACGAGATAGATGAAGATGCCTATCGGCAGGTAGCTGAGGAATGCCGGAAGATAATCGTTGCCGCTGATGGATTGCTTGCGTCGGGAAATGAGAATCGTCCGTTGATAACTGAAATAAGGCCTTGGCTCATTCAGTTCAAACAAGTGGGAGAGTATGGTGCGGAGGTGCTGAACATGATACGCCTGCGCCAGCAGAAGGATGCATTTATAGGTAGCTACGAACACGCCCGCGCCCTGCTGGTGCTGATGGGTGAGACGGATGCCCAATATAAAGCGGGCATAAAGAGCGGCAGCCTGCATCTGATGCCTACTTTCAATGCTTTGTTCGAAGCGGCGACAACGGGCTATAATGCAGCGTTCCATGCCGGGCTTGATACAAAGGCTGTTTATTCTCCCTACACGTTGAAGAGCGACGTGAATCAGTTGGCTTCGCTTCCTATTCAGCAGAAGGGAAAGGTGAATACAATTATTCCGTCCAATGAAGTCATCAACTGGCAGGCAGGCGGTGTGCTGACCATTTCGATGGATTATGCCCGCCAGTTGAGTTCGGTGCTTATTGATTTGGGAGATGCGGAGGTGGCTAATTCTAAGTTTAAACTGGAAGTAACTTCGGATGGTACAAACTGGCAGGCGGTGGATTTGAAACCGGGATACAGAACGCAGGTGAAGGCATCTCTCAAGGATTTGAGCGTTGCGAAGATGAGGCTGGTGAATGTATCCGACACAGAGCAGAAGGTGTATTTCAAAATGTTCCGTTTTACGGAGAATTGATATGGTTCTTGATTCTTAAAATAGAGTTACGCGTCTGGGACGATGCTCCCCGTTGTTCTTAAGATCGGAATGACGGGGAGCACTTTTTTAGGAAGTTATTCAAGGCATTTGTCCAAGTCGCGGATGATTTGCTCTTTATCCATATTTTGTCCGATGAATACTATCTTCAGCATGCGGTCGCCGTATTGCTCGTCCCAGTCTCTTAGCAATCCCGGTTCTTGGCGCATCAGTTCTATCATGTCTTCTTCGGGGGCGGTGGCATACCATTGTCCGGCTTCAGTTATTTTCTTCTGTATACCTGCTTGTTCAAAGAGGAAGGACATGTCGCGGTTGTGGCTGAAGTAGCAGACACCCTTGGCGCGGATAACGCTGCGGGGCCATTTGGTAGCGACATAGTGGTCGAACTTATGAATGTCGAATGCAGGACGGCGGTAGTAGACAAATGTGCCAATACCGTATTCTTCTACTTCACCTCCTTCGTGATGGTGGTGATGATGACCCTCTTCATGATGGTAATGCGCCTCTTTTTCCTCCTCTTCGCTTACTTGTTGCTCTATGCCACGAATCCATCCGGCGGAAGTTGCGGCACGTTCAAAGTTAAAGAGGTGGGTATGGATAATCTTATCCAGGTCTACATCTGCATAATTGCACTCTATAATTTGGGCACCGGGTTGCAAGGTGTGGATAATCTGCCTGATACGTTTTAATTCCTCGGGCTGTACTTCTGCTGCTTTGTTCAGCAGGATAATATTACAGAACTCAATTTGCTGAATGATGAGGTTTTCTATATCTTCCTCATCAATGCCTTTGCGTGTCAAATCATCTCCGCAAGAAAATTCACTTTGCAGACGTAAGGCGTCCACCACGGTGGTAATGCAGTCTAAGCGGCAAATACCGTATTTAGTATACGCTCCTCCCATATGAGGAATGGAGCAGAGTGTTTGGGCAATAGGCTCCGGTTCACAGATGCCACTCGCTTCAATCACGATGTAGTCGAAGCGTTGCATCTTCATGATTTCGAACATCTGCTCTATCAAGTCTGTCTTCAGCGTACAGCAGATACAGCCATTCTGTAGAGCTACCAGGCTGTCGTCTTTCTTTCCCACCACGCCACCTTTCTGTATAAGGTCTGCATCAATGTTCACTTCGCCTATGTCATTGACGATAACGGCAAACTTAATGCCACGTTTATTAGAAAGAATGTGATTTACCAACGTCGTTTTGCCACTGCCTAGATAACCGGTCAACAGCAGTACGGGGATTTCTATTGTATTCATAATCGTTTGGTTTGCTTCAATGATAATGGTCTTCTTTTATTAACTTCCGCAAAGTTATCTGATTTATGTGATAATGGATTGAAAAAAACAAAATTTTGTTTCTTCTATATTATTAAACAGAAAAAAGGTGAAAAGCTTTGAGCCCCTCACCTTTCTTCTGTTGTAGTTGTACTATGGCTTTAGTTCTTACAGAATCCCTTGCGCCATCATCGCCTTTGCCACCTTCATAAATCCGGCCACATTGGCACCCTTCACGTAATTTACATAACCGTCGGCTTCCGTACCATATTGCACGCAAGCTTCGTGAATGTTCTTCATGATGCTCTTCAATTTCTCGTCCACTTCCTCTGCACTCCAGCTCAACTTGATGGAGTTCTGAGTCATTTCGAGACCGGATACTGATACACCGCCGGCATTGGCTGCCTTACCCGGAGCATACAGAATCTTTGCATCTTGGAATACGCGGATTGCTTCAGGGGTAGAAGGCATGTTTGCACCTTCGGACACAGCCATGACACCATTAGCAATTAGTTTTTTGGCATCATCTCCATTTATTTCATTCTGAGTTGCAGAAGGCAGGGCGATGTCTGCCTTTTCACCCCAAGGACGTGCACCTTCTACGTACTTGACACCCGGATATTGTTCAGCATATTCGCGGATACGTCCACGATAGAGGTTTTTCAGCTCCATGATGTAATCCAACTTTTCGCGGTCAATGCCGTCCGGATCGTATACATAACCGTCAGAATCAGACATGGTCAATACCTTACCACCCAATTCCAATACTTTCTCGGCCGTATATTGAGCTACGTTACCGGAACCGGAAATCAGACAAGTTTTGCCTTTCAAGTCAGTACCCTTAGTCTTTAACATTTCCATCAGGAAGTAGATGTTACCGTAGCCGGTAGCTTCCGGACGAATCAGCGAACCGCCGAACTCACGGCCCTTACCGGTGAAAGTACCCGTAAATTCATGAGCCAGCTTCTTATACATACCGAACATGAAACCTACTTCGCGACCACCTACACCGATATCACCAGCAGGTACGTCTGTTTCAGGGCCGATATGACGCCATAACTCCAGCATGAAAGCCTGAACAAAACGCATGACCTCAGCATTTGACTTGCCGCGCGGAGAGAAGTCCGAACCGCCTTTACCGCCACCCATAGGCAGAGTTGTCAATGAGTTTTTAAATGTCTGCTCGAAAGCAAGGAATTTCAGGATGCTCAGGTTTACAGAAGCGTGGAAACGAACACCGCCTTTATAAGGGCCGATAGCGTTGTTGTGCTGCACACGATAGCCCATGTTGGTTTGTACGTTACCTTTATCGTCTACCCAAGTAACACGGAATTGGTAAACGCGATCGGGGATGCAAAGACGTTCAATCAGATTGGCTTTGTCAAACTCCGGATGCTTGTTATACTCTTCTTCAATCGTAGAAAGAACTTCTTCTACTGCTTGATGATACTCCGGTTCGTTGGGGAACCGTCTTTTCAGGTCTTCTAATACCTTAGCTGCATTCATAATCTATTTCTTTTATTGGTTGCTACTATATATTACCTAAAACAATTCGATTTTCGGTTTGTTTCCTTTTCCTCTCATTGCGGTTGCAAAAGTACACATAAAAATGAAACGAACAAACATTTTATAAAGAAAATGCGGTATAAAACAACAATTTTATTGTTTTATACCGCAAAATGGAATAAAAAGATATTATTTATCCTCTTTTTAGAGACTTTATGACGGGAATAAATACTAAAGCCGCCGAAATGGCAAGCGTTAGGATGATTGGACCGTCAATTCGTTCGACAGATATCAAAACAATGTAGCAAAGTGCTGCCCAAAGCAGCATAATGCAAACTATTTGGAATTTTGATAACGGTCGTTTCATTTGGCTGCTTTCTTTTTGTCTACGATAGCATCGATAACTGCCACTGCGGTGATATTCACGATATCTCGCACGGAGCTTTCAAAATCGGTGAAGTGGATAGGCTTGTTCAGCCCCATTTGGATAGGACCAATCAGTTCGGAGTCCGTATCCATCGCCTGCAGCAGCTTGTAAGCAGAGTTTGCAGAACTCAAGTTCGGGAAAATCAGTGTGTTTACGTCTTTTCCTTTCAAGCGCGTAAACGGATACTTGGCATCACGCATTTCGCGGTTCATGGCGAAATTCACCTGCATTTCTCCGTCAATGGCAAGGTCAGGATAGTTTTGTTGCATATAATCCACTGCTTCGTGTACACTTACCGGACTTCCTTCCTTATCCGCACCGAAGTTGGAGTAACTCAACATGGCCATTACCGGTGTATGATTGAAGAAGCGGACGGTATATTCCGACAGCTTGGCAATGTCAATCAGCGTTTCGGCATTGGGATGACGGTTAATCAGCGTATCTGCCAGGAAGTATGTGCCTTTCTTGGAGTTCAGAATATGCATGGTGCCGAAATGCTTGTATTCCGGACGGATGCCGATGACTTCCTTGGCAACCTTGATGGTATTGCTGTATTTGGTGTAAAGACCTGTGATGAAAGCGTCTGCTTCACCCGTCTCCACCATCATCATACCGAAGTAGTTACGTTCGAACATTTTGTCGTTGGCTTCTTCGTAAGTGGCTCCTTCGCGGGCACGTTTTTCAGATAGGATGCGGGCATAGCGTTCACGGCGCGGCGCTTCATCCGGATGACGCAGATTTACTATCTCGATACCTTCAAGGCTAAGGTCGAGTTCTTTTGCCAGCTTCTCGATGGCTTCGTCGTTGCCCAATATAATAGGATGGCAGATACCTTCAGCCTTGGCTTCCACAGCAGCTTTCAGCATATTGGGGTGGATGCCTTCGGCAAATACCACACGTTGTGGGTTGCGGCGGGCGGTGTCGTAGAGTTGGCGGGTCAGTTTGCTTTCGTAACCCATCAGCTCGCGCAGTTGCAGGCGGTAGGCATCCCAGTCTTCGATGTCTTTGCGAGCTACACCGCTTTCCATGGCAGCTTTGGCCACAGCGCAGGACACTTCGGTGATGAGGCGCGGGTCAACCGGTTTCGGGATGAAGTATTCGGGACCGAAGGTGAAGTTGTTTACATGGTATGCTTCATTCACAACATCGGGCACGGGCTGCTTGGCAAGGTTGGCAATGGCGTGCACGGCAGCAATTTTCATGGCTTCGTTGATGGCTTTTGCCTGCGTGTCGAGGGCGCCGCGGAAGATGTAGGGGAAACCGATTACATTATTAATCTGGTTAGGATAGTCGGAACGACCGGTGGACATCAGTACGTCCGGACGTGCTGCCATGGCGTCTTCGTAAGAGATTTCCGGAGTAGGGTTGGCAAGGGCAAACACGATGGGATGGTCTGCCATGCTGCGAACCATGTCCTGGGTCAACACATTACCTTTTGACAGTCCAAGGAATACATCGGCACCTTTGATGGCTTCTGCCAGTGTATGTACGTCGCGACGGTCGGTGGCAAAGTAACGTTTCTGCTCGGTCAGATTCTCGCGGTCGCTGGTGATGACTCCCTTACTGTCCAGCATCAGGATATTCTCACGGCGTGCACCGAGCGCTTCATACAGTTTGGTACATGAGGTGGCGGAAGCCCCGGCACCGTTTACGACGATTTTCACTTCCTCTATCTTCTTGCCTGCCACTTCCAGGGCGTTCAGCAATCCTGCGCTGGAGATGATGGCGGTGCCGTGCTGGTCGTCGTGCATCACGGGGATGTCCAATTCCTCTTTCAGGCGGCGTTCTATTTCGAAACATTCGGGTGCTTTGATGTCTTCCAAGTTGATACCTCCGAATGTTGGGGCAATAGCCTTGACAGCTTCGATGAACTTGTCGGGGTCTTTTTCATTTACTTCGATGTCGAATACGTCGATACCTGCATAAATTTTGAACAACAGACCTTTACCCTCCATGACGGGTTTGCCGCTGAGGGCGCCAATATCGCCCAGGCCGAGCACGGCGGTTCCGTTGGAGATGACAGCTACCAGATTGCCTTTTGCTGTATATTTATATGCATCTTGCGGGTTTTTCTCAATTTCGAGGCACGGTTCTGCAACGCCCGGAGAGTAGGCGAGAGAAAGATCGGTTTGTGTACTGTAAGGCTTGGTGGGTACTACTTCAATCTTACCCGGTTTGCCTTGCGAATGGTAGAGCAAGGCTGCTTCTTTGGTTATTTTAGCCATGGTAGAATAGTTAAATTGGTTATAATTTGGCTGCAAATGTAGGTATAAAAGTTCTAAATTGTAGCTCGCTGTCAATAAAATCTATTACTTTTATCAGTTAATTAGCTTAAAATGCTTATTTTTGGCATCAGATTTTAGAAATTACCCCCATTTATTAACTTAACACATGAGTTGCATGAGAATTTTGAAACTTCCTCTGGCAGGATTATTATTTTGTGTAATGGCACTATTTGCTGGATGTAAAACGAGTAATGAACCTAAGGCACCGGTTGCTCTGACCTGGGAAATGGGTGCAAGTGACATCGAACCCGGATATTATGAGAATACCTTTATTCTCAAGAATATCTCTCAAAAACCTCTAAAAAAGAACTGGACGATTTACTATTCACAGCTTCCCCGAGGGGTGAAGCAGGAAGGAGCCTCTGAAGTGAAGGTAGAGGTAGTGAACGGTAATTTTTTCAAAATGTATCCGACAGACGAATTTGCTCCGCTGGCTCCCGGTGATTCCATGCGGATCACTTTCCTTTGTACTTACAAGCTGGACCGGAACTCCCATGTACCGGAAGGAACTTATTGGGTGGAGACTGTGGATGGTAAAGAGGGCAGTCCGTTGCCCGTGGCTTTGAAGGCGCTGCCGCTTCCTTCTCCCGAGTCAATGAGCGGCTATCCGGATGCGACTAAGATTTATGAATCCAATCTTCGCTTGGCTGGTGCTCCTGCTTTGGTGCAGTCAGACATTCTTCCGTCTGTAAAGAAAGTGGTAGCCATTGAAGGCGATAATGTCGTATTGGAAGGTAAGGTAGCTTTGGCATTTCCGGAGAACTTTGCCGGTGAAGCCAAGTTGCTGAAAGAGAAACTGACTGGTTTGTATGGTTTGGAAGTTGTCGGAAATGCTTCCGTGAAGATTGTGCTGGAAGAACTGCTTGATAGGAAGGAGGCCGTAAATGATGAATATTATACTATCAATATAGGTGACAACCTGATAAAAATCAGTGCTGCCACTCCTCATGGCATTTTTAATGGTACACAGACACTTTTGTCAATGTTGAAGGGCAAGCAGACACCTTATTTGCTGGAGGCAGTCTCCATTCGGGATTATCCGGACTTGGCATATCGTGGACAAATGATAGATATTGCCCGTAATTTCACCGCTCCGGAGAACTTGAAGAAACTGGTGGATATTTTTGCATCTTATAAATTGAATGTCCTGCATTTCCATTTTTGTGATGATGAAGCCTGGCGTTTGGAGATTCCCGGTTTGGAGGAACTGACTGCTGTGGGTAGCCGTCGCGGGCATACCACTGACGAAAGCCAGTGCCTCTACCCATGTTATGACGGTGGCTATGACCCTGATGCAAAGACTGTAGGCAATGGATATTATAGCCGCGAGGAATTTATTGATTTGCTGAAGTATGCTGCCGAAAGACATGTCCGCATTGTTCCGGAAATAGAATCTCCGGGGCATGCCCGCGCTGCCATTGTCTCCATGAAGGCACGCTATAACAAATATTTTGAAACTGATCCGGGGAAAGCTACAGAATATATATTGAGTGAACCGGAAGATACTTCACGTTATGTTTCTGTACAATATTATACGGACAATGTGATGAATGTCGCCTTGCCTTCTACCTACCGTTTTATGGAGAAGGTGATTCAGGAACTTAATGCGATGTATCAGGAAGCTGGTCTTTCACTGTACACAGTGCATTTGGGTGGTGACGAAGTGCCTCGCGGTGTGTGGATGGGCTCCCCGAAATGCCAGGAACTGATGAAGGAAAAAGGCATGACGAAAGCTCATGATTTGTCGGAGTATTTCATTACGCAAATGGCGGATGTGATGCAGAAGAACGGACTGAAATTCAGTGGTTGGCAGGAAGTTGCTTTGGGGCATACTGAAGAGGCTCATCAACAGTTGAGGGGCCAGGCTGCCGGTGTGTATTGCTGGAATACTGTACCGGGCTCTGATGAAGTGGTTTATCAGACAGCCAATAACGGTTACCCGGTCATCCTTTGCAACGTGGGCAATTTCTATATGGATATGGCTTACAATGGTCATCCGGACGAGCGTGGACTCGATTGGGGAGGTTATGTGGATGAGTCTGTCTCTTTCTCTATGCTTCCTTTCAGCATTTATCGTTCGCTGCGTGTGGATATGGCAGGCAATCCCATTGATTTGAATAATGCGGAAAAGGGGAAGACTGCTTTGACAGAGATAGGCAAGAAGCATATTATGGGTGTACAAGGGCAATTGTTTGCCGAAACTATCCGTAGTTTTGATGGCGTGGAATATCTTCTTTTCCCAAAAATATTAGGGCTGGCAGAACGTGGCTGGAATGCTCATCCGGTATGGGAAAACCTGTCCGGCGTGCGGGAGCAGCAGGCTTTCAATCAGGCTTTGGCACTTTATTATGAGAAAATCAGCAAGAGTGAAATGCCTTATTGGGCAAAGAATGGGATTAACTTCCGCTTGCCTCAGCCGGGATTATTGGTAAAAGATGGAAATCTGTATGCTAATGTGGCCATTGATGGTGCTGAAGTACGTTACACAACTGATGGTTCGGAACCTACTGCCCAGTCAACCTTATGGAAAGAACCGGTGAAGTGTGGTTCCCTGGTAGTGAAAGCAAAGACCTTCTACCAAGGCAAGGAAAGTTTGACGATTATATTGAATGTTGAGTAATAGAGAATATTGAAATGAAAAGGGAGTGCATTGTCCGAAAATGCACTCCCTTTTGTTTATTCCTTTAGGCGTTCAGCGCTTGTTCGATGTCGGCAATAATATCCTCTGCATTCTCTATACCTACCGAGAAGCGAATCAGGTCGGGGCGTACACCTGCCTCCATCAGTTGCTCGTCTGTCAACTGGCGGTGTGTATGGCTGGCTGGGTGCAGCACGCAAGTACGTGCATCGGCCACATGAGTCACGATGGCTGCCAGTTTCAGTGAATCCATAAACTTGATAGACTCTTCCCGTCCGCCCTTCAAGCCGAAGGTGACAACGCCGCAAGAGCCGTTCGGCATGTACTTCTGTGCCTGCTCGTAGTATTTGTCGCCCGGCAGACCACAATAATTCACCCAAGCCACTTTGTCGTTCTGGGCAAGATACTCGGCTACCGCTTGTGCATTCTTGCAATGTTGGGGCATACGCAGGTGCAGTGTTTCCAGACCCAGGTTCAGTAGGAATGCGTTTTGTGGAGACTGGATGCTGCCCAGGTCGCGCATCAGTTGGGCTGTAGCCTTGGTGATGTAAGCCATTTTGCCGAAGGCTTTCGTATAAGTCAGTCCGTGGTAAGACTCGTCCGGTGTGCACAGTCCGGGGAATTTGTCGGCGTGTGCATCCCAATCGAAGTTACCGCTGTCTACAATGGCTCCACCTACGCTGGTGGCATGTCCGTCCATGTATTTGGTGGTAGAGTGTACTACGATGTCGGCACCCCACTCAAACGGGCGGCAGTTGATAGGGGTAGGGAAGGTGTTGTCCACAATCAAGGGCACGCCGTGGCTGTGGGCAATGCGGGCAAACTTCTCTATATCGAGCACTTCGAGCGTAGGGTTGGAGATGGTTTCGCCGAATAGGGCCTTGGTATTGGGGCGGAAAGCAGCGGAAATTTCTTCCTCGCTGGCATCCGGGTTGACGAAAGTGACGTCGATGCCCAATTTCTTCAAAGTTACTCCGAAGAGGTTGAATGTTCCGCCATAGATGGTAGAGGAGCAAACAAAATGGTCTCCTGCCTGGCAGATATTGAAAATGGCATAGAAGTTGGCTGCTTGTCCGCTGGATGTCAGCATAGCGGCCACACCACCTTCGAGGGCGGCAATCTTGGCGGCTACAGCATCGTTCGTAGGGTTCTGCAGGCGGGTATAGAAATAGCCGCTGTCTTCAAGGTCGAACAAGCGTGCCATCTGTTCGCTGGTATCATATTTGAAAGTTGTACTTTGATAGATGGGGAGTACACGGGGCTCGCCCTTTTTAGGAGTCCATCCGGCTTGTACGCACAGCGTCTCCGGCTTGAATTGCTTTGCCATAATGTTATCTGTTTTAAAAGTTTCTTATCTATTATCGCGTAAGTTGTCGCAAAAGTAGGGAAAAAATTATAATTTTGTGCTTAAGTATGGTAAAATGCTATAAATTAGCGGCTGGAAATTTGTAGCGAACCGAATAAATGATGAATAATTGGAATATGAAACGCATATTTTGTTTACTGACCATCCTCTTTTGTACTTTGTTTGCTTTTAATGCTTCGGCTCAGGAAGAGCGGGATAGTCCGAGACGTGGAGAAGGAATCTCTGTTTTCCTGGAACGTAACAAGCGCCCGGGGAGAGCCTATTATAAGGAGTTTTTGGAGCTGAACAAGAAACTTCTTAAAGGGAAGGAGGAATTGCGGCTGGGAGTGAAGTATGTACTGCCCCCATTATCAAAGCCGGTTGGCAATGGGAAGAAGACAATCAATGAACCTTTGTTCGGGAAAGCGCTTGCCAGTGTAAAAGTGACATCCAACCGTTTGCAGGGCGCTTGTTTTTATGTAGTGAGCGGGCATGGAGGCCCCGACCCCGGAGCTATCGGCAGAATCGGCAAAATAGAACTGCATGAAGATGAGTATGCGTATGATGTGGCTTTGCGCCTTGCCCGTAACTTGATGCAAGAGGGGGCGGAAGTCCGTATCATTATCCAGGATGCTAAAGACGGAATCCGTGATGACAAGTACCTTTCCAACAGCAAACGTGAGACGTGCATGGGAGCTCCCATACCCTTGAACCAAGTGGCACGTCTCCGGCAACGTTGCGCCAAAATCAATGAGTTTTACAAGAAGGACCGCAAGAACTATAAATATTGCCGTGCCATTTTTCTTCATGTGGACAGTCGCAGTAAGAGCCATCAGACCGATGTGTTCTTTTACCACTCTAAAAGCAAGCCCGACAGCAAGCGTCTGGCTAAGACCATGAAGAAAACTTTCGAATCGAAATATGACAAGCACCAGCCCAACCGTGGGTTTACCGGAACTGTCAGCGCACGCAATCTTTATGTGTTAGCCAATACTTCTCCCGCTTCCGTATTCGTGGAATTGGGAAATATCCAGAACACTTTTGACCAGCGCCGTTTTGTAATCAGTTCGAACCGCCAGGCCTTGGCCAAGTGGATGATGGAGGGTTTCATCACGGATTATAAAAAGGCGAAATAAGGACAATCAACTCTCACTCTCCTTTTTCTTTTCGTGTACCACCACGACTGTAACGGCCGTTATTATCAGCGCCATGCCGATGGCGCTGGCCGGTGTGAAGCTTTCATTGAATATCAGGCAACCGATAACTACGGCTGTCAGAGGTTCCAAGGCCCCGAAAATGGAAGTCAGTGTAGGCCCTATGTATTTAATGGCTTTTACCAGGGTGATGTTGGATATAGCTGTTGCCGGCAGCGCCAGTCCGAGAATATTCAGCCATGTGTGGGTATCATTGGCCAGCCGGATGCCTCCGGTCAGATATCCTCCTATAATAAAGAACAAGGCTCCCAGCCCCATTACGTAGCATGTCAATGCAGTGGAGGGAATCTGCACGGCACGGCTCTTCCTTACTCCTACGATATATCCTCCATAAAAGAATACGGACAGACCGGCAGCAATCAGCCCGATGGTCGTGTTTCCTCCTTCAAAGTCTATTTTGCCGGATGACAAAAGTCCAGCTCCGCTTAGTGACACCAACACGGCAAACAGAATGGCGAATGACCTCTTTTCTCCGAAAAAGCCCATCATGGCCAGTGCCACGGCCAGCGGATACATGAAATGAATGGTGGATGCCACTCCGCTGGCTATGTTCTGATAGGCGATGACCAGACTGAAGGAGGTAGCTGCCCGGAGCAGGCTGAGGATGAACACCGTTCCCCAGTCTTTCCTGCTGATGCGGAATGTCTCGCCCAGCATAATGCCGAAAACGACCAAGGCAAGTGAAGCTATTCCCCATCGGTAGGCCAATACTTCGAAAGAGGAGAAGCCCGCAAGGAGTAATGAAATGGTGAAAAAAGGAGCCAGCCCGAAGGTGGCAGAGGAGAGAGCCGCATATATAAACCCTTTTATGGAAACATTTTGCATCTTTTATCTTGATTTTAATGGAGATTTTAAAATTATCTGTTTGCGTCAATTGCTTGATTCGCATTGCGTCGTGCAAAATTAATGAATAAAAACAAGCATACAGACAAGGGAGTGTCCCTTTTTTACAATACAGTATAGATATGGGTATCTAATATAGTATCGACCGGCTTGCCTAATATTTATTCGTTCCATCATGAGGTAAAAATCATTCCACCGCGGAGTAAAAATCGTTCCACCATGGTGGAACGATTTTTACTCCATGGAGGAACGAATACTTGTTCGCTGCCCGGTTCCTAAACTCTTCCGGGGAGAAATCCTGATGGCTCCGGCAGAACAGTTTGCCTACTCTACCGGAATATAAATCTCTGTCAACAGTTCCTCCGGCGCCGTATCTGCGGGGTTGTTCAAGTAACGTTCCGCACTGGACTCATCCCGTAAGCTACATTCCATTTCGGGGATATACTTCCCGTAGATGGTATCGTATACGGCCTGCAGATGTTCGTATGGACCTTTGTATAGGAATATGGCATAGCGGCCTGCCGCGAGCTGTTTAAATCCTATGTCTCCTTTGGCCGTTGCAGATGAGGGTAGGACTATACATACATCGGTACGCAGCTTTTCAGCGGGCGTCACTTTGGGGTCATCGTGATAGATACAGTAGGGCATCACTTCTCCCATAGGCAGTTTTTCTTCCTGGATGAACTGGCAAAGGCGCATCCATGCGCTGCAATAGTCGTTCAGTTTATAGTCGCCAAAGAGGCGGATGTAAATCACATTTCTGGCAGGAACTTCTTTGATTTCGTGTTTCAGTTCCAGTTCCGGACGAATAATGGCTGGTTTCATAATTACAAAGTTTTTATTGTTACGGTATTCTAATGGTGAAATGCCGTAGAACTGCTTGAATACTTTCGACAGTGACGAAGGCGAAGAGTAGCCTATACGGTAGGCTATGTCCGCTATCGGCATGTCCGAGTAACGAAGCAACCGGGCAGCGGCTTCGGTACGCGTCCGGACAATGAACGTACCGACGGGTTCACCCAGGAAAGCTTTCATGATGCGGTGGAAGTAGAAGGGAGAGAAATGGGAAATCCTGGCCAAAGATTTCAGGTCAATTTCTTCTCCGAGGTGCAGATTTATATAATCCACTACTGCGTTCACACACTTTTGGTATTCCTCCTGGGTTGTCTTTTTCTGCTGCATGGCTCTATTGGGCTTTTTCATGTTGCAAAAATAGGAGGAAAAGAAATAGGTTACTTGTCCGATGTTGCTATAAATGCAATATCTTTAAATAAGATAAGCTATATCCCGGCACAACTTTTTCGTGCAAGCATGAAAGTTTTGCATTCGATTTGCAATATCTTTGCATTTCAGATGAAAAAACAAATGCTTGCAGATGACCGAGGAGATTAAAAGACAACTTTGGGAGTGGGCGGCGGCCTATCATTGCGCCGGCTTCATTCAGAACGACCCCGTACAGTTTCCACATCGCTATGAACGGAAGCAGGATATTGAAATCAGTGGGCTGCTGACTGCCATCATGAGTTTCGGCAACCGTAAACAGATATTGAAAAAGGCTGAAGAGTTGCATAGGTTGATGGGGGTATCACCTCATCAATACGTGTTGTCCTGCCGATGGAAGAATGACTTCCCTGCTACGGACAGAAGCTGTTTTTACCGAATGCTTTCTTATGCTGACTTTCATTCCTATTTCAGGCGTTTGCATGCTGCCTATTCTGCTTTTGACAGTCTGGAGGATGCCTTATGTACGTATGCCGGTAATCCGATGGAAAGGTTATGTGCATTTTTGGAAGTCTCGGCAAAGAGCCCCCAAAAGAAACTGAACATGTTTTTGCGCTGGATGATAAGGAAAGGTCCGGAAGTGGATTTTGGTATTTGGGAGAGATTTGATTGCAGGGACCTGATTGTGCCTTTGGACACGCATGTCTGCCGTGTGGCCTATGCTTTGGGACTCACCGAGACAGAAACATTTTCTTTGAAGAATGCCCGCCGGATTACTGAAGCTCTGGCAGAGGCCTTTCCGGACGACCCGTGCCTGGGGGACTTTGCTTTGTTTGGAAGCGGAGTCAGCGGAGTATTGTAGCGTGTTACCAGTCAATTTCTTGTATCCCTCTGCTCCGTAAGAAATCGTTGGCTTTACTGAAGTGCCTGCAACCGAAGAATCCGTATTCGGCAGAACGTGGGGACGGATGGACGGTAGTCAGAATCAAGTGTCTGCTGCTATTGATTAAAGCGGCTTTTTCTTTGGCGTACGCTCCCCAAAGCATGAATACAAGATTCTCCCGTTCATCACTCAGTTTCTTGATAACAGCGTCTGTGAAGATTTCCCATCCCATGTTCCGGTGCGAGCCGGTTTCGTGGGCACGTACTGTGAGGACGGAATTCATAGGAAACACGCCTTGCGCTACCCAACGGTCCAGATTTCCGGAAGTCGGAATGGGCTTTCCCAGGTCCTGATGTATTTCCTTGAATATGTTTGCCAGAGAACCGGGAATGGCTACTCCTTTCGGTACGGAAAAGCAGACTCCATAATACTGACCGGGATTAGGATAAGGGTCTTGTCCGAGTATGACGACTTTCACTTTCTCGAACGGGCAAGAGTTGAAGACGTGGAAAATTTGATGGCCGGGAGGTAGCACGTTGGCATGTCCATACTCACTTTTTACAAATGCTACCAGCTTCTCAAAATAAGGTTTGTCAAACTCCTCTTGTAGGCGTTTTCTCCAGCTTTCTTCTATTTTTACGTTCATAAGAGTCTTGCAGTTACATATGAATAGGAAACGATGTTGCAAAAATACAAATAATCCGGATGAGGCAGATGCATTTACGAGTATAAAGAATGTTTTAATTATCGTATGAAACGATAGTTATTTTGAGTAAGTTTATTACTTTTGTGGTGCAATGCCGGACACTAAGCATAGAGTCGCCATTGCTGAGGTTGAACTGATTGGTAAAATAAAGGAATGGAAAATTTTCATCGTATGGATGCTTGTCCGGTACGGGATGTACTGAGCAGGTTGGGAGACAAATGGACAATGCTTGTGCTGGTCACACTGAAAGCGAATGGAACGATGCGTTTTTGCGATATACAGAAAACCATAGGGGATATTTCCCAGCGGATGCTGACGGTTACATTGCGCTCATTGGAGACGGACGGGCTGATTGTCAGGAAAGTCTATGCGGAAGTTCCTCCCCGTGTGGAGTATAACCTTACAGAAATCGGATGTAGCCTGATGCCGCATATTGAATCTTTGGTAGGATGGGCATTGGAGCATATGAATGATATTTTGAATCGGCGCAGTCTGCAGAACTGATGGGTCGATATGCAAAGAGGGTGTGTCGAAACTGGTATTCACCACAGATTACACAGATTTGCACAGATAAGCATCTTTGATTATCAGTAGATTAAGCTCATTCTGTGTTAATCCGTGTAATCTGTGGTGAATTTTGACACACCCCTTCAGAAGTTTCCAAGTGCTTGTTTTATTTCTTAGCATCGGCAAAATTGTGAACCTTGTTTTTCAGATTGTCAGCTTTCTCTGCGGCCTCATGGGCCTCATGGGCCATCTTGTCTGCTACTTTGGTGCCAACGTGCAATGCTTCTTCTTCAGCAGTGTTGATGAACTCCTTGGCTTCGCCATTTGCTTTGTGGATGGCACGGCATATGGCATCTTCCAGCTTTTTAGCTTTCTCCGTACGGGAGAAGTGGTAGGCCAATGCACCGGCAACCGAACCTATTCCCAGTCCGATCCAGAAATTAGAATCTTTACATTTCATAATCAAGTCAGTTTTTAATAGTTAAAGTTAGAATCAATTCTGATGAGACAACATACTTGCCAAAGATTGGTTCATCCGGCGGGAAAGGAATTAATAACAATTTACTTTTGTTGGTGGAGATATTTATTCTGCTTAAATTTGCGATGCACTTAAAATTTATACAAGTATGATTAGATTAAATGTTTTTATTCAGGTAAGTGCGGAGAACCGTGCCGCAGTATTGGAATCTGCCAAAGAACTGGTCGCATATTCCTTGAAGGACAATGGATGCATTGCTTATGATGTGTTTGAGAGCGCCACTCGCAGCGATGTTCTTATGATTTGTGAAACATGGAAAGATGCAGAGTCATTGTCTGCCCATGAAAAAGCAGACCATTTTGTGGCCCTGGTGCCCAAAATCCAGGGGCTGGCTGCCATGAAGTTGGAAAAATTCGAGTTCTGAATCAGTAATTTGAGGTAGTAAGGGGTTGTGTGATCATGCGTAAATAAGTATATTTGTGCATTCTTAATATACATATTTATGCTGATTACCCTTATTATCCTTGTTCTCTCCGCTGCCTTTTTTGTAGCAGGCAAAGTCCGTTCGGACATTGTGGCGCTTTGTGCGCTGATTGGTTTATTGATATTTCAGATTCTTACTCCTGAAGAGGCCCTTTCCGGCTTCTCCAACTCGGTGGTGATTATGATGGTGGGCTTGTTCGTTGTGGGCGGCGCCATTTTTCAGACCGGGCTGGCTAAAATGATAAGTTCGCGCATTTTAAAGCTGGCAGGCAAGAGCGAGCTGAAACTCTTCTTGCTGGTGATGCTGGTTACCTCTGCCATTGGTGCTTTTGTGAGCAATACGGGAACGGTGGCTTTGATGCTGCCTATCGTGGTGAGCTTGGCGCTGAGTGCCGGAATGAATCCCAGCCGTCTATTGATGCCTTTGGCTTTTGCCAGCAGTATGGGCGGTATGATGACACTTATCGGTACGCCTCCTAACTTGGTCATTCAGAATACATTGACGGGAGCGGGCTTTGAACCGCTGTCTTTCTTCTCCTTCTTGCCGGTGGGCATTGTGTGCGTGATAGTGGGAACTTTGGTTTTAATGCCTCTGACCAAATGGTTTCTCTCCAAGAAAGGCAAAAAGAATGACGGAACATTGTCGGGTAAATCATTGGACCAACTGGTACAGGAGTACGGACTTTCCAGCAACCTGTTCCGTTTGAGGGCTGTCAATGATTCCCGTCTGATAGGAAAAACCATCATAGACCTGGATGTACGCCGCAAGTATGGTCTGAATATCATTGAAGTACGGCGTGTAGACTCTTCCCAACATAGATTCCTGAAAACTATTACCCAGAAATTGGCATCACCCGATACGACTATTTGGGTGGGCGACGTGCTTTACATTACGGGAGAGGTGTCGAACGTAAATCGTTTTGCTGAAGACTTTTTAATGGAAATGCTCGACGGGCATACCACTGAAGAAGCCTCCAAAGCCGACAAGTCCCTTGACTTTTATGACATCGGAATTGCCGAAATCGTGTTGATGCCCTCTTCCAATATTGTGAACCGGACGGTGAAGGAAGCGGGGTTCCGTGATAAATTTAATGTAAATGTATTGGGCATCCGTCGTAAGAAGGAATATATATTACGTGAATTGGGACGTGAGCGTATGCATAGTGGCGATGTTTTGCTGGTGCAGGGTGCGTGGCAGGACATCGCACGGATAAGCAGGGAAGATTCCGATTGGGTGGTATTGGGGCAGCCTTTGGCAGAAGCCGCCAAAGTGACGCTGGATTATAAAGCGCCCATAGCTGCCGCTATCATGGTGCTGATGGTTGCCATGATGGTCTTCGACTTTATTCCCGTGGCCCCGGTGACAGCGGTGATGATTGCCGGCTTGCTGATGGTGCTGACGGGATGTTTCAGGAATGTGGAAGCCGCCTATAAAACGATAAACTGGGAAACGATTGTGCTCTTTGCAGCCATGCTCCCCATGTCTCTTGCACTCGAAAAAACCGGTGCCTCGGAATATATATCCAACAGTCTTGTGAGCGGATTGGGCAGTTATGGTCCTATTGTGTTGATGGCAGGTATCTATTTCACCACTTCATTGATGACCATGTTCATCAGCAATACGGTGACGGCAGTGCTGATGGCCCCTATTGCTCTTCAAAGTGCGGTTCAGATTGGAGTAAGTCCCGTTCCGTTCTTGTTTGCCGTGACGGTTGCGGCAAGCATGTGTTTCGCTTCTCCATTCTCTACACCGCCCAATGCACTGGTGATGCCGGCAGGACAATATACATTCATGGATTATATAAAAGTGGGGCTCCCGTTGCAGATTATTATGGGAGTGGTGATGGTATTTGTGTTGCCGTTGCTGTTTCCTTTTTAATAAAGTATATGACCACTTCATTATGCTGTAATATTAGGCGCGGATTACGTGGAATAACGCGGACTATGCAAATTGAATTCTTGAAATCTGCGTAATCCGCGCCTAAAAAATAGTAAGGTAGTTTTGACACGTTCCTCCTTTTTACTGTTACAGCTTTATACTTTTTTTCTTTCCTGCATAGCTTATTGTCTTTCCGCCTTTCATCGGCCGGTCTCCCGTACCGGAGTTCTGACCGACCAGAACAACCTTGAACTTGCGGCTTTTCAGCATACCCGGAAAACTGCCTTCCCGCTCTTCTATTGTCAGGCGACGAGCCTTGTCGTCCCAATGGAAGCGGATGGTGGAATAAGCTCCCTTTTCGTAGTTGTAGTTGTCATTTTCGTCCTCGTAGAGGGTGAATGTGCCGTCGGCACCCGGATAGATGCGTATCTCCAGATTGTCCCAATTCTTTTCGGCGGAATACTGTACTTTGGGACCGAACGGCAGGATACTGCCGGCTTTTACATAGACGGGCAGAATCTCTTTCGATACACAGCGGTTCAAGGTCTGTCCGCCCTGCTGTTTTTCGTTACTCCAGAAGTCCCACCAGTCTGCGCCTTGAGGAAGGTAAACCGACCATTCCGTCACTTCCGGCCGGGTGACCGGTGCTACCAGTAGGGAGCGTCCGAAAAGAAATTCGCCGCCAACTTCATGTGTTTTAGAATCTGCTGCAAAATCCATTACTAAAGGACGCATGAATGTACCGTCATTGTGGGACACATCCCAGGAAGTGCTGTAAATGTAGGGCAGAAGGCGATAGCGCAGATTAATCATCTTCTCCTGGGCATCGAAACACCACTCGCCACGCTTGCCGAAGTTCCAGATTTCACGGGGCAACTCCGTACCGTGCGAACGCATCATCGGGCAGAAAGTGCCGAACTGCATCCAGCGTACATACAGTTCTTGGTATTTGGGGTTCTTGGCTCCCCCTTCTTGGTTCCAGCGTCCGGCAAAGAAGCCGCCTATGTCACTGTTCCAGTTCGGAATGCCCATTAAGGTGTAGTTCAGTGCGGCAGGAATCTGTTTCTCCAGCATGTCCCAAGTGGAGGTCACGTCACCACTCCAGGTGTTGCAGCCGTAACGTTGTTGTCCGATAAATCCGGAACGGGTTAGGATGACAACGCGTTTGTCTTTGCTCAAAGCCTTTTGATGCGAGGCTATTCCGCTGTTGTGCATCAGTGAGTAGGCGTTCTTTACACTTCGGTAAGATCCCAAGTGAGTGGGGAGGTCATAGTCCGATTCTTGTCGGTTGATATGGTCGGGCTCTGTAGAATCGAGCCACCAGCCGTCGTTGCCGATGTAACTGAAAATGCCTTTATTCAGATATTTCCAATAAATATCCCTTGCTTCGGGATTGTAGACGTCGTAGGGGCGTGCGCCACTTTGTGGAGGCCAGGTATCAAAATTGATAATCATGCCTTTGGCATCCAGCTCCTTGCGTTGCTCTGTGTGGGTGCCAAAGCCGGGCCATGCCACAATCATCAGCTTGGCATTCAGCTTGTGTATTTCGTCGGCCCACTTCTTGGGGTTGGGAAAGCGTTCAGGGTCAAAGCTGTGTGAGTTCCACGCACTGTCCGTCTTCTGATATTCGGGCCAGTAGCGCCAGTCTTGAATCATACAGTCAATGGGAATTTGTAGTTCGCGATACTTCTTCAAGACATTCAGGCTTTCTTCCTGCGTATGATAGCGCTCCTTGCTTTGGAAGAAACCGTATGCCCACAGTGGAAGCATGGGGGAGTGTCCCGTCAAGTCGCGCACCTGGGCGATGATGCCGTCGGCGTTTCCGCCATACATGAAATAATAGTCCGCACAGTGTCCCAGGCTCTGGAAAGCGAGTTCCTGCGGAGTATCCATGAATTCTGAAATGGAGTAGTTGTCCCAATATACGGCATAGCCTTTCACGGGCGACATGAAATAAGGAGAATAGGTGAACATGTTCTCGTTCTGCATGTGGTGCATGGAGTTGCGGCGGTTGAATTTGCCGTCCATCACTTGTCCTACTCCGTAGATGGGTTCGTCTTTATCCAATAGGAAAGAGCCCCTTACTTGATAGGAGGGAGTGCCGGCATCATTCTTATCGGCAAAAGAGGTGCCGTAGTCCTTGTCTTTCAGCAGATCGTTGCCGGCGATGGTATGGAAACTGATGCCTCCGGTTGCCGGATTGACAAGAACTTTCAATATAGAAGATTTCAGCACGGTTTGTCCTGCTTCCTCCGAAAAGTCCACTTTGACCGTTTCGGGTGATTTGACCACTACCAGACTTTCTTTGTTGTAGGGTTTGCCTTCGGGAGTTTTGTAAACCCGCACAATGGAAGGCGAATAGAATTCCACACGGATGTCCATTCCTTGTGTGGTGCATTTCATTCCTTGAGGTGTGCGCTCTGTGTTCTGGGCGGCACACAAGTTTGCAAGCATGGTTGCACAAGTCAGCACGAAGCCGGCTCTTTTCATAAAATTCATTTTCATGGTTCTTTTAAAATTATGCTGCAAAAGTAGCCTTGAATCCCCTTTAGGTGGCAACAATCTTGTTGAAACGGAACAACACTCAAGTTGATTTCTGCATTTTCTCCGCATATTCCGAGGGACGGCAGCCGTACATTTCCTGGAAACATTTGCTGAGATAGCTGGAACTGCTGAAGCCGGTACGCTCTGCGATTTCCGTAATGCTGAGGCTGCCTTCCAGGATGAGTTGTGCCGCACGTTGCAAGCGGATGTTGCGGATGAAGAGGCTGGGGGACTGGTCGAGCATGGCTACCAGTTTCCGGTAAAGTCCGGTGCGTTCCATACACAAGTCGCGGCTTAGCTGCTCTACGGAGTAGCCGGGTACATGCAGGTTCTTTTCCACCAGTTCGATAGCTTTTGTCAGGAAAACAGATTCGGATGCGTCTTGCTTGTTTTCTGTTTGGTGAGGTTCGGTATGGCTATGTACACAAGTTATGTTTTTTCCTTCCGGTGATTTCTTTTGTTCCGCTTCATAACGGTTGCACTGCTCTATCAAGTTGCGGATGCGGAGCAAAAGGATTTCTTCTTTGTGTTTCCGTTCCATCTCCTTCCGGGTGCGGTGTATGTAGAGGCGGATGCTTGCCGCAATGATGGCGATTGACAAGACTATATAGATGACGTATGCAACGCCGGTTTTCCACCAGGGAGCATGGACTGTTAGGCTTATCCGGGCCGTTTGCTCTTCATTCCAATGCTTTCCATCGTTAGAGGCCATTACCTTGAAGGTGTAGCTTCCCGGTGGCAAGTTGGTATAGGGAGCTTGGAGAATGCCGTTGCTCTGCTTCATGTTGCCGGCGGTTACCCATTGTGCGTCGATACCTTCCAGCTGATAGCGGTAATGGGTGTGCTCGCGGTTGAAGTAATTCAATGCGGAGAACTCGAGAGTAAGGAAGTTCTGGCTGTGGCTCAATGATATTTCTTTCACATAAGGAGAGGCTTCGGGTAGTATAGTCCGGTTTTCATAGCTTCTGCCCGGGAGGATGCATTCTCCATGCACATGGATTGCCGTGAAAACCGGTGGATAGGGCAGACTGGAAGATGGGGGCTCCGGATTGGGGGAAAAGATGTTGCATCCGTCGGCGTCTCCGAAATAGAGCGTTCCGTCATGTGACACGAATGCCGCTTCCGAACCGTATTCCCCTTGTAGCTCTTTGGGCAGGGTGGATGCTTCTACCGGTATGAGTATCCGGTTGCCGTCTTCCTGCAGGTCGAGCTTATAGATAGCTGTCCGGTCCTTTATGAATATGTTGCCGTCCCGGTCTTCCGTAAAGTTTGCTACGGCTGTATTTCTTTCAAGTGATAGGGGGAAATCCTTCTTGTCTATGTGGATGTGCTTATATAAGGCCGGATGGTAGTACAGCAATCCTCTGTTGAATGTTCCGAGCCATAAAGCTCCTTGCCGGTCCTGGAAAATCGTACTGATTTCTGTAGCAAGGACGTTGCCCTTTCGGGTCCTCAAGGTGGGCATGTAGTGGCGTGTCCTCTTTTCGGGGTCAATAATCCAAAAGCCACGGATGCAGCTGATGTATGCTTTCTCATCTGCGGAGATCATCAGTGTATTGAGGGTATACTCTGTTTCCATCAGCTTCTCCCATGCTCGCTTATGGAGGTCGAAATGGAAAAATCCTCCTTTAGAGCCGTTGCGCAGTTGATAGAACCCGTTTTTTCCTCTGAGTATGAGGGAGGTGTTTTGGAACTTCTCTTGTTCCGTCCGGGGATATGCGGCAATGTCATACTGTTGTTTTCCGTTTTTTACATCATAGCACACGATTTCTCCCGTGTCATGGAACAGATACAGAGATTCTTCGTCTGCAGTCAGGTCTTGTATTGTTCCTCGGCCTTCAGACAGTTTCAATCGGAAGGAAAGTTCCGGCTGTAACAGCTCGCCATGGCTGATTACCCAGACGAGCCCCCGTTCGTCCGCAAACAAATCCTCTATGGGATGCTGCATACCTTTCTGTTGAAAGACGGAGTCCAGGTTGGCAATGTATCGCTCGTTATGGAGATTGATGCACATCAGCCGTTGGTAATCCTTTATCCACAAGAGGGAATCACCGCTCAGATAGACATGGTAGAAGCCCTTGTATTGTTTCAGCGGATATATATATTCGGGGGTAGGCTGCAGAGAGGTGAAGTTGGCTCCATCATACAGATTGACGTTCTGGGTGGTGGTAAATACCATTCTTCCGTCCGGAAGTTGGAGGATATAGCGTATCTGGTTATCACTCAGACCGTGCGAGGTGTCAATGGAAGTGAATAGAAAGTCATTGGCAGAGATGGGAAATGCCATGCTGAGACATAATACCAACACTACCATGAACTTTATATCTGTTGGATGGATTTTTCCCATCTTTATTTTCCCCCTTTCCAGATACTGATAATTTTTTTGCCTATTGCCAAAATATTCAGCAGTGATACAGCAAAAAATAATAGGCAACCGGTCAATATGCATGGAAGCAGTGAACCGCTCTCCAGTTGCGGGAAGAGGTTTTGGACTACTTCTATATAGTAACTGCGTACCCATGCCACGCAGCCGATGGCGAGGAGCAGTACCAGTACATTCAGCCCTACTGTCAGTATATAATAAGGCGTGGCTACCCGCGTCGGGCTATATCCTATCAGCAGCAGGTTTTCCAGTTTTACCGTATTCTTTTGGAGAAGCAGGAAGATGCTCAGCATCAGGATGTAGAATGACAGAATGCTGATGAACAGTCCTACTCCCATGACAATAGCTGTAATGAGGCGCAGGAAATAAGTTGTCTTTCCGGCATCCAGATTGTTGCCTTCGGTTTCGTAATTCTTTTGCTGGAAATAGTCGGTGATGGCTGTGTCGGTAGGATTCTTCACTTCCACAATAAGTCGGGACGGTTCAGCTTCTTTTTCCGGTGCAAAATTCTTGTTGGCCCAGTCCATGAAGGATTGGGGGACGAGAATGGTATTCAGCCGGTTGGAGAATCCTACAATGTTGCCTTTATATTGTTCCACACGTCCGTTGCCCCGCATCATGATATCCATCTGTACCAGACTCATCAAACCTTCGGAGAGTTTCGGCAGACTCCGGCTTTGTGCAAAGCCAAAGTTATAGAGGTTCAGATAATTGCGCGGAATGATGATGGGGATTACCCGGGCATCTTCGTCAAAATGCCATTTCTCCAGACTGACATCCACATATTCGTCGGGTACAGACTCGAAAAACATCTCCGTTGACAAGCGGATACCGGCTTCCTGCATACCGAGTCCGGCAGAAACCTTGAACAGGGAAGGAGTGAACGCGCCTACCCCCTTAGTAAAAGGTTGGGCTTTCAGGTCCTTTATCTCATCTTTGGAGAAGGTATTGCTTTTCCCGGCAAAGCTGCCCAAAGTACTGATTTTCTTGGTAGCAATGATATAATCCTTCTTCATGAAACTGTCCCCTTCCGTAAAAACGGGAAGGACATCACGATAGAATTGTACGCTCAGCAATACAATCATCATGCCGAAGAGATTGGCGAGGAAAAAGCCTGCCAACTGTCCGACACTGATGTGCTGGCGGAGAAGTTTCCAAACAAGTCGGTTCATATTAGCCACATTTATAATTGATAAATTTCATCATAATCCAATTCCAGATGTTTGCCGATGGAAGTCACTATGATTCCCGCTCCTTGGCGGCTGGCTTCTTCTGTCAGCAGCCTGCCCATGATTGTTCCGTTCTCGTCATCCAGATGGCTGACGGGTTCGTCCAGGAAGATGAAGTCGAAAGGCTGGCAGAGGCTGCGGATAAAAGCGACTCTTTGTTGCTGGCCGAAAGATAGCTTCCCGGCTTTTTCGTTTACCTTGTCGGCAATGCCGATTGCCTCGAATAGGGTAAGGACTTCTTTCCTTTTTTTGAAGTTGGTAAGCCGGTTCTTCAGTTGTATGTTCTCGATGGCGGTAAGTTCGGGAAAGATACGCAACTCCTGAAAAAGAATGCTGAGGGAGTGTTTGCGTATATCTATCCAGTCATTGACGGAGAGTGAACGGATATTGCGCTCATCAAAGTTGATGATTCCCTGATAATCGTTGCGGTAACCGTAAACATAGCTGCAAAGCGATGATTTTCCGGTGCCCGAAGCGGCTTCTATGAGATAACGTTTCCCTTTGTGGAACGTAATGTCCCGATGCCATACGTCTGAGGTAATGGCATCACGGTCGGCAAACACTTGAGGTAGTGTTTGCCGTAGGTGAATCCTATTCATGAGTGGTATTAATCCTTAATCTCTAATCCTTAATCCTTAAATTACATTCCTGCAAACTGCTTGATAAAGTCCACAATCTGTTTCAGTGCATTAACATTCTTGTTCTTCAGCTGCAGGGTGACGGTTGCCTTGTCCTCGTTGCCGACAGCTTCCAGATACGAGATATTGCCGAGCAGCGAGTAATAGGTGCTATACTCTTGTCCGCCAAATCCAGCTAGCATTTTTACAACGGGCAGGTCAAGTACGGCTTCCGCATTGATGACAAAGGCTGTGCGCTTGCCTTTCAGACTGGAAGCGAAGTCCGTCTCTTTGGCAGACGGGTCAGCGGTCTTGCATGCATTCTTATACAGCAGTTCGTCATTGGTGGCGTACATCTGTTTGTCTCGTATGCCGAAGAATATGTTGATAGCGCGTGATTTATAGACATATTCATTCTCATTCAATTTCACGATGTCTTCGCCGCGTTTCAGTCCCAGTTCGGACTTTTTCTCATAAAGGGCTTTCAAGGGAGCGTCGTTCTTTACGCTGGCATAGGCCAGGAAAGAAGGATTGCTGTTCATGGTTACATTGATAAGGCCTATGGTCAGGTCGTTGTGGAAAGCACTGAACAAGTCTTTTACTTCAGCGGCTTTGGTAATGGAGAAATCGTTGCGGAACTGCTCATTCTCTTGCAGCACATTGTAGAACTCTTCTCCATTGATACCTATGCTGAATAGCGCCAGGGTAGATTTTGGGAAATACTTCAAGAACGTGTTTTCGATGGGACAAGTACTTTTGATTTGCTTTTCGAAAAGTGCTTTCAATTCTGTGTTCTCGGTATAGCTCTCTACTTTCAGTTCTATTTTCCCTTTTTCGAAGGAGAGACTTCCCAGCATCTTCAAGTCTTTCAGGTCGATATTGTGGGATATTCCGTAATTCAGCGGATTGGCATATGCACTCAGCAGGCTGGAAGGAGAGATGAGCATATTGATGTCTCCATCCTGCTTTTGCATTTTCTTGAAAGCGGTGTTGCTGTTGATGCTGTTTTCTCCGGTCTGTTTCAGCAAGGCGGGAATTCCTTCTTTGACTTTTTCCAGTTGTGATGTGCCGGTGTAGTTCACCACCATAAGCGTGGTAGGAGTGAAAGCGAGCAATGCCCGCTTGTTGATTTGTGCAAAACTGTAACCGTCCGCTTCTGCCACATGGCTGATTATCTGTTCTTTCTCCGTAACTTCCAGAAGCTTCAGCAAATCATCCTCACTTTGAACCTTGGCTACCATGGTGGTGTAGGGGAACGAGGGAGCGTTGAAGACATAAATCGGCGCATTGACGTCCACTCCCGATTTGGCAGGGTCTTTCAGTACAGCCTCCAATTGTTGGAAAGTAGCTGCATTCATATCGCTTTTCAAGGCATCTGTCAGCTTTTGCAGTGCTTCTTTAGTCTCTTTATCTTTGGTACCGGCCTTGTCTGCCAATGATTTTAAATTGACAGCGATGACTTGCGAGGCATCGGAAGGAATAACGTTGGTGTATTCTGGCTTTTTGGACGAACAAGCGCTTATCAGCACGATGAGCATTGCCAGTACTGAGAAGTGGAAGAATAGGTTCTTTTTCATATAGTTTTTGTTTTAGTGAGTATCATTGATTCTGTAAATTGAGGATGTGGCAGGCAACCAGTGCCGCCGTCTCTGTACGCAACCTTGATTTTCCCAAGCTGATGGGGATAAAACCGTTTTCCGTCGCCTTCCGGACTTCCTCTTCGCTGAAGTCTCCTTCAGGACCGATTAGTACGAGGGCATCCTCTCCGGGATGTACCATATCCTTCAAAAGCGGTTTTTCGCCTTCATAACAGTGGGCGATGAATTTCTGACCCGGAAAAGGCTGTGTGATGAACTTGTTGAAGTCTGTCATTTCATTCAGTTGGGGCAGGCGTGCCTTGAGCGACTGCTTGATGGCGGAAACCAGAATTTTGGAGATGCGCTCCGTCTTGATGACTTTCCGTTCCGAGAAACGGCAGTTCAGGAATGTCAGTTCGTCAAACCCAATTTCCGTCGCTTTCTCGGCAAACCACTCTGTGCGGTCCATATTCTTGGTAGGCGCCATGGCAATGTGCAGATGACCTTTCCACAAGGGGGCTTGCGGAAGGGTTTCCAGGATATTCACCAGACAGCGCTTGTTTGTAGCCGTACTGATTTCGGCACGATAAAAGCAGCCTTTTCCGTCTGTCAACATGACCTCGTCTCCAGCCTGCAAGCGCAAGACGCGTACGGCGTGTGCGGCTTCCTCTTCGGGCAGCTCTGCGTGGGCTTGTATGTCGGGGGTATAGAATACGTGCATATTACAAATTGTTCTTGAGTTGGTTAATCTGGTCTCTTAGCTGTGCGGCACGTTCATAGTCCTCTTCATCGACTGCTTTTTGCAGGGCCGTTTTCAGTATGCCTATCGTGTCTTCCTGCAGCAGTTCGTCTTTGTCCGGTTCGCTGCCTTCCATCGGGTCGATGGAACCTTCGACGGTTTTCAGACATTCTGCTTCGAGGATGTCTTCGTAGACAAAGATAGGGGCATTCATGCGCAATGCCAGGGCAACTGCGTCGCTGGTACGCGCGTCAATCCGGAGAATGGTTTCTTCGGCTTTCATATAAAGGTAAGAGTAAAATACTCCGTTGTCTACTTTATAGATAAGAATACGCATCAGTTTTACACCCAGCACTTCAAGGACGGAAGCAAATAGGTTATGGGTCAGCGGGCGGGGCGGTACAATACCTTTCATCTCGATGACCATAGCTTGTGCTTCGGTGGCACCTATAATAATCGGAAGCTGGCGTTCGCCACCCACTTCACCCAGTACCAAGGCATAGGCACCCGCTTGCGCCTGGCTGTTGGAAATGTTTAGTACTTGTAGTTCTATCTTTTTCTTATTCATACCTATTAAATCAACCTGATTCTCAATCAGTTTTTCTCTATTTTCTCCGGATTATGTTTATAGCGGAATACTATTCCAAATAACAGACCAATGACTAAGGCATATCCTGCAAAGATAAACCATACCGGTGTCCAGTCGCGGCTTACCAGTCCTCCACCTTCGGCATATACCGAGAAGGCATCTACCACGGCTCCGCTGGCATAGCCTCCGATGATGGCTCCCACACCGTTCGTCATCATAAAGAACAAGCCTTGTGCGCTGGCGCGGATACTGGGATGTGCCTCCATTTCTGTAAACAGCGAGCCCGATACATTGAAAAAGTCAAATGCCATACCGTAGACAATCATTGAGAGAATGAGCATCCAGAGTCCGCTTCCCGGGTCTCCGAGGGCGAAGAGCCCGAAACGGAATACCCATGCAAACATACTAATTAACATAACACGCTTGATTCCGAAATGTTTTAGGAAGAAGGGGATGGCAAGGATAAACAACGTCTCACTCATTTGCGAGATGGAGAGCAGGATGACGGAGTGTTTCACACCGAACGAATCTGCATATTCCGGTATGGAAGCAAACGAACCCAGGAAAAGGTCACCATAGGTGTTTGTTATTTGAAGGGCGGCTCCCAGCAACATGGAGAATAGGAAGAAGATAGCCATCTTCTTGCGCTTGAACAGCACCAGTGCGTCCAGTCCGAAAGCGGAGAGCATCGTTTTTCCTTCGCTGCGCATGGGGGGGCAGGCAGGCAGGGTGAAGGCGTAAAGCCCCAGCATGGCTGCCGAGATGGCTGCCACATAGAGCTGTGCCGAACTTGCCTTGAACCCGGTAAGGTCCACAGCCCACATGGCACAGATAAAGCCTACCGTTCCCCATACACGGATGGGAGGGAAGTCTTTTATCAAATCCATCTTATATTTTTCCAATGCATTGTAGGATACGGTGTTGGCCAGAGATAGTGTAGGCATGTAAACAAGCATGTTGAGCAGCATGGCCCAGTACATGTGGTTGTATGTGGTGGCAGTTGAAGCATAAATCAGAGCACCGGCACCGATGAGGTGGAGTATGCCATAAAGGCGTTCGGCGTTTATCCATTTGTCGGCGATGATACCGGTCAGTCCGGGCATTATCAGTGAGGCTATACCCATGGTTGCAAAGATTGCTCCGATTTGTCCGCCTTCAAAATGTAACGTACCGCCCATGTAACCACCTAATGAAATCAGCCATGCTCCCCAAACGAAGAATTGCAGGAATTGCATGGCAGTGAGTCGGAATTTGATGCTCATAATATTAGCTTTTTATATTTTAAATTATGTAATAGATGCAAATGTACAATGAGACTAGGAGAAAAACAAGTTCTGTACGGCTTTTTCTTCAACGAAAGAGATTAATGAGGGATGGATTTTGGGAAGGAATGTATTATAAAAAAAGAAGGGTATCTATCCCAGACACCCAATCTTTATTAACCTTAAATCTAATACCATGAAAAACACAGTGCAAATATACACGGTTTATGTTATATAACATGCTGTTTTGGCGTATTTCTGCTTTTTATTAACTCTATTTAAGAAAAGCAGGCTAACAAAGCCTGCTTTTTCCTTTATTCTACATATAGAACCAGTCCTTTCAGGTATTCCCCTTCCGGATGATAGATGCTGACCGGGTGGTCGGCAGGTTGCGTCAGTTGGTGCAGGATGCGTACGCTGCGGCCGGACATGGCAGCGGCTGTGAACACGGCGGTGCGGAAGTTTTCTTTGCTGACGGCTTGCGAACACGAGAATGTGAAGAGGATGCCGCCGGGCTTGATTTTCTCGAAAGCCTTGACGTTCAGTTTGCGGTAGCCTTGCAGGGCATTGCGCAGAGCATCGCGGTGCTTGGCAAAAGCAGGAGGGTCAAGAACTATCAGGTCGTATTGGTCGCCCATGCGGTCAAGGTATTTGAAGGCATCTTCTGCATAGGCGGCATGGCGGGTGTCACCCGGGAAGTTCAGTTCGATGTTCTTGTTGGTCAAGTCGATGGCTTTGGCGGAGCTGTCCACGGAATGTACCAGTTTGGCGTCTCCACGCATAGCATATACGGAGAAGCCGCCGGTATAGCAGAACATATTCAGTACGCTGCGGCCTTTGGCATAACGTTCCAGTAGCGAACGGTTCTCGCGTTGGTCTACGAAGAAACCGGTCTTTTGGCCTTTCAGCCAGTCGATGTGGAACTTCAGGCCGTACTCCATGGCTACATTGTCCGTGCTACCGCCTTTCAAGAAACCATTCTCCGGATAGAGGTCGGCCTTGAAGGGAAGGGTCGTCTCCGATTTGTAATAGATATTGTCAATCTGGTTGCCCATCACTTCGGTAAGGGCATCGGCAATGGCCATGCGGTCGAGGTGCATGCCGGCAGAATGTGCCTGCATCACTGCGGTGCGGGCATAAATGTCGATAACAAGCCCCGGCAGGTTGTCTCCCTCCCCGTGCACCAGGCGATAGGTGTTGTTTGTCGGGTTTCCGGCTATGCCGATACTGCGGCGCATGTCGTATGCTATGCTGAGTTTGCGTTTCCAGAAGTCCGCATTGATTTCTTCTTCTTGACGGAAGGTCAGTACGCGTACGGCGATACTGCCAATCTGAAAATGCCCTTTGGCTATGAATTCCTTTTTGGACGTGTAGATTTCAACAACTTCCCCTTCTTCGGGCTCTCCGTCGAAATGTGCGATGGCGCCGGAAAACACCCACGGGTGAAAACGCTTTAATGACTCCTCTTTATTGGGTTTAAGGTATACTTTGTACATATATATATATATAATGTGATTAATGTGGTAATCTGATAATGTGCATCACATTACCACATTATTATTGGCTTCTATCTCAAAATCTCCTGTCCGTTTCAGTTCTTGCAGCCTGTTGTAGATGTTGAGGCATGCCCAAGCATCGGTGGCGGCATACAGTTTCTGCGGTTCGGTCAAGGTTTCGGCTTCCCAGTTGGAAAGGCGCTGGCTTTTCGAAATCTTTTCCCCGAAGAGGATGGCGTATATCTTCTGCAGGCTTTTGTCCTGGATGCCGAAAGCGCGGACATATTCCTGCAATTCGATGCAGGCATGCTGTTCGAAGGGCGCGCGTTTGTGCAGCATCATGAAGTCGTCCCGCAAGGAAAGGCCTACTTTCGTTACGCTTGGGTTTTCCAGCAATGTGATAACCGGCAGAGTCAGTCCCGTCAGGTTGAGGCGGAACAGAAAGCAATGTTCCTCTGAGGAAATCTGCAGCAGGGCCACCTTGTGTATCTGTCCTTTTGTGAACGATGGACGGGTTTCGCTGTCTATGCCCAGCAACGGGCAGGACTTCAGATAGGCGACTGCCTTCTCCGCTTCCCACGGTGTCTGTACGACATGTATCTGTCCCGGAAAGGCGGCTTTGGGCAGGTCTTTCACTGTTTCTTTATCTATTGTTCTTTTGATAACCATAATTTAATATTCAAAGTCTGCGGTTTCCTCCTCTTCATCCTCGCCTTGCGCATACTTCACCTCGTGCAGGGCACGCAGGGTGTTGACAAGCTTTTGTCCCCAATGGAGGCGGAAGTTTTCCTGGCAGATGGCAAGCGAATCGTTCATCGTCTCGTTGAAACCCAGCTGGAATACGAAGATAAAGTCCTTGATGTCCTGGTATATGTCGGCCAAGTCTTCGGAAATGTTCCTGGTGATGGGCTGGTCACTATACTTCATGTCGGATACGAATACGTCCAGGTAGTCGTCTTTCTCGGCCAGGATATTGGCGAGGTTCATGCGGAGTACCTCATAGGTCTCTTCGGTGACGAATGTTTCCGGCGCCTCGTCTCCTATGGTTTCGCACTCGGGCAGCATGGAGGCCTTCAGGTAGAGCAGCGGAAGTATTTTTAAGGAGGTATCGACGAACGCGGAACGTTTCACCCCTTCCGCTTGTTCCAGAAACTTGCAAAACTCGGCGGCTACGGTCACAAACTCTACGGCATTCCGGTCGAATATCACTTGACTTTCTTTTTTCATATCTTCTTGATTTGAAACGCAAAGATAGCGCAAACCGAAAGTAGAAGCAAATTAATTGGCAGGATTATTCTTTTTTCACTACATGATATTCTGTTCCTCTTGTCTTCCGGCGGCTGCTGATGCCCAGTTTGTGGAGTGCACGTCCGAACAGAGCCACTTTATTGATGGACAGCCGGTCTTTGGTCTTGGTTTGCAAGAAGGAGAGAATCTCCATAGGGGTCATCCAGTCTCCTTCCTCTTCATTTTCGGCGGGATGGAAGTGGCAGAGGAAGAGCTGTTCCAACGGTGTGGGCTGTTCAAACTCCCGGTTGGTCTGTTTCAAGATGGCTTCGTCGGAATCGTCCAGCCAGTAGCGTTCACCTTTGGCTATGGCATCCATGGCTTGTGCGTAGAGTTGCCGGTAGTTGATGGTGACATTGGTATGGATGGGGCCGGTGACTTCGATGCAGATGAAACGGCGGCTGCCGCTGGGGTCTGTCAGCAGGTCTTTCTGGTTGCTGGTGGCTATAAAGGAGGCGTAGCGTCTTATTTCCTGGATGGCGGTGCCGTAAGGCTTGCGCAGGTTTGCCACGGGTTTCTGCAGCAGATGCTTTAGAAAACCTTGCTGATTGACGCTGATTTGGTCGAATTCGTCGATGTTTATCAGGAAAAAGCGGCCGAGGCTCCGCTCTGCGTCCTGCTTGCTTTTGAAGTCGATACTGTCGGTATATCCGAAGCGCAGTTCGGGTGGCAGCAGGATGCGGCAGAAGGTACTTTTACGATAGCCTTGGGCTCCGACCAGTAGGGGAGACGTGTTGTTTCCATGCTGACGGTCGATGTTTTGCCAGTGCGCCGTCATGCTGAGAAACCAGCGGTAGAAGAGTTCCCGCCAGTACGGATTGTTGCAGGGGACGAGGTCGGCCAATGCGCGGATACGGTCCTTGCCGTCCCAATGTCCGGTGCTGTTCAGATATTCTTCGATGGGGTTGTACAAGGGAATGGCGTCCGAGTTGAGGTAGCGTGCCACATCTCTGTCCCATACGCTGATTCCTTCTTTCAGGGCATTCTGTCCGATACTGCTTCTTACCCGCTGGTCGGCAGGGCGGAAATGGAAGTGTATGGAGTCCCGTTGGCGGAATTCCAATTCTCCCAGCACGGTGTTCCAGCGGAACTCATAGCGTCTGTTCATGAATTCTTCCAGGCGGAAGGCGGTGATTTGGTCGCGGGTCATGCTGCTACGGGTGCCGAAGCCTTTGCATTCGCGGTAGAGGTTGTGCAGGGTCATGCGCACCAGTTGTTCATCCGCTTCGCGGTAGTAGTGCATCATGACTTGACGTACTGCCTCTTCTTCGGGAATGCCGGCTTTGTAGCAATGCCTGGCAAGCAGGTAGAGCAGGGGGCGAAGGTCATCGCCCCGTTTCCAGTTTTCCAGCTCTTCGAAGGTACGGTTCAGGGCGGCTTCGAAGAGGATGGAGAAGGTTTGGGAGGCCGGATAGCCGGGGGCAATGCGCATCAGCGGGTTTGCTTCGGTCTGTTTCCGTTGGCCGAAGGTGGGCTCGTCGGGCACGGACAAAGGCTGTTCCAGACAGAAAGGGACGGCAGACGGATTGTAATAGGGACGGTCATCGAGCGTCATGCGGCAGCTTTGCTCCACGGCAGGTTCTTTCAGTGTGACGGGGTAGGGGAGCAGGGGCTGATAACAGTTTACGGCGAGCCGGTAGGCAGCGGTATGAAACAGCCTGATTTTTTCTTCCTGCCTGGGGCGCGAACCGTCGGGGGTGGCAAACAGTACCCATATTTTTACGCTTCGTCCGCTGCTTCCGCAAAAGGCGGCAAAAGTTTGTGGCAGCAGGGCCGCCTGGCGCTTTACTTGCTCCACTTCCACGGCATTGGCCAGGTGGTTGACTTCAATCTGTACCAGTCCGTTGTAGGTTTTCAGGTATCTTTCCCCCTCTTTGCTGCGGGCATATTCTGCGGCAGGGCAGATGCGTGGCAGTTTGTCTATGCAGGGGTAGTGTCCGTTGCTTCCGGTGATGTGGGGAATGAGGCTGCGCAAGGCGGATATGTGTCCGGCTTTGTTCTCGGTTTTCATCTTCTCCATCAAGGTGTCGCTGGGCCATGTGCTGAATGTCTCTTTGCCGGTTTCACGAGCGGTGCGTATAAGGGTAAGTTTCATGGGGTGCTTGCTGTATTAAAGTCCGCAAAGCTACTGAAAAATGACGGGACAGCCGAGGAAAAGTGGAATTATGATGAAACTTCTCATATTTATTCCGGCTGTACGTCGTAATCCGACTGGTTTTTCACGCCGACAATGTCTTGCTTCCTCACCTCGGTTGTTAATATGTGCTGCAACTGCTGTGAGGTCAGCGTCTCGGTGGGAGAGAACTCAGCCGACTTCATATAGCTTAAAATGGCATTGCGCAGCTGACCTCCTTCCGGAGTGTGGCGAATTGCTTCGAGGTTGCTCATACAAACCAATACCTTACCGTTGTCTACGGCAAATTCGAACAGCAAGCCTAACTTGTGGTTCCGTTCCACATTGTCTACTACTTGGATAAGCGGCTTGTATTCGTGGCGTGTAGCGTTCAGAATAAAGGGGCGGGCATGGCGTACGATGCTCCACCATTGCCAGTTGCTATGGCACTCGGTGGGGAACTGCCGGAACAAGGGATGTTTCTCGTCCATCAGCAAGGAGAGGGTGCCCGGCGAAACTTCGCGGCCGGCGTTTTCCGAAATGCTTTTGAACATGGCATAGTTCCAGTAGTCAGGAGTAAAAAGTCCACCTACACTCTGTTCTTCAATGGCTTTGTGGTCGGGTATAAGCAGTATCTTCCCTCCTTGGCTCAGTCTCTTTCGCGCCTCGTCATCCAAGGACTGACAGATGAAGATGTCCGCTTCGCTTTCCGGTGTCCGGTCGGGGTATACCCATAAGTTATAATAGTTATGATAATTCCCGGTGGTCAGTGTCAGTCGCAATTGGGCAGGCTTGTCTATTTCGGTAAGGGTGCTTTTCAACTCGCCCACCTGCATTACTTTTCCTTGCTCTACATGGGCGGGGACTTTGCCTTCGCGAACAAAAGTTACGCTGTCACTCAGGCTTTCCAGACGCCAGCATAATGCATCAGACCATGGTTGCTCTTCGTAATTTGTCAGGGCGAGTCCTATGTTCAGCTCTTCTTTGTTGCTGTAACAGTAGGTGTCCATAAGCGCCAGCGGTACCACCGGAGCACAAAAGCCGCGGAATGTTTCGGGAGTGACAATGCCTTTGCTGTCCATGAAAGCATCCAGAATGCCTACCAGTGCCGAGCCTTGTCCGGGAAAGTCTTGAAGGTCGAGCATCTGGAATCCACCTAAACCGGCAGTGCGCAGGCCGTATTCAATATCAGCCTTGTAGCATTCGACGGCAAACCGGCCGGTGGCCTGATGGAATGCGTCAATCTGGTTCTGCAGTCCATTTTCATTGAGCCGGTCACGGAATATCTCCAAGTTATATGGATGCAATACGCCGGTGTATTTCTCCAACTCCTTGTAGTCGGGATAAATTTGGAACTGTCCGGTTTCGTGACTGATGACCGGTCGGGGAGATTTCGCTATGGCAGCAGTATAATCCGCACGGGTATTGGGACGGGTGTTGTTCAAGATACCTCCCTTTTCGGCATCGACAAAGGCAAACGAACTGCGTACGTGCGTTGTATAGCCTTCGCCTCCTCCTACCCGGCAGGTTGTCAGATAATCTTCACCGTCTATGGCACCTCCCCAACCCAGGAAGTTGTTGGAACCGAGCGAATAGAGATGGCGGTTGTCATGTTTTCTGAATCCGTCCAGCCAATTGCGCATCAGGTCAACGTCGCCACCCAACTCGTTGCCCAGTCCCAACATGGTGAATGAGGGGTGATTGCCCATGTAGTCGAGGGTCATATAGGCTTCGTTCAGCAAGAAGTCATTCAGGCGATGGTTGTCCGGTGAAATGCTTCCCCATAAAGGCAACTCGGCCTGGAAATAGATACCCTCGATGTCGGCAGCGGCAAAAGCGGCGCGGGGCGGGGTGTAGGAATGGCAACGGTAGTAGTTGATGCCATAACTCTTGGCTGTCTGAAAAACTTTTCGCCAGGACTTTACATCCATCGGCGCATATCCGGTAAGTGGGAATACGCAAGCGTCGTGTTTGCCGCGCAAGAAGGTCTTGAAGTCGTTTATGGTGAACTGAGTACCTTCGGTGGCAAAGTCGCGCATACCGAAATCTGTTATTATATTGTCTTTACCCTCGTTTGTGGCAAGGGTCACGTTCAGTGCATAAAGTGTGGGGTGGAATTCGCTCCATGTCTGCATCCGGTTGCCCATGTCGAGCGTCAGTTCTATCTTATTTTCACCTTTGCTTAAGCCGACTTGTTTTTCCATGTCCAGTAACAGGCGTTCTTGTTGGGTGTTCCACGTCTTGGCAGAAAGGGTCACTACGCCCGATTGCTCCGAATCGCTGTATATGTTTACATGGATGCGGGCCTTTTTCTCCTTTACAGACGGGTAGACTTGTACCTGCTCGAGATAGGTGTGTGGGGTCGCTTCGATGTAGAAATCGCCCAGAATGCCGTTCCAGTTGGTTTGTGTGCCGTCGGTCCAGGCATGCGAGCTTTGGATTTCGGCTGGTACGGAGCTGGGGGAATTGTCAATGCGTATCTTTATATGGTGGCTGCCGGGTGCCAAGGCCGGCAGGCTATAGCAGTGAGGTGCATAGATATGTCCCAACGTGCCGACGCTGTCCCCGTCTATCCAGAGAGTACTGGGCTTTGTACGTTCCATGAAGAGTATCAGGCGTTTCCCTTCCATCTGTACGGGAATTTCAACATCTTTTTCATATTCTACGATGCCGGAGTAGGGATAAGTCCGTGTCAACTGGGAGGTTACATTGGTGGGATGCCTGCCGTCTCCCAACTTGTTTTCATCCGTCGTACCGGGCAATGTGCAGTTCCCTAATGAACTGTTCCAATTTCCTGATAAATCGATTCGTTCTCTTATTGTCTGGAATTCTTTTTTGTCTGTACATGATGCCAGACATGCCAATAAGCATAATACAATGAAATTTCTCATAAACTACCTGTTTTTCATGGCCGGTGATTGATTGACCGGTTGCAAATATAGGGCATTGCTCCCGTCTCTCTGTATACAAAATGTTTCCAATTATGTGACGGGATGTTTTTTTATTGCTATCTTCATGCTTGATATTAGTGTTGTTGAGTGTTCGTCATTATAGATGAGGATTTTTATATCATGTAATTTGTTTCTGTCTTTATGAATAAAGAATTGAAAATCAGTGATAAATCACCTTTTGAGAAAATAAGGAAGTTTGATGGGCAAGGACGGTCATACTGGACTTCGAGGGAATTGTGCGCTGCTTTGGGGTATAGTACGTACCAGAAATTTTCCGTTCCATTGGCAAAAGCCATGAGGTCTGCCGAAGCGGATGGTATAAATGTGGATGAGCATTTTAACCTGATGGTTGAAATGGTTGGGGTAGGCTCTGGTGCGCGTAGGAGCGTGGAAAACTATCACCTTACGCGGGAGGCTTGCATCTTTATAGCGAGGCAGGTCTATGCTAAAAAGAAAGAAGTGCAGGCAGCCCTTGAATATTTTTCCAGTGTTAGCATTGATTTTGATGGGGCCGAATGTGATGTGAACTGTCAGGAGGTTGTCTCTGAGATGGAGAAAGATAAAATCAGAGAGAGGAACCGGGAGCATTGGAAAAGGTTAAATGACGAAGCTTCAGAGTTTTATAAAAAGAAGATGAGGCTGCTGGATGAAGTGGAGGATTTTAAAGCGGATGCTTCTTTTCATGGGAACAAGGCTCCACATCACATGATGTACAAGCTGGGGACATTGTACAGTAAGGATGGATGCAGAGGGTATGAATTTCTGATAGAATATGATGTGTATGAACCGGTTGTCGGCATTTATTATGGATGTAAGGGGCTGATTCTTGATGGGAATGATGAAGATGGGGAAAAAATGTTCAATGAAGAATGGAAAGATATTCGTTATTATGTTACTGCTGTTCTTGAAAATACATTTCCGGGGAAATCTTTCACTCATCGCTTTAAGCCTACAAATAATGCGAACAACCATACTTATTGGCCCTTTTGGATTACTCTTCATGAAGATGAGGATATTGTGGAGGTGGGTGCAAGGGCGGTTCGTCTTATAAGAAGTGTATATGAGGGGTATCTTGAAAATGAAGATGTTGAGGCTCTGAGAAAACGTTCTGACTCCCGGAAAGAGTCTCAAAAAGAGGATAAGATACGTTTCTCTGCTGATGTTAACTTTACAAAAGAGGCATATCAGGAACTGCTTGAAAAGATAGGCCGAATGTCGAAAAAGGGAAAGGGGAAGACAAATAAAAAATTGTTTGAGAAGCTGCTGGAAAAGGCCACTGAAAGTGGATACTTAACAAAAGAAAAACACTATGAGGCAGCGTGGCGGATAGTAGGAAACGGAGATGTGAAAGAGCGAGATTTCCAGAAGAAAACTAATAAACAATTTGTCTATGTGATTATACTTCTTCTGGGGTATATGCAATTTTATTTGAAAACATTAGATACTTCTAAGTGTGGTAAAGAAAATAATAGAATAGTGGCTGTTTCACCTCCTTACACGCATATCAACAAGATTCTGATGACAATGAACGGCAGATCTTTCGGGGCAACACTAAGAAAGGTGTGTACAAAGGGCGATGCTACATCTATAATAATAAATGCATGGAAAATATTGCAAACTCTATTAGACCTGCCAAAGGACGCGTGGAGAATCGTAAATGATACATTGAACTTTCCTGACTGGCAATGGGAAGAATTTAAAAAGAACATGAGGAATGGATAAAGAGGTTGATTGCCTTTTTTGTAGACGTCTATTTCGTGCTTGATTCTTCCCCCATATTTTTGCAATCGTTAATGCTAACGGTTGCTTTTTGTTTTTATAGGCAGAGGGCGCCATAATATAAACTTTAAAAAAAAAGATTATGGAAAATCAAGAATTTCCAAAAGGAGTCGGTTTCGCTCCGTTTTTGCGTTCATTCATGAGTAATTCTTCTATTTCTATTGATGAACTTGCAGTGGCTATGACAATGTCGAAGTACGCAATTACACGTTTGGCCGAGGGCAAGAGCTATCCTACTGACGTGTGCTATGCAGAATTCTGTATCATGTTCACCGTTGTATTAGGCAAAGATTTTGATGCTTACAAAAAGATGACTAGAAAAGACAAAGATGATTTGGTTGCCAAAATAATGGCAAGTGGAGGATCTGCTTGTACGGTGGCAGGAATGATAAGCTTGATTTCGGCTTCAGGTGTTGTTGCTGGGTTGTCGGCAGCAGGAATAACCTCCGGATTGGCTGCAATTGGCGGTATAATAGGAGGTGGTATGCTGGCAGGGATTGCAGTTGTTGCGGCTGCCCCATTGGTAGTAGGGGCCATATTGTATTCTCTTTGTAAACCCAAAGATAAAAAGGCCGATTTTTTGCTTGCGTACAGATATGATTTAGACCCCAAATATGAAATAAATCCTCAAGACAATGAAGATGAAGATATGGATTGAAGAAGCAATGAAGGAAATGGTAGAAGAGGTAGAAAAAAATGAACCGATGCCAAAACATTGGAAACGCAATGTGCTGCTGTTCTGCTTGTTGTCGGCCGTTTGTTTTCAGACGGGACTTTGGGTGTTGGCAAAAAACGGCATTGCTTCCGCTGATAGAAGTCCTCTTTTCATTGCAATTGGCATTGTCTGTTCTATGCTGGTGGGAGTTGTGCTGATTAAATGCTGCTTATATGCAAAAAGAATAATGAATAAAAGTAATAATTAAAAATAAGATAGTTATGGAATGTATTTTTTGTTTGAATGAGAATGCCTATTTCGATGGCGTGAATTATGTTTGTCCGGATTGTGGAAGAGAATGGCCATGTGATGAAATTGCGGATGACGATGATGATAACAACAAGTTGCGTTGCCCTGAGTGTGGCTCGCATTTGGTCTATCCTGATTCAAGTGGTATTAATGATTATGCTTGTGATGCTTGTGGGTGTAGATGGGATGGTGACGATGATGACTACGATGAAGATTATGACGATGATGATGAAGATTAATTATTGCAATTATGGAACTGGGCAAATAGCGCTATTATTACCGCATTATTACATGCTTCAATCTGAAAAAGATTAGCATTCCTTTGCCAAGCCCCCTGCTTTTCATTATCTTTGCCTCTGTAGTTTGTAGTTGCGCACAGTCGTGGAATGTCTTTCTCATAGTTGTGAAGAAGGTGTATCACAAATATGAAGAAGGTAAACCACAGCTGTGCGCATCTTTTTTTGATAAGCTTTCAGCAGAAGGAAGAACGCTTCTTTGCGTAAGGAAGACCCATGTTCTGCCTAATGAAAGCCGGTACTTTGCATGAGCGAAACCTGCAGACAGCAACAGAAATGAATCTAAAAATGGAGGAAAGAATATGGCAATTTTATTTGATTGGTACGAAAACCCGAAAACGAAGGATAAACAAGGGGAAGAACTGACCCTGCATCCCCGGATTAAACTGAACGGCTCCACGACGACCGATGAGCTGCGCAGGCATATACAAGAATACTGCTCGCTGACCGAGACGGATGTACTGGCGGTACTCGATGCTTTGTCGCATTTTGTGGGACGCGAGCTGGGGGAGGGCAGGCAGGTTCATTTGGACGGCATCGGTTACTTTGTTCCTACGCTGACCTGCACGGAACCGGTGACACTGGAGACAAAGCGGAAAAGTACTAAGGTAAAGTTGAAAAACATCACTTTCAGACCGGACAAGGCGCTGCGCAGTGAGATAGGAGTATTGAAGGTAAAGCCGCTGAAATTGCGGAATCTCACGAAAAAGAGGCTGACGGATGATGAGGTGAAGCAAAAAGTGGTGAACTATCTACGTAAGAATGAGTTCATCACCCGCAGTGTTGTACAGTCGATTTGCGGCATGACCCGCACGACTGCGACGCGGCAGATTCGTCGTCTTTGTGAGGAGAATGTGTTGGTGAACAAAGGGTTGCAGAAACAGCCGATTTATTTTTTGAAGGAAAAAGAGTAGGTTGATGCGTATAGGGCTTGCATGGATTGCGTCATGTAGGCAAAATCTGCCTGCATGCTTGCATGAGGTCTGCTTGCATGGCGCAATCTGTTGTAAATTAGTGCGCTATGTCATTTCATGCAAGCATGTAAGTAAAACATGCGATAAAACTACAGTTGTAGATTAGGAATACCTATAATCGGCAGACGAGAAATTAAAGAATGAAAACAACGCGGCAGAAGGATAGTTTTTATTATTTTTGCAATCAATTCTCAATAGTTATTTAAAAAATATGGCAAAGAAAAATTCAACAGCTAAAGATACGGAGCTGTCACTCTCGTTTTTTGGGAAAGTGGCAGCGTTATTTAGAAGTGAAACTGTTCATTTCGTTATCGGCTTGGTACTGGTAATCTTTTCGGTTTATTTGTTGCTCGCCTTTTCGTCGTTCTTTTTCACGGGAGCGGCAGACCAGAGCATCATTGACGGAGGCAGTGCGCAGGAGCTGATTTCCACCAATAATGGGGTGAAGAACTACGCCGGTAGCCGCGGTGCGCAGTTGGCCAGCTATCTGATAAATGATTGTTTCGGCGTATCGTCTTTCCTGATTCTCGTGTTCCTGGCTGTGGCGGGATTGAAGCTGATGCGGGTGCGTGTGGTGCGCTTGTGGAAGTGGTTCATCGGCTGTTCGTTGATGCTGGTGTGGTTCTCGGTATTTTTCGGTTTTGTGTTTGTAGACCAGTACAAGGACTCTTTCCTCTATCTGGGCGGTATGCACGGATACAATGTCAGCAACTGGCTTGTGTCTCAAGTCGGTGTGCCGGGAGTATGGCTGCTATTGTTGGTAACTGCCATCTGCTTCCTCATCTATCTGAGTGCACGGACTGTCATCTGGTTGCGCAGATTGTTCAGTCTCAGCTTCTTGAAGCGTAAGGAGAAGGCGGAAAGCGTGCAGGGTGAAACGCCGGAAGAGTTCAAGACCTCTTGGGGTGCAAAGGAAAAGACTACTGCTCCGACACCGGAAGCTGCGGAGCCGGAAAAGGTTCTTGAAAAGGAGGAGGAGGTTGCCACAGAGGAAGAAGAGGACGAACCGCTGAATGAAATCACCCTTGACTTGGGTGGAAGTGATGGAAAGGTAAAGCCAGCCAAGTCTGCGGATGAGGATGTTACCATGACTTTTGAGACTCCTGCACCGGAGCCGGTGCCCCCTTTTCGGGAACAGCCGGTAGAGAAGGAGCCGGCATTCCAGGTTGAAAAGGCCGAAGAGGAGGAGTATGTGGGAACGGAGAAGGAGCCGTACAATCCCCGTCTGGATTTGGAAAACTATCATTACCCCACAATAGACTTGATGAAGCATTACGATGACAATGGTCCGACCATTGACATGGTAGAGCAGAACGCGAACAAGGATAAGATTATCAATACTCTGCGTAGTTTCGGTATAGAAATCAGTACCATTAAGGCGACGGTAGGTCCTACGGTGACGCTGTATGAAATCACTCCCGAGCAGGGCGTCCGAATTTCGAAGATACGCGGTCTGGAAGATGATATTGCCCTCAGCCTTTCGGCGCTCGGCATCCGTATCATCGCTCCCATTCCGGGAAAGGGTACGATTGGTATCGAAGTGCCCAACTCCAATCCGAAGATTGTATCCGGTCAGAGCATTATCGGCAGCAAGAAGTTCCAGGAGTCTACTTACGACTTGCCCATCGCACTGGGTAAGACGATTACGAATGAAGTGTTTATGGTGGATTTGTGCAAGATGCCGCACGTGCTCGTTGCCGGTGCTACCGGTCAGGGTAAGTCCGTGGGGTTGAATGCCATCATCACCTCCTTATTATATAAGAAGCATCCGGCAGAGCTGAAGTTTGTGCTGGTAGACCCCAAAAAAGTAGAATTCAGCATCTACTCCGTAATTGAGCATCACTTCCTCGCGAAATTACCCGACGGGGAAGATGCCATCATTACGGACGTCACGAAGGTGGTGCAGACTTTGAACTCCATCTGTGTGGAGATGGATACTCGCTATGACTTGCTGAAAGCTGCCCATGTGCGCAATATCAAGGAGTATAACGAGAAGTTCATCAACCGTCGTCTGAATCCGGAAAAGGGGCATAAGTTCATGCCTTACATCGTAGTCGTTATCGACGAGTTCGGTGACTTGATTATGACAGCCGGTAAGGATGTGGAACTGCCCATCGCACGTATCGCCCAGTTGGCGCGTGCCGTGGGTATACATATGATTATCGCTACACAGCGACCGACAACAAACATCATTACGGGTACGATTAAGGCCAACTTCCCGGCGCGTATCGCCTTCCGTGTATCGGCAATGGTCGATTCGCGTACCATCCTCGACCGTCCGGGAGCCAACCAGCTGATAGGCCGCGGTGATATGTTATTCCTGCAGGGAGCTGACCCGGTGCGTGTGCAGTGTGCCTTTATCGATACGCCCGAAGTGGCGGAGATTACGAAGTTTATCGCCCGCCAGCAGAGTTACCCCACTGCTTTCTATCTGCCCGAATATGTGGATGAAAATGCAGGGGGTGATTTGGGGGATGTGGATATGGGACGTCTCGATCCTTTGTTCGAGGATGCAGCCCGTCTCGTTGTTATTCACCAGCAGGGTTCCACATCGCTCATTCAGCGTAAGTTTGCCATCGGTTATAATCGTGCCGGCCGCATCATGGACCAGTTGGAGAAAGCGGGGATTGTGGGACCGGCGCAAGGTAGTAAGGCGCGTGAGGTGTTCTGTATAGATGAGAGCGACCTGGAAATGCGGTTAAACAATTTGCAATAAGGAATGGTTATTTATAGAATGATAAAACTTGATAAGCTTTTACTTGGTGTGCTATTGCTGTTGTTTGCTGTGCCGATGTCGGCACAACAACCGGATGCCAAGAATATATTGGAGCGTACAGCCGAAGCCTTTCGGAAAGCGGGAGGGGTGAAGCTGGCGTTTACCGTGAACGAACAACAAGGCTCTTATGCGGGAGTTCTCTATCTGGAAGGTGAGAAGTTTGTGGTTGAGACCGAGGGAATGAAGACTTGGTTTGACGGACATACGCAGTGGAGCTATGTGGCTTCGGCAGATGAGGTGAATGTATCGGAACCTACGCAGGAGGAATTGCAGACTCTTAATCCGTATGCTTGGTTGTCCCTCTACAAGCAGGGATACAGATTGAAGTTGAGCAGTGTCGGTGGTAAGCAAGACAAGTCTGTTTATTACATCACCATGACTGCTGCCGACAAGAGAAAAGACCCTGAAAGTGTCTATCTGTTTGTGACAAAGGATACGTATCGTCTGCATCAAGTGGACTTGGCACCACGGGGAAGTAAGTATATGACTACTATCCTTATTAATAACTACCAGACCGGACAATCCTATCCGGATAGTTTCTTTGTCTTTGACAAAAAAGCCTATCCCACAGCTGAAGTCATCGACATGCGCTAAATAGTAAATTGTAAATAGTCAAATAGTAAATAATATAATGATGGAAACAGAAAAAGTAAAATGTCTGATTATCGGTTCGGGTCCTGCCGGCTATACTGCCGCTATTTATGCAGGTCGTGCCAATCTTTCACCGGTGCTTTATGCAGGATTGCAGCCCGGTGGCCAGTTAACGACCACTACTGATGTGGAGAATTTCCCCGGTTATCCCCAAGGTATCGGAGGTCCGGAATTAATGGAAGACCTGCGGAAGCAAGCCGAACGTTTTGGTGCAGATTTGCGTTATGGAGTTGCTACCGCAGCCAATCTTGCTGAAGCACCTTACAAGATTACGATTGATGACGAAAAGATGATTGAGGCTGAAACGCTGATTATTGCTACAGGTGCCGCTGCGAAGTATCTGGGGCTGGAGGATGAAAAGAAATATGCGGGAATGGGTGTCAGCGCTTGTGCCACTTGTGACGGTTTCTTCTACCGCAAGAAAACGGTAGCTGTTGTAGGGGGTGGAGATACTGCCTGCGAGGAAGCTGTTTACCTTGCCGGATTGGCTGCCAAGGTTTATCTGATTGTCCGCAAACCTTATCTTCGCGCTTCCAAGATTATGCAGGAGCGTGTGATGAAGCATGACAAGATTGAAGTGCTGTTCGAACATAATGCCGTAGGCTTGTTTGGAGAGAACGGTGTGGAAGGTGTACATTTGGTACAGCGTATGGGTGAACCTGATGAGAAGCGCTATGATGTGGCTATTGACGGTTTCTTCCTGGCTATCGGCCATAAACCCAACTCGGATATTTTCAAACCTTATGTAGATACGGACGAAGTAGGTTATATCGTCACCGAGCCGGGAACACCGCGTACGAAAGTGCCGGGCGTATTCGCCGCCGGAGACGTTGCTGATTCTCACTATCGTCAAGCCATCACCGCTGCCGGAACTGGTTGCCAGGCAGCCATTGAAGCGGAAAGATATTTGTCTGCGAAAGGACTGATTTAGTGATTAGTGATTAGGGGTTAGGATGACAACAATGTGTTTTTATTATGCTAACCCCTAATCGCTTATCCCTTGTCACTTATTCCTTATCCTATCTTGCTGATTTTCTTCAGCTTTTCTTCGTCTATGATTTTGATTTTACGCCCGTCGATGGTGATTAACCGTTCTGTGGCAAACTGTGACAACGTACGTATGGCGTTGGAAGTGGTCATGTTTGACAAATTGGCCAGATCTTCACGCGAGAGATAGATACTCAAGGTGGAGCCGTCTTCCTCCAAACCATAACTTTCTTTGAGGAATAGTAGGGATTCTGCGAGTCTTCCGCGGATATGTTTCTGCGTCAGGTTTACAGTGCGTTCATCGGCAATGCCCAAGTCAACGGACAATTGCTTGATGAAGAACATGGCAAGGTCGTTGTTTTGTGTGAGCAGAGTCATCAAGGCAGTCATGGGGATTTGGCAAACAAGAGACGGCTCGAATGCAGATGCTGCCGTGACATAGTCTGTTTTTGCAAAGTAAGGGCGGTAACCGAAATATTCGACAGGTTTAATCATACGGATAATCTGGCTTCTACCACCGACTCCGTCTTTATAGATTTTGACCTTTCCACTCAGCAGACACATCAAATGCGTAGGTGTCTCGCCTTCGCAATGGATGACTTCGTTTTTTTTGTAGTTCTGGAGTGTGAAGTGGTTGGCGAGGAATTCCCGCTGTTCGTCATTCAAGGGAGACCATATATCTGCAATCAACTCCGGAACATTAATATCAGACAAGTTTACTTTTACCATAACTGCTGCAAAACTGTGTTATACAGCACAAATGTAAAAAGAAAAAATTAAATATTGCACAAATATGACAAAAAGATGTCGTAGGGGGGAGATAAAGGAAAATCTATATATTTACGATTAGACGATTTACGATTGAAGTTTGTATTGTTAAACAACTGCTCATTAGCAGGTGGGTTTATGATTGTATGAGTAACTCCAACCGTAAACCGTCAAATCGTAAATCGTAGTAACTTAATTGTTTATCGTAGTATCTCTATCCCCCTCCCTGCGGGGGAGGGGCTAGGGAGAGGCCTACTTTGTAAACAGCAGCTCCCTATATTTCGGAAGCGGCCAGATTTCATCATCAATTTCCATCTCAAGGTGGTCGATGTGGTCACGGATACTTTCCAGATAAGGGCGTACGGTTTCTTCGTAAGCGAAAGCCTTGTCTTTGTAGTTATCCATGTGGTTGGCTACTTTGCGGGCTTCGGTCATTTCGCGTACTTGTACCTTGATGGCTGTTACGCGCTTGGAAATTTCGCGTACAAGCTCTTTCCGGTCGGCACTGAGGACTTCGTATTCTTCGGGAGAGAAGGTCTCGCGCAGGCCACGGAGATTTTCCAGCAGACGGTTTTGGTAGATAACGGCAGTCGGTACGATGTGGTTGATGGCAAGGTCGCCCAGCACACGGCTTTCTATCTGTACCTTCATGGTGTATTTCTCCAGTTCTACTTCCAGGCGGCAGGCAAGCTCCGTTTCGTTGAAGATACGTTCGCCGATGAGTACGGAACGGGACTGGTTATCCATGTAGTGCATCAAGGCTTCGGGAACGTGGCAGATGTTGGTCAGCCCACGGCGTGCAGCTTCCTGCTTCCATTGTTCGGAGTAGCCGTCACCCTCAAAGCGGATAGGCTCGGAGGCGATGATGGTCTCTTTCATAATGCGGAAGATGGCTTCATCCTTGCCGACCCCTTCTTCCATCAGTTTGTCGATGGATACTTTGAACTCGTTCAGCTGATTGGCCATAGCCGCATTGATGGCAATCATGGCGGCGGCGCAGTTGGCAGATGAACCTGCGGCACGGAATTCAAAGCGGTTGCCGGTAAAGGCGAATGGAGAAGTACGGTTACGGTCGGTGGTATCCAGTAATATTTCGGGAATACGTCCGATGCCTAATTTCAGTGTTGTCTTTTCTTCCGATGTCATCTTGCTGCTGCTGATCTGGCGGGCTATCTCGTCGAGGATGGAAGACAGCTGTTTGCCCAGGAAGATGGACAGAATGGCGGGAGGTGCTTCATTGGCTCCCAGACGGTGGCTGTTTCCGGCACTCATGATGGAGGCGCGCAGCAAGTTCTGGTTTTTGTATACCATCATCAGTACGTTTACCAGGAAGGTAAGGAACAGCATGTTTCCTTTCGGATTCTTGCCCGGTGCAAACAAATTGATACCCGTATCGGTGCAAAGCGACCAGTTGTTGTGCTTGCCGGAGCCGTTCACGCCGTTGTAGGGTTTTTCGTGAAGCAGTACGGCGAAGTGATGCTTGCGTGCGATGCGTTTCATCAGATCCATCACAAGCTGGTTGTGGTCGTTGGCAAGGTTGGCATTCTCAAAGATAGGCGCCAGCTCAAACTGGTTGGGAGCTACTTCGTTATGGCGGGTCTTGACCGGGATACCCAGTTTGTGACATTCGATTTCCAGTTCTTTCATAAAAGCTGTGACACGTGGGGGGATGGAGCCGAAATAGTGGTCCTCCAGCTGCTGGTCTTTGGCCGAGGAGTGTCCCATCAGGGTACGTCCGGTCAGACAAAGGTCCGGGCGGGCATTGTACAGTGCCGAGTCGACGAGGAAATATTCTTGTTCCCAGCCTAAATTGGTATAAACGCGTGTGATATTCTTGTCGAACAACTGGCATACGTCTGTCGCTGCTTTGTCTACGGCTGCCAAGGCTTTGAGCAATGGAGTCTTGTAGTCGAGCGCTTCGCCGGTATAAGAGATGAAGATAGTGGGGATGCAAAGTGTGGTATCTACCACAAAGGCAGGTGAGGAAACATCCCAAGCAGTATATCCTCGTGCTTCGAATGTGTTTCTGATACCTCCGTTGGGGAAAGAGGATGCATCCGGTTCCTGCTGGATGAGCAGTTTGCCGGAAAAACGTTCAATCACTTCCGTTCCTTCTCCGAATTCGATGAAGCCGTCATGTTTCTCGGCTGTTCCGTCCGTCAGAGGCTGGAACCAGTGCGTGTAGTGGGTGACGTTGAGGGACTTTGCCCAACTTTTCATGCCGTTGGCAATCAGGTCTGCCATTTCGCGGTTGATGGGAGTGCCTTTTTCGATGGCGTCGGTCACGGCTTTGTAGGCTTCACGAGGCAGGTATTCCTGCATTTTCTTACGGTCGAAGACATGGCTGCCGTAGTAGTCGGACAGTTTGTTTGAAGGGGTGGTCACTTCAAGAGGTTGCCGATTGGCAAGTTCTTGCAAAGCAAAAAATCGCATTTTTGACATATAAGTCTCTCCTTTTATTGGTTGTTGGGCGCAAAAATACATGTTTTTTCTGAACTACCCCCTCTTTTTTAGGGGGTATTCTCGAAAATATTAGTGTTTTTTGAGAATAGACCCCCTAAAAAGTCTGCTTGTTATGGAAAAACGACCAAAAGCTTGCGTTTGTTACATGCCATGATTAGTAATCTTTCCGCATCACGATTAGTAATCTTAGTGCGTCGTGATTAGTAATTTTCATGTGTCACAATTACGAATCATTCTGTACATGACACTTGTGGCACCCTTTTTATAACAATTAATATAGGTTCGTATTTATCTCGCACAAACTATGTGTGCTTGTGTATTATTGTCTCTCGCGCGTAACATATGTTTTATAATAAAGGGTGTCACAAGTGTCATTCCCGCTTCTTTATGGAACATGTTTTTGCATTACACAAATTCTTCCGTATATTTGTCCCGATTCTATAAGGAGAAATTGCGGTTGAAACGTTTGTTGTTTATATGGATTTGGATTTGCTTCTTGTTTTCTTTTGTACAGAAGGCAGGGGCGGAGCGTGTATCTTATCCGGTTGACAAACATGTGAGTTCGGCAGACTCCATCATGGAGAAAGTCATCTTCTTTGCCCCCCTTTATGAACGTATTATTGAAAGTTATAAGGCTGAGCTTTACATAAAGGGCTGGGTGAATATCCGTAAGAAGAATCATATTCTCCGCTACATCCCTTCCATGTTCCGGCCCAAGAAAGGGGTGCGGGAATATATGATGGAAACTTATAGCGATTTGCATTTTACTGCTCCCGACATCTATGACCAGAAGGTAAAGGCAAGTGTCGGTACTGCTTCCGAGTTTTGGGAAATGGACGGACGGCTGCCGGAATATTTTCACATCAACATCTATTCTTCTACCTTATTATATGACAAACTACTCTCTCCTTTAGCACCCAATGCCAAAAAATATTATACCTATCGGATTGATACGGTGATGGGGGAACGGCATGCCCTTCAGTATAAAATCCGTTTTATGCCAAAAAGCAAAAGCTTTCAGCTGGTGGGCGGTTATCTGATTGTGAGTGATAACGTGTGGAGTGTACGCGAGATGCGTTTTTCCGGACGTAATGAGATGGTGCGGTTCAATAATCTGGTGAAGATGGGTAATGTGGGCGATTCGGACGAATTTCTTCCGTTGCAGTATGATGTGGATGCAACGTTTCGTTTTTTGGGAAATGTGGTAGATGGCACTTATGAAGCTGTACTCGATTATAAGAACATCATTCAGAAAACTTCTGGCAGTGATATACGGAGGTCGGTGAAGAAAAGTAAATATGACTTGTCCGATTCATACACGTTGCGTACTGATACGAATGCTTATCTACGTGATACTGCTTACTTTAAAACTTTGCGTCCCATTCCTTTGACTCCGCATGAGGAGACACTGTATCAGGATTTCTTTTTGAGTCGGGATACGCTCGCCCGGAAAAAGAAACCGGTGAATAAGAACTTGGAGTTTTGGGGGCAGATTGGAGATGCATTGATCAGTCGCTATACGGTAGACCTTGATAAATTGGGGAGTGTGCGCTGTTCACCACTAATCAATCCTTTTCTTTTGAGCTATAGCGGCAAGCATGGAATTTCGTATCGGCAGGAGTTCAAGTACAACCGTATTTTTACCGGTGATCGCCTGCTGCGCATCGTTCCCCGGATAGGTTATAATTTTAAGGAAAAAGAGTTTTACTGGAGGGTGAGGTCCGATTTTGATTATTGGCCCCGTAAGCGTGCAGCATTGCATCTGGAGTTTGGTAACGGTAACCGGATTTACAGCAGTGATGTGCTGGACGACCTGAAAGCCATCCCCGACAGTATTTTTGACTTCAACCAGATACACTTGGATTATTTCAAAGATTTGTATCTGAATCTGCGTCATAGCTGGGAAATAGTAAACGGTCTGTCGCTGGAAGTGGGTGTATCCATGCACAGACGTACGGAAGTGAACCGCTCCCGGTTTGAACTGAACTACCCGAGCATGCCGCCTACCAAGTCGGCCACCCGTGCCGGTTCCGGAGGTTCATCCTTCTTTCCGAATTTTGACCCGAATATCCTGAACAAGTTCCGCCATACCTATAATAGTTTTGCTCCCCGCGTCCGCCTCACCTGGACTCCGGGACAATACTATTATATGAATGGCGACCGTAAAGTAAATCTTCATTCCAAGTATCCTTCCATCTCAGTAGATTGGGAGCGGGGACTCAGTGGAGTGTTGCAGAGCAGTGGTTCGTACGAGCGTGTAGAGATTGATTTGCAGCATCAGGTTTCTTTGGGCTTGATGCGTGATATTTATTGGCGTTTTGGTTGGGGAGAGTTTACCAATCAGAAGGAACTGTACTTTGTGGACTTTGCCAATTTGCGGCGTTCCAATCTTCCTATGGGTTGGAGTGATGATATTGGCGGGGTGTTCCAGTTGCTGGACGGCCGCTGGTATAACTCTTCCCGTAAATATATCCGCGGACACCTTACCTATGAAGCGCCTTTCCTCCTACTCCGCCATCTGATGAAATATACCCAATATGTATTGAATGAACGTCTGTATCTGAATGCATTGGTGGTTCCTCACTTGAAACCTTATCTGGAAGTAGGGTATGGCATTGGTACACATATATTTGACTTTGGCTTGTTTGCCAGCTTTGCAAACTGGAAGTATCAGGAAATAGGTTGCAAATTTACCTTCGAACTGTTTAACAGATAGCAATGTGGTAATGTGATTAATGTGCCAATGTGTCAATGACCAGGACGTGATGGCGTAGCATAAACATAGCGCAGCCAATTAGCCAATTAGCATATTGGCACATTATCACATTAATCAATTGTCAATTATTGATTCTTTTGTAACTTTGCTGCAAATTACTTGGAGCTATGGGTATAGTAATAGGAATAGATGTGGGTGGAAGTACCACGAAAATCGTTGGAATCAATGGAGAACAGATACAGTCTCCAATGTTTATTACGGCTACCGACCCGGTGACTTCCTTATTCGGAGCATTCGGTAAGTATATTTATGACAATGGTATACAGCTGGCCGATGTGGAGCAGGTGATGCTGACGGGAGTGGGAAGCGCATTTGTCAACAGCCCTCTATATGGACTGCCTACTCGCAAAACGGATGAGTTTATTGCCAATGGTTTGGGAGCCAGACATGCAACGGATATAGACCAACTGATTGTAGTCAGCATGGGTACCGGCACTTCTTTTGTGAAAATAGACGGAGACAAGGTGCAGCATATTGGCGGCTTGGGGATTGGTGGAGGTACTTTGCAGGGATTATCGAGGTTGCTGTTGAAAACTCATGATATTCATCAGGTGTCCGAGTTGGCTGAGAAAGGGGATGTAACTCGTGTCAACTTGCAGATAGGTGATATTTGCAACACTGCTTTGCCTGACTTGCCGGTGAGTGCTACCGCCTCTCTTTTCGGGAAAGCAGATAGCAATGCTTCTCAAGAAGATATTGCCTGCGGTATAATTTATACGGTACTTCAAACCATTGGAGGAGCTGCTGTACTGTCAGCTTTGAACAGTCCTATCAAGGATTTCGTTCTGATAGGAAATCTCACCCAACTGCCCCAGTGCCGGGAGGTGTTTTCTAAAATGGAAGCCATCTATCATGTACATTTTCATATACCGCCCTATGCTGAATATAGAACAGCAATAGGAGCGGCATTGGCATACGTAAAAGAAAGGCAAGGGTAGTGGTTACTTCTTGCCTGCCTTCTTCATATAGCTGTTTATCAAGGTACATGCGGGAGCGGCCACCGTACCGTGGTCAAATCCCTCCATCTGATAGAGGGTGGTTTTTTGTCCCAATGCTTTGAGGAGAGCATACAAATGGGCGTTTTCCTCATAGCGTGCCAGCATCTCCAACTCTTTGTCGCCAGTGATAAGTATCATGGGTGAAGCGTCTTTTCTTACGTTATTGGAAGGAGCATATTTATCTATAATCGGAGTGTCGGAAGGCAGCCCGCGTTCTTTGCGGATGGTGTAGTGGGTAGTGGTCTGTCCGCTGATGGGGAAAGCGCCTGCCAGGCTGTTGGCGTCAATATTCCACTTTGCCAGGTAACTCTTGTCCAGATTGAGCATCAGACAGAGATAACCACCGGCTGAATGACCGGCTATGTATATTTTGTCTTTATCTCCTCCGAATTCTTCTATATTCTCGAAAGTCCAAGCAACGGCCTCTGCGGCATCTTCCGTGTAGGCAGGGTTTTGGGCACGCGGGCTGAGTCGGTAGTTTACGGCTATCACGGCGTAGCCTTGCTCCAGGAACTCCTTCGGAAAATGTTTTTCTCCGGCTTCCAGTCCTCCGCCGTGGAACCAGATAAGGGTGGCAAATCCTTTTTTATCAGTAGGATAATGGAGGTCGAGCTTACAACGCTCCAGCTTATAACTGTCCTTTTCGCCGGGATGAAGATAGGAAATGTTCTTTTGCGTACGGTAGTTGTTGTCCGTTGTCTGATTTTGGCTATAACATAATAATGTATAGCAAATGATGGAAATGCATGCGATTATCTTTTTCATGATAAATTATTGAGATTATGTATAAATGAAACGATGCAAAGGTAACATTTTTTTTATTCTTTAATTGATTATTCCACTGCTGTTTTGAATGCTTTTTGTTTTGTAGTTCAAGAAAATACTTCTATCTTTGCGCCCGATTTACAATGAGTCAACATAAAGTCTCACTTAATTAACGAGTTAAACAATTTATTTATTAATGGAAAATTTAAAGAATGTAGCTCCTATTGAAGACTTCAACTGGGATGCTTATGAGAACGGCGAATCAGTAGCCAGTGCAAGCCACGAAGAACTGGAAAAGGCGTATGACAATACGTTGAACAAGGTTAACGACCGCGAGGTAGTTGATGGAACCGTAATCGCAATGAACAAGCGTGAAGTAGTTGTGAACATCGGTTACAAATCAGACGGTATCATTCCGATGAGTGAATTCCGTTACAATCCTGAGCTGAAGGTTGGTGATACTGTTGAGGTATACATCGAAAATCAGGAAGACAAGAAAGGACAGCTCGTTCTGTCTCACCGTAAAGCTCGTGCTACCCGTTCTTGGGATCGCGTAAACGCAGCTTTGGAAAACGAAGAAATTATCAAGGGTTACATCAAGTGCCGCACAAAGGGTGGTATGATTGTAGACGTATTCGGCATCGAAGCTTTCTTGCCGGGTTCTCAAATCGACGTGAAGCCTATCCGCGACTACGATGTATTCGTTGGCAAAACTATGGAATTCAAGGTTGTTAAGATCAACCAGGAATTCAAGAATGTGGTTGTTTCCCACAAGGCTCTTATCGAAGCCGAACTGGAACAACAGAAGAAGGAAATCATCGGTAAACTCGAAAAAGGACAAGTTCTCGAAGGTACCGTTAAGAATATCACTTCCTATGGTGTATTTATCGACTTGGGTGGCGTAGATGGTTTGATTCACATTACAGACCTTTCTTGGGGCCGTGTTAGCGATCCGAAAGAAGTGGTTGAACTCGACCAGAAACTCAACGTCGTTATCCTTGACTTCGATGATGAGAAGAAGCGTATCGCTCTCGGCTTGAAGCAACTCACTCCGCATCCTTGGGATGCACTGGATGCTAACCTGAAGGTTGGCGACCACGTGAAGGGTAAAGTTGTAGTTATGGCTGACTACGGTGCATTCATCGAAATCGCTCCGGGTGTTGAAGGTCTGATTCACGTATCTGAAATGTCTTGGTCACAGCACTTGCGTTCTGCACAAGACTTCATGAAGGTAGGTGACGAAGTTGAGGCAGTAGTCCTGACTTTGGACCGCGAAGAGCGTAAGATGTCTTTGGGTATCAAGCAGCTGAAGTCTGATCCTTGGGAAACTATCGAAGAGAAGTATCCTATCGGCAGCAAGCACACTGCAAAAGTTCGCAACTTCACTAACTTCGGCGTATTCGTTGAAATCGAAGAAGGTGTTGACGGCTTGATTCACATCTCTGACCTGTCTTGGACGAAGAAGGTTAAACATCCGTCTGAATTCACTCAGATTGGTGCAGACATCGACGTACAAGTTCTGGAAATCGACAAGGAAAACCGTCGCTTGAGCCTTGGCCACAAGCAACTCGAAGAAAATCCCTGGGATGTATTCGAAACTGTATTTACAGTAGGTTCGGTACACGAAGGTACTATCATCGAAATGCTGGATAAGGGCGCTGTAGTTGCTCTGCCTTATGGTGTAGAAGGTTTCGCTACTCCGAAGCACCTCGTTAAGGAAGACGGCTCACAAGCTCAGTTGGACGAGAAGCTTGAATTCAAGGTAATTGAGTTCAACAAGGACGCTAAGCGTATCATCCTTTCTCACAGCCGTATCTTCGAAGATGCTGCAAAGGCAGAAGAAAGAGCTGAAAAGAAGGCTGCTACTAAGAAGTCAACCGGTAAGAGAGAAGACGTTGCTCCTGCTATCCAAAACCAGGCTGCATCTACTACTCTGGGTGACATCGACGCTTTGGCTGCCTTGAAGGAACAGATGGAAGCTGGAAAGAAATAATTACTCCGTTCTATAAATGAAGGAAGGGTACTTGCGCAAACAAGTGCCCTTCTTTTTTATGATTTGTCAATAGAATTTTATGGAATTAAGGATGGTTTTTCCATAAATGTTTATCTTTGCAGGGTGGTTACTTTTGCAATCATAGAAATATTCAATAATTTAATTTTCATTTATTATGAAAAACATGTTCAAAAATGCAGGGAAGATGGTGTTGTTCACTTGCCTGTCGCTGATGTTACTAACCGCATGCGGCCAGAAGTCCAAACTCAAGCTGGCTATCGCAGCTGCCAACAAACAATGTCCCATGGATATGGGAGCTTCCGGCGAAATATCCAGTATTACTTTTGATGGGTCGGATGTGGTATATGTACTGCTTATGAATGAAAGTTTCCTCAATATAGACGCTTTGAAAGAGAATCCTGATGCAATGAAGTCTGCTGTGACTGTTATGTTCGGTAATCCACAAGGGTCCATTAAAGAGATGCTGGATTTGGTTGTCGGTACTGATTCCGGTATAAAGTTCATATATAAAGGAAAGACATCCGGTAACGAAGTGGAATGTTATCTGACTACTCAGGACTTGAAAGATATATTGAATGGCGGTTCAACTGCTGAAAGCAGTGATAAGAAGAAACTGGAAGAGCAAGTGAAGATGACCAACGTATCGTGCCCGATGCAGGTGGATGAAGCCACTATGCTCAATAAACTGACAATCGAGTCGGATAAGGTGCTTTATCATTATACGATTGACGAATCTGTAGTACAGATGTCTGCTTTGAAGGAAAATGCCGAACAGATGAAGGCAAATGTGAAGAACTCTTTGAACTCCTCCGATCCAGCCTTGCGCATGTTCTTGGAAGTATGTGTGAAGTGTGATAAAGGGGTGGGCTATCTGTATAAAGGGAATAAATCCGGAGAAACTTTTGAAATATCTTTTGGAGTTTCAGAGATAAAGGCTCTTCTATAAATCAAGGAGTAGAAATCAGTTCGGAAGGTTTGGAATGGAAAAATTTGAGTTACATATTCTTGGTTGTGGTTCCGCTTTACCCACAACGCGTCATTTCCCTACGTCTCAAATTGTGAACGTGCGCGACAAGTTGTTTATGATTGATTGTGGGGAAGGGGCGCAGTTGCAGTTCCGTAAATCACATCTGAAGTTTTCACGTTTGAATCATATTTTTATCTCTCACTTGCATGGAGACCATTGTTTTGGCTTATTAGGACTGATTTCTACACTTAACCTTTTAGGACGTACAGCAGAGTTGCATATCCATTCTCCCAAAGGGCTGGAAACATTACTGACACCTATGCTGGATTTTTTTAATAGGCAGATGACGTACAAGGTCCTTTTCCATGAGTTTGATACGAAAGAACCGATGCTGATTTATGAAGACCGTTCGTTGACGGTTACTACCATTCCTTTGCGTCATCGTATGCCGTGTTGTGGTTTTTTGTTTGCAGAAAAGCGGTGTCCTAACCATATTATCCGTGAAATGGTCGATTTCTACCAAGTGCCGGTATACGAATTGAATCGTATAAAGAATGGGGCCGATTACGTGACATCGGAGGGAAAAACTGTTTCCAACAACTTGTTGACCCGCCCTTCTGCTCCGTCCCGCAGTTATGCCTATTGCTCGGATACCATCTATCTTCCTTCTATCGTGGAGCAGATAAAAGGGGTTGATTTACTTTTTCATGAGGCGACATTTGCGAATGAGGATGCGCCACGTGCCAAAGAAACATTTCATACAACTGCTGCACAAGCGGCCGAAATAGCCAGGAGGGCTGAGGTGAAGAAGTTGTTGATAGGACATTTTTCGGCACGATACGAAGATGAAAATGTCTTGCTTCAAGAAGCATCCGCTATTTTTCCGGATACTCAGCTTGCCAAAGAAACACTTTGTGTATCGGTATGAATTAAACTTTTCGTATCTTTGGCAGTCTAAAACAACAAATGCGAATAGAAATTTATGACTCCTTCCTATAATGAACGCGAAGTGTTGGCTCTTCTACAAGAAGAAAGCACACAAAAGCGGGGATTTGAGATGATTGTTACCCAATATAGCGAGCAGTTGTATTGGCAGATTCGTCGTATGGTCCTCTCTCATGAAGATGCCAATGATTTACTTCAGAATACTTTCATTAAAGCATGGATTAATATAGATTATTTCAGGGCAGAGGCTAAACTCTCTACCTGGCTCTATCGCATAGCCTTGAATGAATGCCTCACTTTTCTGAACAAACAACGGGCTGCTTCCACAGTCTCTTTGGATGACCCCGAGGCAGATGCACTTCAAAAGCTTGAAAGTGATCCTTACTTCTCCGGTGATAAAGCAGAGATGGCTTTGCAAAAAGCCTTGCTTGCCTTGCCGGAAAAACAACGTATGGTGTTTAATCTGAAGTATTACCAGGAAATGAAATACGAAGAGATGTCCGATATATTTGGTACTTCCGTAGGTGCCTTGAAGGCTTCCTATCACCATGCCGTGAAGAAAATAGAAAAGTTTTTGGGTGAGGAGTATTAAACCTTTGCCACAAAACAATGTCTAATTAAACAGAAAGGAGAAAGCTTATGAAAGAAGAAGATAAAATACAGAAAAAGATAGGGACGGAAAATCCTTTCCGCGTTCCTGAAGGCTACTTTGAGAATCTTACTTCAGAGGTAATGAACCGGCTTCCCGAAAAAGAGAAACTCATTGCTGTGCAGACAGAGCCTACAATGTGGCAGAAGGTAAGGCCTTGGTTGTATATGACCGCCATGTTTATAGGTGCGGCATTGATTATCCGTGTAGCTTCTTCGGAGCATACTCCATCTGTAGAGCGTATGGCTGCTGATGATACGGAAACAGAAATGGAATATATTAATATGGCTGTAGAGAATTCCATGCTGGATGATTATTCATTGTATGTTTATTTGGCAGACTCTGATGCAGAATAAGGTAACAACACTCAACTATTTAAAAATGAAGAAACTAATTGTTTTATTGGTTATGATATGTGGCATTATGCCTCTGCTTTGGGCTAGCGATGGATGTGACCAGCATCTGTCACCTGAAGAGTTTCGTGCCAAACAAAAAGCGTTTATAACGGAGAAAGCCGGACTGACGAGTGAGGAGGCAGCCAAGTTCTTCCCATTGTATTTTGAATTGCAGGACCGGAAAAAGCAGCTAAATGACGAGGCTTGGAAGTTGCTTCGACAAGGGAAAGATGAAAAAACAACCGAAGCCCAGTATGAGGAAATTATGGAAGGTGTATATGATGCCCGTATCGCTTCTGACCGGTTGGACAAGACCTACTTTGATAAGTTCAAGAAAATATTGCCTTGTAAAAAGATTTATCTGGTGCAAAGGGCTGAAATGCGTTTCCACCGTGAATTACTGAAAGGCATGCATAAAAAGGGGGATGCTTCTCCACGAAAAACACAAGGAAAAAGATGAATAGTGAATGAATACAAATAAGGAAGGTTGCCACAATGATGTGAGCAACCTTCTTTTGTTAATGATAGATACCTCGCTTTAGCCTGGCTAAACCTCTACTTTAGTTCCCTAAACCTTTGCTTTAGCCAGCTAAACCTGACCTTTAGAGGAATCATCTTGTTTGCTTTCTTTTTCCAATGCTTTCGCTTCGTTCCATAGCTTATCCATCTCCTCCAGCGTCATGTCATGGAGGTTTTTGCCCTCCTTGATGCTGTGCGCTTCTACATAGTTGAAGCGGTTGATGAACTTCTGGTTGGTCTGTTCCAGCGCATTGTCCGGATTGATTTTGTAGAGGCGGGCAGCGTTGATGAGGCTGAACATGACATCGCCGAATTCAGCTTCAGCCTTTTCTTTATCCATGTGGGCGACTTCAGCCTGGAATTCTTGGATTTCTTCTTTTACCTTATCCCACACTTGCTCGCGTTCCTCCCAGTCGAATCCTACATTGCGTGCCTTGTCCTGGATGCGGTAGGCCTTGATGAGCGAGGGTAGGGCAGCGGGTACACCGCTCAGCACTGTTTTGTTCCCATCTTTTTCCTTCAATTTTAGCTGTTCCCAGTTTTCAGAAACCTGGCCTGCGGTTTCGGCCTTTACATCGCCGAAGACATGGGGATGGCGGAAAATAAGTTTCTCACAAAGACGGTCGCATACGTCTTTCATATCGAAATCACCGGTTTCGGAGCCTATCTTTGCATAAAAAGCCACATGCAGCAGCACATCGCCCAGCTCTTTGCAGATGTCATTCTTGTCATCGCGTATCAGGGCGTCACAAAGTTCATAAGTCTCTTCGATGGTATTGGGGCGCAGGCTTTCGTTGGTCTGCTTGCGGTCCCAGGGACATTTCTCGCGCAGCTCGTCGAGTATGTCGAGGAAGCGGCCGAAGGCTTCCATCTGTTCTTTTCTTGTATGCATGATTTTGAAATTTAGTTTTTCCATTCTTCGTATGAGATAAGCAAGCCTATTACTTCCGAATAGTTCTTGCGTCCGCTTTGAATCTTGTTTCCTTTAAGGTACAAGTCGTAGATAAAGTTCTGGATGTCTCCGATGAGCGGACTGTATTTCTCCATCCAGTATTGCTGGTTCTTTTGGGCCAGTTCTATGATTTCAGGACGTATCCGGTTGAAAAGTTCTGCGTATTCTTCTTCGCTCATCAGTCGGCGGGCATTGCCCAGCACATGTGGGAGTACGGAGAAATACCCACTGAAACGAATCTCTTTCACCTGCGAACGGGTGCAGACCTGGTAAGCGTAGAAGTTGGCTTCTGCCTCGCTGGTGATGCCTAAAAAGTGTGCCAGCTCGTGGGCATAAGTAGCAGGATATTGTGGTGGAAGCAAATCGCCGTTCAGCGTGAATTCGCAGAAGAAAGGTCCCATGCTTCCCGTAACACCGACCATGGAAATGAACGGAGTGAAAAGCATGGTCTTCACGCGCGGAGAGGAGTGGGGAGGGCGATGTATCCCCAGCGTATCGCTGATTTGGTTGTATCCGTGTACGCTTTCCCGGCAGACCAATGGTTCGTCAATGGAGGTGACATCTGTATAGGAAGCATTCAGCTTGTCTATATAGTTGTCTACAAATGACTGAAAGATTTCGGGAGTATAGGCAGTATAAGGAATGTTTGTCCTGCCATAGAAATCTTTCTGTGAGTAGTTCAGTCCCCATGCCAGATAGAACCATGCATATATCCACAGCAAGTATTCCATTTCGTTCAGCAGAATCTGTTTCCACTTCTTCTTCTGGATATAGCGTGCCCTGATGGGATTGAAGAGGAGCCCGATGATGCTGAGGAAAATGAACAAGTCGCCTACGGCAAAAGGTATGAGTTTTGAAAAGGAGGACAGGATATGGGAAATTACCGGATATACGGACTGTGCATACACTTCTCCCAAGCTTGGAATGAGCTGCGTTGCCCATACGACAGACAGTAATACAATTAATATGATATATCGGATTTTTAGCTTCCCCCTCATTTTATATACTGTTTTGTAGGGACAAAAATATATATTTAAATTTTAATTCATTAATTTTGCGCCCGTTATTCGCAATAAATTAATTATAGAGATTTAAAAACATGGAATTAGCAAGTAAGTACAATCCCGCTGACGTGGAGGGAAAGTGGTACCAGTATTGGTTGGACCACAAATTATTCAGTTCGAAACCCGATGGTCGTGAGCCTTACACCGTCGTCATTCCGCCTCCAAACGTCACCGGTGTGTTGCACATGGGACACATGCTTAATAATACCATACAAGATATTCTGGTACGCCGTGCCCGCATGGAAGGCAAGAATGCCTGCTGGGTGCCGGGAACCGACCATGCTTCCATTGCTACCGAGGCCAAGGTGGTGAACAAGCTTGCCGCACAAGGCATCAAGAAGACAGACCTTACCCGCGACGAGTTTTTGAAGCACGCCTGGGAATGGACCGATGAACACGGTGGCATCATCTTGAAGCAGCTCCGCAAGCTGGGCGCTTCCTGCGATTGGGACCGTACGGCTTTCACTATGGACGAGAAACGCAGTGAAAGCGTGCTCAAGGTCTTTGTCGACTTGTATAACAAAGGTCTGATTTACCGCGGTGTCCGTATGGTGAACTGGGACCCGAAAGCACTGACCGCCCTTAGTGATGAGGAAGTAATCTATAAGGAAGAGCACAGCAAGCTGTACTATCTGAAGTATATGGTAGAAGGTGACCCCGAAGGACGTTATGCAGTGGTTGCTACCACCCGCCCTGAAACCATCATGGGAGATACAGCCATGTGCATCAATCCGAATGACCCCAAGAATACCTGGTTGAAGGGTAAGAAGGTGATTGTTCCGTTGGTAGGACGTGTTATTCCGGTTATCGAGGACGATTACGTAGATATAGAGTTCGGTACCGGTTGTCTGAAGGTAACTCCTGCCCACGATGTGAACGACTACATGCTGGGTGAGAAGTACAATCTGCCGAGCATCGACATCTTCAATGATAACGGAACGCTTAGTGAAGCTGCCGGCTTGTATATCGGTATGGACCGTTTCGATGTGCGCGAGCAGATTGAGAAGGACCTGGCTGCTGCCGGTCTGTTGGAGAAAGTGGAAGCCTATACCAACAAGGTAGGTTTCTCCGAACGTACCAACGTGTCCATCGAACCGAAGCTTTCCATGCAATGGTTCCTGAAGATGCAGCACTTTGCCGACATGGCTTTGCCGCCGGTGATGAATGATGAGTTGAAGTTCTATCCTGCCAAATATAAGAATACGTACAAGAACTGGTTGGAAAATATCAAGGACTGGTGTATCAGCCGCCAGTTGTGGTGGGGGCATCGCATTCCTGCTTATTTTTTGCCGGAAGGTGGTTATGTAGTGGCTGCCACTCCCGAAGAAGCCTTGGCATTGGCAAAAGAGAAAACGGGTAATGCAGACCTTAAACTGGAAGACCTTCGTCAGGATGAGGACTGCCTGGATACTTGGTTCTCCTCCTGGTTGTGGCCCATCTCTTTGTTTGACGGTATCAACAATCCGGGTAACGAGGAGATAAACTACTATTATCCTACCAGCGACTTGGTGACCGGTCCGGACATTATCTTCTTCTGGGTAGCCCGTATGATTATGGCAGGCTATGAATATGAAGGTAAGATGCCGTTCCAGAATGTTTATTTTACGGGTATTGTCCGTGACAAGCTGGGACGTAAGATGTCCAAGTCGTTGGGTAATTCTCCCGACCCGCTGGATTTGATTGAGAAATACGGTGCCGATGGTGTACGTATGGGCATGATGCTTTCAGCTCCTGCTGGCAATGACATCCTCTTTGACGATGCACTGTGTGAGCAAGGACGTAACTTCAATAATAAGATATGGAACGCTTTCCGTCTGATTAAAGGTTGGGAAGTCAGTGCGGAAGTTCCGGTACCGGAAGCTTCAGAACTGGCAATACGCTGGTTTGAGGCCAAGCAGAATGAAGTGGCTGCCGAAGTGGCTGATTTGTTCAGCAAGTACCGTTTGAGTGAAGCGCTGATGGCTGTTTACAAACTGTTCTGGGACGAATTCTCTTCCTGGTATCTGGAAATGATTAAACCGGCATACGGCCAGCCCATCAACCGGAAAGTGTATGAAGCAACTATCGGTTTCTTTGATAACTTGTTGCATCTGCTCCATCCGTTCATGCCATTTATTACAGAGGAGTTGTGGCAGCATCTTTGCGACCGTACAGACGGTGAGAGCTTGATGGTAAGCCCGTTGTCAATGTCGGCATTGGTAGATGAGGATATCATCCGGGAGTTTGAAGTGGTGAAAGAGGTTATCAGCAATATCCGTTCCATCCGTTTGCAGAAGAACATCGCCCCAAAAGAGGCACTTGAGTTGCAGGTTATCGGTGAGAATCCGGTTGTGGCATTCAACGCGGTTATCATGAAAATGTGTAACCTTTCCTCCATCAATATAGTGGAGAACAAGGCCGACGGTGCTGCTTCCTTCATGGTAGGTACTACGGAATATGCCGTACCTTTGGGTAATATGATTGACGTGGAAGCCGAGATAGCCCGTATGGAGGCCGGACTGAAGCATAAGGAAGGATTCTTGCAGGGTGTGCTGAAGAAGCTGGGTAACGAGAAGTTTGTGAATAATGCTCCTGCCGCCGTTCTTGAGATGGAACGCAAGAAGCAGGCAGATGCTGAAAGTATCATCAAATCTCTCAAGGAAAGTATTGCAGCATTGAAAAAGGCATAACTGTCCGTCACATAAAAACAGAGAAAAAGCTCCGGAACCTTCAACTCCGGAGCTTTTTTTAGCGGTATAATGAACTGTTTATTTGAACAGTTCTACTACACACCACATTAGGCGTGCGGTGGTGTGTGTCCAGATTTCCTTGTAAGTGCAGTTATTTTGCATCGGGAAGTAGGGTTCGTCCTCATTTTCGAATGTTTCGATTCCTACGGGTACAGCTCCCACCACATCTCCGGCATAGGCTCCGTAAAGTGGCGGGTAGTCATATCCGTCTCCATAAACGGTACTCATGGCAAACGGGTTGTAGCCCAATATATACTCTACCTGGCGGGTTGCAATATCCCTTAACGCTTTGTCGTTGAATAGGCGTGCAAGAATAAAGGCAGCTTTGGCTTTGCCCATGACAACAGCGTGGAATCCCCTGAACTGATAGGCGACGGGGAAACGGCGCAGATAGAAATCCTTCGAGAGAGGGATGCCGTTGCGCACTTGTGCATTGTATTCTTCCAGGCTGGGAAGCCCTACCTGCTCTCCTTCGTGGTACAGATTCTTATAATCGGTATTATCCACCTCGTATACGGCGCTTGGCAGTATGCCGTACGGCTCAATCAGTTGTGAAATCCCGCGTAGATAGTCTGCATAGGCTTCACAGGATGCCTTCCACAACGGGACGTCCGGATGGGTAGGGGCATCTGTCAGTAGCATCGAGAGTCCTTCGGCCATCAAGTGCTCTTGGCTTTGGTGATAATAGGCCAGAATACGTTTTTTCCGGGAAGATTCATAGAAGAAACCTCGTAGGGGGATTTTCCAGTCGGTACGCTTTTCCAACTGTTGGCCCGCCATGACGGTACGTGCCAGCCGGGTTGCCCAGTCCAGATAGTAAACATCTTGTGTAAGGCGGTACAAACGCATGGCTGTGACGGTGGCAAGGGCATAAAGTTCGGTTTCGTTCTGTTCCGTCCTTTGCGTATCCAGCAGGTCGATGGCGAATTGGAAGTCCTCAATGGCACTGTTCCGGCACCACCGTGCAAACACTGGGTCTTTCTTTTCAAAATGAGGGGCGGCGAGTGCGCAACTGGAAGCGGCTTTCAGATTGTCCGTAGGCGTATTTCGTGCTTCTGTCTGCATGTCGTCTTTGTCACCACGGATATTCTTTGTCCAAATGCCGATAATCAGTCCACCCAGTCGGTAGCCGTCACCGAAGCGGGTACGCAGAATCCAGTTCACTCCCCAGCGTGCCTCTTCCAGCAGGCGTTCGTAGAAGATACTGTCTTTGCCTTGTACGGCACCGGCCATTTCGAGGAGGGCGATGCACGATTCGGCTGTATTTCCCGTTCCTTGAGTCAGGTCGGCTGCATCGTGCCATCCTCCGGCAATGCTCATGCTCCGTCCGTCGGGATGATAGGCGAATACATCCTGATGGCATTCCTGATGAATGCCGGGCTGGTCGAAACCGCAACGTTCGGAAAAGAAGAAGTTCAGCGTGTGCCAGGCGGTAGACAGGTAGGCATCATTTCCGATGGGGAAAGGCTTTGATTGTACATCACCGATGGAGAGGAAGTATTGTCCGGGCGTATTGAAACTGCTGAAGTCCAGTACAAGAAATCCTTTGTCCAGCTTCTTGTCCTGATTCAGAGGACTGGCCGTACCTTGATAAACGGTTTGTCCCGTGGCGGCATCGTGCAGGCTGAAAGCCCTTTCCGGCATGTGCTGCACCAAAGCCTGCTTGCGTGCTCCCGGCTTGTATCCGCTGTGGCAGTAGGCCATTGCATCTTTTCGCAGGTCGAATCCCCGGCTGTTTTCCGCTTCTACCTTTTCGATGCGCATGTCGTCTATGTATAGGCTCATGTGTTCGCTGGCTCCTGCAGGAGCACCTGCCAGCATGATGTTTACCGAAAAGCCTGTGACACAATCACGGTATAGGTCCGGTATTTCCCATATGATGTGCTGCCATTTGTTGGGATAGACAGTCTCGAAGTGTTGTCCTTCAAAGCGTCCGGGAGTCGGCATGATTTTCTCCCCTTCATTGTATAGGGTGAATCCGGCAAAGGTCAGATAAACGCCCGGTGCATCCACATATACCCAAACGGAAAAGCGGTTGTATTCCCGCAAGTCTTCCCGGTCGAGGGGACGGATAATCTCCGGGGTGGCGTAATTCCGGTTTGTTGGATTCTTCTTGCCCAAGGAGGCAGGAGTGTCCAGACGGACACTTCCTTTGCCTGAGACAGTGACTTTACGGTCTACATGTATGGTTCCGGGTCCGGTGTGGCGCAGAGCGCCGAAATCTTCGGCCAGGGGGAGTCCCCTGCTTTTCAATACCTCTTTCTTTTCCCACCGCGTCAGTCCGGCGTGTGCGGGATTAGCTTTCATTATGCGGTGCACATGATTGCTTTGCTGTAATTGTTTCTCCAGTTCCGTATCGGGTTTCCACGGAGCTTGTGCTTGTGCCTGCATGCAGCAGTGTTCGGATGATGTATTTCATGGTATTCAGTGTTTGGTTTCAGGGTAAGCATGAAAAGGAGCCTTGAACTCCGGACGTAATGTATAAGTATCCTTCAGTGGGAAATCTGCGGGAACTTCTTGGGTGACGGCGCCGGTGGCAGCCCATTCGCATCCCCGGAGTAAAGTCACCTGGAAACCGGTGCAGCGCATGGAGTAAGTCATGTTCGGGTCGTTGCCGCAGTGCCCCAGGAGGTCGACGAATATGCGCCCTTTTCCGTAGCTTACTGTCCACATCAACGGTTCATGCCGTCCGCGTTCGTAGGCGGTTGCCAATATTTCCATGTTTCTTACCGGACCGCGTAGGCGGGTATATATCTCGTCCTTGAAGTGTTTCCATTGAGGAGGCAATCCTTGCAGGATAGGATGATGGGGGGCGCGGTGTTCTATGACGGTTTCGTGCTGCAAGCCGTGGTAGCCGGCATACCCCGGAGAGTAGTCGTAGACGTATTGTCCGTCTTTCCAGTACAGATACGGACCGTCCTTTTCGTTTCGTCCGTCCCATGCCCCCATGCCTATTATCTCGTTGTATTCTTTCCAGTCGGCCATCGGGACGACGGAAGAATGTATCACTACCACACCGCCTCCATCGGCAACGTATTTCTCGAAATTCTTGCGTACGGGTTCTGTCCATGTAGCTCCGCCGTAGTTGATGACGATTAAATCATATTGGTGGAAATCGGGTTTGAAGGTGGCGATGTCTCCACCAAAGTCGGGTGTAAAGGCAAAGTCCACTTTGAACATTCCGCTGTTTTCCAATATCTGCTTCATGGCTTCGCAGGCGCCTTGCCAGTAATGGCTGCCGTCCTGCCCGGCTATCATCATGGTTTTGATTACTTTCTTTTGCTGTGCGTGTGTGTGCGAGGCAGCTCCTATATAAATAAGGAGTACCAGGATAAGTGTCAGTCTTGTTTTCATTTTCCGGAAGATTTAAAGTTTTTGCCAGTAGGGTTCCATTCTATACGGTCGTAGCAGCGTGTGGTGCGCAGATTGTAACCTTGTTCGTCTACGCTGAACTTTCCGTCTTTGAAGTAGGATATGTAGAGCTCGGAGATGCCGTCCTTGTTGCGGTCTTCTACAAGGAGATTGTACTTGTCGGTGACATAAATCTCGTCGGAAATGTATTGTATTTCTTTGGTATAGTTGTCTACGATTGCATAGTAGGCCTTGAAAAGGTCGAAAGTGGGGTAGTGCCCGTTGTCACGTCCGAAAAGCATTACTTCTTCAAGGGCATCGTCCCCGTCCATATTGGCAAGTACGGATTGCTGAAAGGAAAATCCCGGTTTTTGTACTTGTGGAGGGATATTGTTCCATCCTTCCTGATGGGCTGTCACTGAAAATTGCGCTTGTGCATGGATGACGTACACCAGCGCCGACAATAGGATAATCAGTTTTCTCATTGCGTGCATTTTGAGGTTATGATAATAATAGGGTTACTTCTTGCTTATATGACCGGTGGCTCGGAGTTTTCCCTAACTTTTTTTAGAATAATTAATGAATACGGGATGTATAGGGACTTAGTGCCTCTCCCATCAGGACTGAACCGGTCTGACCCGTATACTGAGAGGTCATAACATCCGCATCCTTTCCATTAAAACACCCGGATGTTTTTGGGTAATACATCCGGGTGTTTTGGGTAATACATCCGGGTGTTTTGGGTGAAAACATCCCCATGTATTGGGGTAAAACATTCGGATGTTTTGACCTCTCAGTCCTATACTCTTTAGGGCTAAGTCCCGGTGTGTAGCCGACAAGGTATAGGGGACGTTCCGCTTATGTATGGTCTTAATGCGAGGTGAGCAGGTGCATCAATATCAGTGGCAGATAATCTTTCAGCTTGACCCTTAAAATCTTCAAAGCCTGCTGAATGCGGTAGTCTACCGTTTTTGGGGAAACGTTGAGTAGTTCGGCAGCTTCCTTGTAACTCAGATTCTGGAAACGATGCATGATGAAAGCTTCCCTATAAGTAGGCGGCAGTTCGTTGATGGCCCTTTGTATATGCTTGCTTAATTCGTTGATTTGATAGATATCCACCTCCTGCAGCATGGCGAACATTCGTTCATAGTAAGCGGTGTCTGCCCGTTGCTTCACTTCATTTTGGGCAATCCGGGTCATGCAACGATGGTAGACAGCCTTGAACAGATATTGCTTGAGCGAATATTCGATAACGGGTCTTTCGCGGTTTTCCCAAAGCCATAGCATGACGTCCTGAACAATCTCTTCTGCATCTTCCAACCGGACAAAACGATAGCAGTAGGTGCAGAGCACTGAATAGTACTTTTGAAATAACACATCAAAAGCACTTCTATCTCCTTTTTGTATGGCGGATAATAAAGATGTATCTTCTAATGGTATGTTTCTCATAGGGTGGGGGTTCATTATTGTTGGGCAAAAATAGCTTTTTTTCCTATTATAATCTAAGTATATAAAATATTTTTAGCTTTTTGTTTAGGAGTTCTTTTCACCCGTTTGTCTTTAGATTAAAGCTAGCAATAAAAATTATGGTAAAAAGAGAGGGAATGGAGAACCTGCTTCTCAGGTATTATGAAGGAGAGACAACGGAGGATGAAACTGCTCTGGTAAAGGAGTGGCTGGAAGCATCGGAAGAGAACCGCAGGACAGCCCGCCAGGTTCAGACACTCGGTCTGGCGGCGGACATGGCGCAGATTTCATCCAGGCTGGATGTAAAGAAGGCCTTGGAGGATGTACATCGTAAGATGAAACAGAAAAAGGTCAATAGGTATCAGGTATTATTTAGAGGGATGCAACGGGCGGCCGCCATTTTATTCATCCCTTTGATGGTATCGTGGTCTATCCTTTATTGGGACAAGGATAAAGAAGAGATACATATGATGGAAGTCAGGACAAATCCGGGAATGACTACTTCTGTCGAATTGCCGGATGGAACGGAAGTCGTTCTGAACTCGTCGTCGTCGTTGCGCTATCCTTCCCGATTTGCCGATGATAAAAGGGAAGTGAAGTTGGTGGGTGAAGCATTCTTTTCTGTCGCAAAAGATGAAAAGAAGTTCATTGTCGGCACGCTGAACAATTCCAAGATAGTGGTACATGGAACGGAGTTCAACGTAGAGGCTTACAAAGGGAGCAGGACGGTACAGACCACTTTGGTTTCGGGTAAAGTCAGTTTCTCCTATGTGAATAACGGCAGGAGAAATAATGTAATGATGATACCGGGGCAAAAGGTTATTTATGATATAGTGCGGGAAAAGGTCGTTGTGAAAGAAGTCAATGTAGACGTGGAAACATGTTGGAAGGACGGACGTTTGATTTTCAGGAACACTCCGTTTGAAGATATATTGAAGAGTTTGAGCAAAAGATATAATGTGGAATTCATTCTGAAAAAGGCTTCATTGAAGCAGAATTCCTTTACGGCTACATTTACCAAACAACGTTTGGAGCGAATATTGGAGCACTTCCGAATATCCTCGAATATTCATTTCAAGTTTGTTGAAGATGGTGATGTGGATGCCGAGAGACAGGTAATAGAAGTTTATTAACCCTTTAAAAAGTAGTATGATGAAACACAAGTCCGTTTAGAAAAACATGCAGGAAAATGTTGGCGCATTTTCCTGCATGAAACACAGTAACTTTTAAATATCTGTTTGGCGACAGATAAAGTAACTTTATTTTTTCACTAGAAATCAATACAAAATTATGAAAAAACACTATTGTATCCAATCATTTAGGGCAAAAAGTGTCCTGATGAGATGCATGAAAAAAATTCCTCTTGCTATGAGATGCACATTATTTATGTTGTTTTGTTTGGTTGGTATGACTTTTGCCAATGAAGGTTATGCTCAAAAGACAATGGTAAACATTGCTCTTGAGAACAAGACTGTTGATGAAGTACTGACAGAATTGGAACAGGGTACTGAATTCGTTTTCTTCTACAACAACAAGCAGATTGATGTTAAGCGCCGTGTATCAGTCCGGGCAAATAACAAAACCATATTCAAGGTTCTGAACGATGTGTTCAAAGGAACCAATATAGGCTATAAGGTATTGGACCGTAATATAATCCTTTATGATAAAGCTATAGGAGCTGATGGGATACAGGCAACCTTACAGGCTGCGACAGTGAAAGGTTCTGTGGTCGATGCAACCGGTGAACCGGTGATTGGTGCCAGTATCTTGGTGCAGGGAACTACCAACGGTGTCATAACAGACATTGACGGTAATTTCATTCTGACCAATGTGGGCTCTGATGCTACTCTTATAATAAGCTATGTAGGTTATAAGACACAAAACATAAAGGTTGCAGGCCGAAATTCGTTCAAGATAGTTTTGGTAGAAGATGCTGAGATATTGGATGAAGTGGTTGTTGTAGGATATGGTGTACAGAAGAAAGAATCACTGACCGGTGCCATTGCAGCCATTGGTGCTGATGAAATAGCTACGACCAAGACCGAGAATCTGATTAGCAATATTCAAGGTAAGATGCCGGGACTATTGATTCGCCAGAAAACCGGAGAGCCGGGAACTTTCGACAATATGGTGAGCATTCGCGGTTATGGTGACCCGTTGGTGGTAATTGATGGTATCACGCGTGAAGGTACTGAAGAACTTGCACAGCTGAATTCTGAGGATATAGAAAGTATCTCTATTTTGAAAGATGCTTCTGCCGCTATTTATGGTATGAATGCGGCTAATGGCGTAATCATTGTTACTACCAAAAAAGGTGTGGCCGAAAAGACCAGAGTATCTTACTCGGCATTGTTCGGTATGAAGAATGCCACGGGTATGGAAGAAACGGTAGATGCTTATACTTATCGCATGTTGGCCAATGAAAGGGCACGTAATGACCAGGCTGCCCCTGAATACACTGACGATATTCTGGAACTGTATAGAACCGGGGCTAAGGGTTATACAGACAATAACTGGATTGACATGTTTATGAATAAACTGGCGTTCCAGCAATCGCATACTGTTTCTGTGAGAGGCGGAACGGATAAGGTGAAATATTATGTGAGCTTCGGCTATAATGGCGATAATGGTTTGCTGAAGAGTGGTATCCAATACTATCATAGATATAATCTGAGAAGTAACCTGACTGCAGAGCTTACGAAAGGGCTGAAACTGAATGTGAATCTGTCCGGGCGTTGGGATGAAACCCAAAGGCCGAGAGAGGATTTTATGTGGACTTTTAAGACTTTGATGGTTAATGACCGTGGTATCGGTACTCATACGATTAATAATCCCAATCATTTGTCTGCAATCGGTCCTGAAAACAAGAATCCTTTTGCGTTGGTTGATCCGGATATAGACGGTTATCGCAAGAACAGAGGCCTGACGTATTCTGCCGATGTGGAATTGAATTGGCAAGTTCCTTTTGTAAAAGGGTTGGCATTGAGTCTTTTGGGGTCATTTGACGGTAACAATCGTAACAACTCTTCTTTAAATCGTTCTTATCCGTTGTATGATTATTATACAGATGCGCCTGCCGGTACGGGAGGTAGTACTGATGCTTATTCCAATACGATGAGAATATATCAGAAGATTTATGGTAGGTTGCAGGCTAATTATATGCGTTCTTTCAATCAGCACAATTTGAATGTGACAGCTGTGGCAGAGTTGAGCAGTACACGACGCGATGAATTATCCGGTTCCCGGCAATATTCAGAGTTATTTACTAATGATATTTTGAATCAGGCAAGTCCGGGTACAGCTACCAATTCAGGGTATCGTAGTTTTGGCCGTTTAGCAGCCTATCTGATGCGTGCGAACTATGATTATGCCGGTAAATACTTGTTGGAAGTAGTAGGGCGTTATGATGGTTCTTATCGTTATGCTCCTTCTAAGCGTTGGACGTTCTTCCCGTCGGTAAGTGCCGGATGGCGACTTTCGGAAGAAAGTTTCATCAAGGACAATTTGCCGTTTATTACTAATTTGAAAATCAGGGGTTCTTTTGGACAAAGTGGATATGATGCCGGTGATCCTTTCCAATATGTATCTGCTTATAATTCGGCTTCTAATGGTTATGTTTTTGATGGTGCCAGCCAGATTATGGGTATGGTAGCTCCTGGTGTAGTGACTGACCGGCTTTCTTGGGTTACATCTTCTATTTCCAATGTAGGTCTGGATTTTGACTTATGGAACGGTAAGTTGAGTGGTACTATCGAGTGGTTCAATCGTAAGAATGAAGGCATTTTGGCCGACCGTGCACAATCTGCTCCTGATACATTTGGTGCAAGTTTCCCGAAGGAAAATCTGAATTCTAACCGGAACCGGGGTTTTGAGATTGAATTGGGACACAGAGGACAAATCGGTAAGGACTTCTCATATTCAGTAAGTGCTAATTTTACGTATGCCCGTGAAAGAAGTCTGCATGTAGAACATGCAGAATATACCAGTTCTATGGATAGATGGCTGAATGGAAAGGAAAACCGTAACAGTAATGTGATGTGGTTGTATAAATACGATGGCCAATATACTTCTTTGGAACAGTATGAAACGGCTCCTTTGATTGGTGGGAACTTGGGTAACTCTAAGATGCTTCCGGGTAGTTACAGATTGCTTGACCTGAATGGTGATGGTAGAATTAACAGCAGTGACCGTGTTCCGGAGTTTTGGGCAACCGGTGCAAATCCTCCTATCCAGTATGGGTTGACTTTGGCGGCTTCTTATAAGAATTTTGATCTCAATATGCTGTTTCAAGGAGCTTCCGGTTACTCCATCGGATATGCCAATGATGATGTTTGGGGATATGGTGGCAAGACAAATAAATCTTATTTAATTGCGAAATATGTAGATCGTTGGCATCCTGCAAATATAACAGATGATCCGTATAATCCTGCCACACAATGGGTAGCCGGTTATTATCCGGCATTACGCCACAATTTCTCTAATACTTCGGATAATGGTAGTAGATGGAATTATGGTATTTCCGTTTGGCTTCCGCAAGCTACTTATCTCCGTTTGAAGAGTATGGAGATCGGTTACAATCTGCCAAAATCATTTATGAAAAGAATCGGGTTGAACAGTGCCCGTATCTTTGTCAATGGTTCAAATCTGCTTACGTTCTGTAACAAGGCTTTGAAGGATGCTGACCCCGAACGTGAGGAAAGGGATTGGGGAGCCAACCTGGCATATCCGTTGATGAGAACTTATAACTTTGGGTTAAACATAAACTTTTAATTCTGAAATACCATGAAAAAAAATATTTTATCGATATTCTCGTTATGTGCATTGATGGGATTGTCCGGTTGTAATGCCTTCTTGGAACTTGAACCGCTGGATAAAGTGTCTCCCGATCAGTTATTGGAGACAGAAGGTGGTGTAAAGGCACTATTGGCAAACATATATACCATGATTCCTATGGAAGATTTTAATTATCGTCCGAATGCTGGTTTTAATCAACGCGGTTATGATGGTGTGAATGAAACTACTAATTTAGCATTTCTTACCGACGAAGCTACCCGTAGTGACGGAGGAGTGGATATAGGTTATGAAGGATTCAATTATTGGCCCTATGGAGATATTCGTCAGGTGAATATTTTTATGCAGAATGTAGAAAAAGCCAAAGAAGCAGGAACAATTTCTGTTGCAGATGCGGATCGTATGACTGGTGAAGCCCATTTTGCACGTGCTTATATGTATTATGGGCTTGTAAAAAGATATGGCGGCGTTCCTCTGATTGACAAAGTGCAGGACGATGATTATGCCGATGGTGGACCGGGTGCTGTGGCAGTTCCCCGCAGTACAGAGTTGGATACTTGGAAATTTGTATTGAATGAGTGTACCCTTGCTGCTGCTACCTTGCCCGATGCGACTTCTGGTTCGGATTTGTATCGCGTAACCAAGTGGGCAGCTTATGCGTTGAAGTCAAGAGTTGCACTTCATGCAGCTTCTGTAGCCAAGTATTGGAATCTGGCACCTTTGGCTGGTGAGGCTGTCACTCAGAAACTGGTGGGTGGAATGACTTCTGCCGATGCCGATGCATTCTATAAAGAATGTATTGAAGCATCTAAGTTCCTTATAGAGAATTCCGGTAAATCTCTTTATAAGCCTGCTCCGGCTACTGTTAAGGAGGCTGCATCAAACTTCCAGGCCTTGTTCCTGAATGACCAGAATGAAGAGATCATTTTCAGTAAAGCGTATCTTAATGGAACAACCAATACTAATCAGGGACATAGCTATGCTCAGTTTAATATCCTTCCTCAAGTCAATCCGGGCGCTCTGAAATATGGACGTTTCAATCCGATGTTGGAAATCGTTGATTTGTTTGAAGATTATACGGATGACGGCACGGGAAAAAGTGCAAAGATTGTAACTCGTACGGATGGGAATGAAGATGCTTATATCGCTAATTTCCATAATATGAATAATGCTTCTGTAGTGAACACCTTGATGTCGGTACCTTTTGTTAAATATAACGATTTGTATGAACCGTTTGCCAACAAGGATGCACGTCTGTTGGCAAGTGTGGTTGTGCCGGGTTCATCTTATGCCGGCACTGAGATTATTATCCAGGGCGGATTTATTAAGGACAATAATAGCTATGTGGCTTATTCAAACGAGTCTACTCAGAAAAATGGAACAACATATTATGCTTTAGGAGCCGAAGGTGAAACCATGTTCTCTGGATTTAATAATGTGAACAGTGGTGAGGATGCTAATTGGACTGCTACAGGTTTTGGAGTTCGTAAGTATATGCCCGAGGGCGAGAGCATGTCTCCCGACCGTCTTTCGTCCACTACCTCTTATATTGATATGCGTTTGGCAGAAGTCTACCTGAATTATGCTGAGGCTGTTGTGGAAAATGGTAGTGGATTTGGCGATAAGGAATTGGCTGAGAACTATTTGAATGCTTTGCGACGTAGAGCCGGACATACCGACCGGATATCTTTGACATTAGAGAGTGTTTTGAAGGAACGTCGTGTGGAGATGGCGTTTGAAGGAAAGCGTTTTTGGGATATGAATCGTCGTAGGGAATTCCATACTGAGTTCAGCAATAATAGAATTCGTAAAGCTTTGGTGCCGATGCTTGACTTGCGTGGTGCAGAGCCTAAATATGTCTTTGCAAGGGTGAACTACTTTGGTGACGAAACAAGAGGAGGGCGTACTTTCCAGAACATCAACTACTATAGGGGCATACCTAATATTGCCACGAATGGTTTAGTTCAGAATCCAGGTCATTAATTTGAATAATATTAAGTAGAAAGTTATGAAAAAGATATTGTTATTTGTGTCATGCTTCTTATTTGCATTGACATCTTGTGAAATTGATAATTATGAGGGACCGGATGCTTCCATACATGGTTCTATCCTTGACGAACAGACAGGTGAACTTGTAGGTTCTGATATGGAAAACGGTAATGCAATTAAAGTGAGGGAGCATGGATTTACTAATGCTACGGATCAAACCTGGTATATCACAAATACCGGAGAATATCGTAACAATATGGTTTTTGCTGCCACTTATGATGTTCGTTTTGAAAATGGGAATTTTTATCCATTTGAAGTGAAGGATTTTGTTGTTAAGTCAGGGGATAATGTGTATGATTTCAAGGTTATTCCTTATATTCGCGTCAAAAGTCCAAAAGTAGAAAAGAATGGCAATGTAATTACTGCTACATTCTCGTTGGAAGCTGGTAAACAAGAAGTGAAATTGAAAGAGATTCAGTTGTTTGCTTTTTCAGATATGTGGGTAGGTAACAATGTGAAATTGACGTTGAATGGAGGGACTGATAAGCAAGTGTTTAGTCCGAGTACTGCTATAAATAGCGCTGATATTTATACATTGTCCATCGATCTGGGACAAAATGCTGATGTCTTGAAATACAGCAAGAATTATTATTTCCGTATTGGCGCTCTGGCTGATGTTTCGGGTGTGGGCACTGTACGGCATAATTATGCGCCGGTAGTAGTTATAAAATTGTAATTTATAGCAGAGGGAGACGTTCTGCTTGACGGCAGAACGTCTTTTTTTATCCATACATTAAAAATAAGACCATGAAGAAATTGAACACGATTATTTTAATTTTGCTGGGGATGATATGTACTCAGTTGTATGCTGTACAATTGAATTCGATTTATCCTCTAAAACCCAATGACTCCGAAGCTTTTTATTTCACTCCCGAGAACTATCCTATAAAGGCGGATGGAAAGATGGATGTATCGGATGCTTTGCAGGCAGCGATTAATCAAGTGAAGAAAGAAAAGAATTTCGGAATCCTTTTTATCCCTGAAGGTAAATATAAAATCAGCAAGACCATTTATATTCCTACGGCTATTCGTTTGATTGGCTATGGAAAGAATCGCCCGGAATTTATTCTGGCTAAGAATTCTCCGGGTTTTCAGGAGGAAGTAGCTGATGATAAAGGAAAAGCTAAATACATGTTCTGGTTTACGGGAGCCGTTGTCAAGGAAGGTGAGAAACCCCGTGATGCCGGTGCCAGTACGTTCTACAGTGCCATGTCGAATATCAACTTGCGCATAGAAGATGGTAATCCGCATGCAGTGGCGCTACGCACACACTTTGCCCAACACAGTTTTATCAGTTATGTGGCCGTATACATAGGTAAAGGCAAGGCTGGTCTGTTCGATGTGGGCAATGAGTTGGAAAACGTTGCTTTTTACGGGGGAGATTATGGCATTTATACGACAAAAGCTTCTCCCGGATGGCCGGTAATGATGGTCGACTCTTATTTTGAGGGACAACGTGTAGCTGCTCTTCGTTGTCAGGAGTCCGGTTTGGCAATGGTGAATCTGTATGCCAAGAATGTTCCGGCTGTATTTGATATTGACCCTAATTATTGCGACAAGTTATTTTTGGAAAACAGCTATTTTGAAAATGTAAGTGGTCCGGCAGTGGTGATTACCAACGAGAACAACAGCAACAATCAGATAACCTTTCGCAATGTATATTGTAAGAATGTACCGACCTTGGCGAAATATACCCGTAGCAATACGGCCACCCATGTTGCTCATAAAATCTATAAGGTAAAGTCATACGACCACGGCTTGCAGATGGATAACATGGTGGATATGCCGGAATATGAAACGTTGGTTGATATTGAACCGATACAGAAGATGCCGGTTGCCCAACTGATGGACATCCCTGCACTGCCTGCAATGGCAACATGGGTAAATCTGCGCGAATTCGGTGCAAAGGGAGATGGGGAAACGGATGATACGAAGGCCATCCAGGAGGCTATTGACAAGTACGATAATATCTATGTGCCCCAGGGCTGGTATCGCATTACCGAAACTTTGAAGATGAAGCCCGATACCAAGTTGATAGGCCTGCATCCTTTTGGCACTCAGTTCCGGCTAGACGAAAGTACTGCTGCATTCAGTGGTTTTGGCGGTCCGAAAGCGATGGTGGAATCTTCGGAAGGCGGTGCAAATATGCTGATGGGCATTGGTATCAATACCGGTGGTTATAACTATCGTGCTGTAGGTGTGAAGTGGATGGCAAATGCAGATTCTTATATGAATGACGTGAAGTTTGTAGGCGGGCATGGCGGTTTATGGAAACCTAAACCGGGTGTTGAGGAACCACGTGGCCGGTGGAACAGACCGGCTCGTATCAGTTCTCCCGATAATCCGGTAGCGGCTTCGGGCATGGATCTTGCTTGGGACAACCAGTATTGGAGTCTGTGGGTGACCAACAACGGTGGTGGCACCTTTAAAGATATCTGGACAGCAAGCACATATGCCACCAATGGTTTCTATGCCAACAATACTTCTACTCCGGGGCGTATCTATGCCATGTCCATCGAGCATCATGTAAGAAATGAAGTACGTTTCAGCAAGGTGTCCAACTGGAAGGTGTATTGCATGCAAACCGAGGAAGAGAGCCGCGAAAGTACCGATTGCCAACCGATAGAGATGGACGACTGCAAAGATGTGACCTTTGCAAACTTGTATATGTTCCGCGTTATCCGTGTCAATGAACCGTATCACAGTTCTGTACGTATCCGCAATTGCGAGAACATCGCATTTCTGAACCTGCATAACTATTCTCAGATTAAATATACGAATAACATTGCAGTGTTCGATGTCAACAAAGACATTGACATCCGCCCGTGGGAACTTTCTCGCTTGATTGTAACCGGAAAAGAACCTCATCAGCAATCGTTAGGCAATGAAATAGGTAAGGTGAACCAATTGGCTTCCGATTTGGAATTTGCCGAAGGCATTGCGCGCGACAGTAAAGGTAACATTTACTTCTGCGACCATCGGATGCGTCGTATCTTTAAGTGGTCGGTAGAGACAAATAGCTTGTCGCTGCTGGCAGATTTCCCGTGGAAACCCTCCAACCTGGCTTTTGATTCAGAAGATAATCTATTGGTATTGTTCAGATATGATGCGCAGCCGGGATATCTGATTAATGGTAAGCCGGAGGAAATGCCGGTAATGCCTGATACAAAAGGTACTTCTTTCAGCGGATATGGTAATTCCGCATATACAATGAGAGTCTACTCCATTGACCCGGAAAATCCGGAAGAGACCATCAAACTGTTGCCGCGTGTTCCGATGGGTCAAGTGAAGAACGTGTATAAGGCTCTTTATCCTTCTAACCGTTGGAGAGACTTCCACGATTTCAATGCGGTGTCGGTCTATGTTCCTGAAATGTGCTTCCTGGCACCGGATGGAAAAACTATCATTCCTCATTATTTCGACTTGTCACGTAGTTCTTCCCTGCTGGAAGCCTATCCGGGAAAGCCTTTCTATACATCTGATGAATATGACCGCAGAATGGTGAAGATGGATGTGACCAATGACGGCACGCTCTCCAACTTGAGCTATTTTGTGGAGCAGGGCGAATTTGGTTCTGCTGTAGATAAGGAAGGGAACTTGTATGTGGCTGACGGAGAAATATATGTATTTGATAAGGATGGCAAGAAGAAAGGGATGATTCGTGTTCCCGAACGTCCGTCCACATTACAGTTTGGCGGTAAGGATGGCAATACATTGTTTGTCACAGGCCGTTCCAAGTTCTTTGGTGTACGTATTAAATAAGGAAAATCCATATTAAAACAATCTGTGTAATGAGAAATTATCAAATAATGAGATACCTGCTGATAGTCTGTTGGATTATCGGTAATATGCCGTCCGGGTGGGCGGCAGAGGGTGGTTCCGCCTATACGCAAAGACCGGACGATCCGGAAGCATTCTACTTTACCCCGGAGAATTACGGCTTCAAGGCTGATGGAAAGTCCGACGTGACCGATGCACTTCAAGAGGCAATCAATCAGGTGAAGCGCGAAAAGAACTTTGGGATACTGTTTCTGCCGGAAGGAAATTATCGTATTAGCAAGACGATTCAAATTCCCTCATCCATTCGGCTGATTGGTTATGGGAAGAAACGGCCGGTGATTTATTTGGGAGCCGATACACCCGGTTTCCAGACTACTCAAAATTATATGATATGGTTTACGGGAGGGCTGGCACAAGAGGGTAGGAAGCCTTCGGATGCCGGTGCAGGTACTTTCTATAGTGCGGTGTCCAATGTAGATTTCCGTATAGACAAAGGTAATCCTCAAGCCGTCGCCATTCGTGCGCATTTTGCCCAGCATGGATTTATCAATCATTGCGACATTCGGATTGGTTCGGGGAAAGCCGGCATGTATGATGTTGGCAATGAACTGGAAGACGTCAGGTTCTATGGCGGTGAATATGGGATAATTTCCTCCAGGACTTCTCCGGGATGGCCTATGATGATGGTCGATACTTACTTTGAGGGGCAGAGAAAGGCGGCTGTCTATTCAAAAGAGGTGGGGTTTGCCATCGTCAATATGCATGTGAAGAATACGCCCGTTGCCTTTGAAATGGCAGAGAATCTGGCAGACCGTCTTCATGTGGAGAATTCGTTGTGGGAGAATATTTCGGAAGCCGGTGTCAGGGTGAGCGTAGAGGGAAATACTTTTTCGCAATTGAATCTGGTGAATGTGGATTGCAGGAATGTTCCCGTACTGGTGGGCTATGCTCAAAGTGGAAAGAAAGTTGCCGGAAAAGCAAAAATGTACAGAGTCAAGGAGTTTACTTACGGTCTGGTGTATCAGGATTTGAATGATGCTTCTTCTTTCAGGGAAATATGTGAAATAGAGCCGGTGGCAAAACTGCCGGTTACACTTGGCAAGGACCTTCCGGTTCTTCCGGCAATGGAGACATGGGTCAATATCCGAGACTTAGGGGCAAAAGGTGATGGCGAGACTGATGATACGGAAGTTTTTGAGAAAGCTGTCTCTTTGCATAAAAACATCTATGTGCCCCAGGGTTGGTATCGCCTGACGAGAACGTTGAAGCTGTCTCCCGGTACTAAGCTGATTGGGCTGCATCCTTTTGGGACTCAATTTCTGTTGAAGGAAAGCGAGCCTGCATTCAGTGGTTTCGGCGTGCCTGTGCCTTTGGTTGAATCTTCCGAAGGTGGCGACGACATGCTGAATGGCATAGGTATTAATACCGGTGCGTATAATTACCGTGCTGTCGGCTGTAAATGGATGGCGGGTGAGCGCTCGTACTTGAATGATGTGAAGTTTGTAGGCGGGCACGGTACCTTGCGCAAACCTGCTCCGAATGCTTCCGGACAGTCGTCTTACCGCAGGGACGAGCGTCGGATTAGTTCCCCGTCTTCTCCGGTCATGGAAACCGGTAAGGATATGGCTTGGGACAACCAGTATTGGAGTTTGTGGATTACAAACAATGGCGGCGGGACAATTAAGGATGTTTGGACAGCCAGTACGTATGCTGCCAGTGGGCTTTATATTAGCGAAACGAAGACTCCGGGACGTATTTATGCCATGTCTTTGGAGCATCATGTCCGTACTGAAGCCCGTTTCCATAATGTGGCCAACTGGAAAATTTATGCTTTCCAGTTTGAGGAAGAAGGTCGTGAAGGGCCTGATTGTTATATGGCAGAAATGTCCAATTGTCAAAATATCGAAATGGTAAATGTGTGGATGTATCGCGTTATCCGTGCCTTTATGCCGAAGAGGATAGGTTTCCGCATATGGGATTGCAAGAATATCACTTTCCGTAATATGCACAATTATACGCAGATATTACCAGTCATAGAGTTTCCTATATATGATATGAATAAGAAGTTGCCCGTTTATTCGTGGGACTTTGCCCGTCTCACTGTTTCGGGTAGCGAGAAGAGCCTTCGCCCTTCCTGCACGGTCATGGACAAGCCAGTGAAGCTGGCTACCGGTTTTGAACTAGCCTCCGGAGCTACTACCGACAGTAAAGGAAATATCTACTTCTGTGAAAACCGTCTGAAGAAAATCTATAAATGGTCGGCAGACACGGAGCAGATTACTTTGATAGCCGATTATCCCTGGAAGCCTTTTACATTGGCTACTGATACGCAAGACAATCTACTGGTTATTTTCCGCTATGACCCTCAGCCGGGTTATCTGGTGAACGGCAAGCAGGAAACGGTAGTGCGCTTGCCGGATGATAATCCGATGTACAGTGGTTGGGGTAACAGTGGCTGGAGTGCTTGGGGGTATTCTTTTAATCCGGATAACGTGGATGCTACGATGAAGCCTATGCCACGTGTCGTTACAGCCAGTATGAAGAATATACAGAAAGTCATTCACCCTTCCAGTCGTTGGAGAGGTGACTTTGACAAGGTGGTTGCCAGTATGCCTGAGTATAGTTTTGTCGCTCCGGATGGCGTGACAATTATTCCGGATACCTATGATTTGGGGCGTTCTTGTGCTTTGACTGTTACAGTGCCCGGTCAGTCAGAACCGGTTTATATTGTAAATGAGATGAATAAAACGACAGTACAACTTTCTGTTGGTGTGGATGGCCGTTTGACAGAACAAGGAATAATATGTCCTTATGGCCAATACAGTAATGTGACTGATGCTGACGGGAATGTTTATGTTGCTGATGGTGAAATATTTGTCTATGACAAATCTGGTAAAGAGCAGAGACGTATTCAGATAGAAGAACGCCCGATTTCCTTGGCAATTGGTGGAAGGCAGAAGGATATGCTTTTTGTTACCACCTCAAGTTCTTTCTATGGAATTAAGATACGTTAGGTATTGTATAGGTAAAAAAGAATTAGCCCCTGCGGTCGTTTTATATCGCAGGGGCTAATTTATTATAAGAAGGTCTCTTTTCCTTATAGGCTGATTGTTTGGAATATTATTTTTCCAGCAGCTCTTTCAGAAAAGAATCCAGTTCCTCATCCAATCCTTTCAGTAGCTCTTCATTGACCAATAGAGTATCATCATCCATCAGCAACAGTTCTGCTATTGTTTCTCTATCATCATCCACCAGTACAAAAGAGAATGGTTTCAGAATAGTCAGCTTGTCGAACTTTCCTTCATTTTTCATGTTGCAGAGCAGTGAGGACAAGATACGCTCTACATTTTCGTAGAAATCATCCCCCTCGTATGTCATCCATTCTTCAATGGAAGTATTGGCAAGCTCTTCATCTTCATCATCAAAGATAGACAGTTCGCCCGAATTCTGATTCGGTTGCAGATGAATGTCTGTAACGATAGTCTGTTCGCAACCGCAGGTGTATTTGCCGATTGCTTTTTTAAGAGTGTCCTCCAAGAGTGCTAATGACGATTGACTGAGCTTCATAATAACTTTCTTTTCTTAATGGTTGTTCAAAGGTATAAAAAAAACGGTTATCTCTGCATCATTTGACTAAAAATCATCATCAAATCTGTTCATTTGCATGTTCAGGCGTGCCATTCCCTCTTTTCGTTTCTCCAATTCGTCTACATACATGCTGATAAAGATATAATAGGAGATGGTTCCATCATGTATTTCGCCTGTCTCTTTTTTGTCTGTCTTGCTTTTCTCACGGGCAAGGGTTTGCGCTTTTAATGCCCATTCCAAGGCAGTATCTATGCTGTCTTGCATTTCGTAGCCCAAAGCGGTGTTATAGGCTGCATACATTTTCTGTTTTCCTTTTTTTGTTTCGTAGGTCTGCTTCCAGAGCTCTACTGCTTTACTCCAATTTTCTTCTTTGGCATATACGGCTGCGTCACGCATATTTACAGAACCACCACTGAAGAGATAGCGGTTACTGGTTTTCCAATAGGGGAGTAGATGTCTTACCGGAACCGTTCCTGCAAATTCAGATGCTTGCTTCACCATGTCTTCTTCGCTGATGAGGCGGGAACGTACTGACGCTTCACCATTTCCTGCCTCTTCCCAGAAAATACTGTCATTGCTGTTGACGGTCACCATAGGACCTTTGCGGTTAGGTAAATATATTCTGACGGTAGGATATACCTTTACATCCACTGTGCCGAGGAACACACCCCAGTCGGGCATATAACTTATCTTGCGATTGGAACGCATTTGTATGTTTTCCAGGGCTATCAGGAAATCTACGTCCAAATTCTGTGTAAGTTCCAGTACTTCATCTCTCGATAATGTGCTTTCGCGGGGATTGATGTCTTTACTCCGGAGGGCAGAGTCGCATATCACAACCTCTTCAAAGTAGTTTTCGTTGGCAAGGGCCTCTGCAAGGGATTCGGTTGTTATTGCGGCGTCTCCATTGTAGTAGTTGGTGAGGCGTGCCACCTCATTCTCGCTTTTTTTCTGTTCTTCCTCAGTGATGATGAGTTTGTTGTCCGGTACGTTTGGCATGTTGTTGACAACAGCCACACGTTTCAGTGTTGCCGGGAAACTGACTTCTGCCGGAAGCATATAATCAATGGACAGTTGTTCTACACTCTGGCAGCTGCCTAACAGCAGAGACCCCATCAATAACAGACAATAGTGATATTTGGTCATAGTCTTTGGTTTTGTTCTTTGGAGCAAAAGTACTCTTTTAGCTGAATATTCAAAAGCTGGAACGAATAAAAAATGTGATAATGTGGTAGGAGAAAAAGTGATAGGGTGATAAAAGATACCTGACGGTATCATCTTATCACCCTATCGCCTTATCATTTTATAGCTTTGCTTTATGCATTCCGTCCGTGGCAGTTTTTGTATTTCTTACCGCTTCCGCAAGGACAAGGATCATTGCGTCCTACGGTCTTCTCGGCACGGATAGGTTCGCGTCTTGGTTGTTCACGTGTATCTTGTGCCGCAGCGGCCTGCTGGTTCGGGTCATTCAAATCAACCTTCTGTTCGCGATACTTGCTCATATCCTGGCGTTGTTCCGGAGCAGCCTGGCGCACCTCTACTTGGCGGGGAGCCTGGGGAGCCTCAGGGGCTTCAGCCGGAGCCTCTTGTACCGGGATTTGTCCACGCATTAAGATAGAGATAGTCTGATTATTAATCTTATTCACCATGGCATCAAACAAGTTCACAGATTCCAGCTTGTAAATCAGCAGCGGGTCTTTCTGCTCGTAACTTGCATTCTGCACGGAGTGTTTCAGCTCGTCCAGCTCGCGCAGGTTTTCTTTCCATGCTTCGTCGATGACGTGCAGCAAGATGGATTTCTCGAATGACTTCACCACCTCCTTACATTCTGTCTCATAAGCTCTCTTCAGGTTGCAGGAGATGTTATACATACGTTTTCCGTCTGTGATGGGGATAAGTATGTTTTCGTACATGTGTCCCTGCGTTTCGTATACTTGTTTGATGACCGGATAGGCTATCTGTGCCATACGTTCTGTCTTGCGTTTGAAGAGTTCCATGGCAGCGTCAAAAGTTCTGTCTGCCAGTTTTTCTTTCTTCTCATTACGGAATTCCTCTTCGGTGAAAGGTACTTCCATGGCAAGTGTCTGGAGCACATCCATCTTGCAGTTTTCGTAGTCGGGCGCTTCAATGGCATTGGCACAACGGTCCCAAATCATGTTCACGATATCCATGCCGATACGTTCGCCCATCAAAGCGTGGCGGCGTTTGGTGTAGACTACTGTACGTTGCTTGTTCATCACGTCGTCATATTCCAACAGACGCTTACGGATGCCGAAGTTGTTTTCCTCAACTTTCTTTTGTGCACGTTCAATGGACTTGGAAATCATGCCGTGTTCAATCATTTCACCTTCTTTGAAACCCAGTTTGTCCATTACACTGGCAATGCGGTCACTGGAGAACAAACGCATCAGGTCATCTTCCAAAGATACGAAGAATACAGAAGAACCCGGGTCGCCTTGACGTCCTGCACGACCACGTAACTGACGGTCCACACGGCGTGATTCGTGGCGTTCTGTACCGATGATGGCAAGACCGCCTGCAGCTTTCACTTCCGGACTCAGCTTGATGTCGGTACCACGGCCGGCCATATTGGTAGCGATGGTTACAGCACATTTCAAACCGGCAGTAGCCACAATATCCGCTTCCTTCTGATGCAGTTTGGCATTCAATACACTATGTTCAATCTTACGCATGGTAAGCATTTTGCTCAACATTTCAGAGATTTCAACAGAAGTGGTACCCACCAGTACGGGGCGTCCTGCTGCCACCATTTTTTCTATCTCTTCGATGACTGCTTTATATTTTTCACGTTTTGTCTTGTAAACGCGGTCATTCATGTCATTACGGGCAATGGGGCGGTTAGTCGGAATAACCACTACATCCAGTTTGTAGATGTCCCACAACTCGCCGGCTTCTGTTTCTGCCGTACCGGTCATACCGGATAGTTTGTGGTACATACGGAAATAGTTCTGTAATGTAATGGTGGCAAAAGTCTGGGTGGCAGCTTCTACTTTCACGCCTTCTTTGGCTTCGATGGCTTGGTGCAAACCGTCAGAATAACGACGTCCTTCCATGATACGTCCCGTCTGCTCATCCACAATCTTCACTTGGCCGTCAATTACCACATATTCGTCATCTTTCTCGAACATGGTGTATGCCTTCAACAGTTGGTTGATGGTATGCACACGTTCGCTTTTGATGGCATAGTTGGTCATCAGGGCATCCTTCTTTTCAAGGCGCTGTTCGTCTGTCAGCTCTGTTTCGTTTTCCAAGGCAGAGAGTTGCGCTGTGATATCGGGGAGTACGAAGAAAGTGGGGTCCTCTACATTGCTACTAATCAAGTCTACGCCCTTGTCCGTCAAATCCACGCTGTTCATTTTCTCTTCAATAACGAAGTACAGCGGGTCAGTCACCTCATGCATGCGCTTGTTGTTCTGCTCCATGTAGATTTCTTCGGTCTTCAGCATACCGGCCTTGATGCCTTGTTCGCTGAGGAACTTGATGAGTGCCTTGTTCTTGGGCAGGCACTTGTGACTGCGGTACAAAGCGAGGAAGCCTTCTTCCTGGTCTTTCTTATCGTTTGATGCAATCAGGCGCTTGGCATCGGCCAGGTATTGGGTAGCCAGTTTTTTCTGAGCTTCTACCAGACGTTCCACTTGCGGGCGGAGCTGTTCGAAGAGTTGGTCATCGCCTTTGGGAACCGGTCCGGAGATAATCAGCGGAGTACGGGCATCATCAATCAATACTGAGTCCACCTCATCGACAATGGCATAATTATGTTGGCGTTGTACCAGGTCTTTGGGGCTGATAGCCATGTTGTCACGCAGGTAGTCGAAACCGAATTCATTGTTTGTACCGAACGTGATATCTGCCAGATAAGCTTTGCGACGGGCATCAGAGTTGGGCTGGTGCTTGTCGATGCAATCTACACTCAAACCGTGGAACATGTAAAGAGGACCCATCCATTCGGAGTCACGTTTTGCCAGATAGTCGTTCACTGTTACCACGTGCACGCCGTTACCAGTCAGGGCATTGAGGAATACCGGTAGGGTAGCTACCAATGTCTTACCTTCACCGGTTGCCATTTCGGCAATCTTACCTTTATGTAGAACCACACCACCGAATAGCTGTACATCATAATGTACCATGTTCCATACAGTATCGTTACCACCTGCTATCCAATGGTTCTGGTAGATGGCTTTATCGCCTTCGATGCGTACAAAGTCTTTAGTGGCAGCCAGTTGGCGGTCAAAATCGGTAGCTGTAACCACTATTTCTTCATTTTCAGAGAATCGTTTGGCTGTTTCCTTTACAATAGAGAAAGCGGTGGGTAATACTTCGTCCAGCGCTTTTTCATAAATCTCCAATATCTCTTTCTCGATTTTGTCGATTTGGTTGAAGAGGTCTTCGCGTTTTTCCAGTTCGGTATCTTCAACGCTGGCTTTCAGTTCTTCCACTTTGGCGCGTTGTTCGGCTGCCGAATCGTGGATGTAGGCTTTCAGTTCTTCTGTCTTGGCGCGTAGGGCGTCGTTGTCGAGTTTGGCTACTTCCGGGTAAGCGGCTTTGATTTTCTCCACCCACGGTTGTATTTCTTTCATGTCGCGTGTGGATTTGTTGCCGAAAATCGAGCTTAAAAATTCATTAAATCCCATTATATATTTGTTTTTATTATTATTGCTGAGTTAGTTGAGCGTGCAAAGTTACTGATTTCTATACAGATTATCCAGATTTGCACAGATTATTTTAGAATCAAAAGTCAAGGGGAGATGCTGTACTTGCATTAGGGGCGCGGATGCGCATTACACTTGCCAAGGTAGGGGCAATGCGGTCAATACTGATGGGGGTACGGATGGTTTCAGCCTTCATTCCTCCTCCCAATAAAATGAGGGGAGCAGGAATATCGGCCGTACGTACTACACGGTTATCAGTACTATTTTCCTGCATGATAGTCCAGCCCGGGAGTATTTCAATGAGCAAATCGCCAGAGCGCTTGCGATGAAAACTATTGCGTATACGTTCTATTTGCGGTGACCAGGGGCCCAAAAGCAGGCGATGAGCTGAATATACTTCGCTCACGCCACTAAACTGAACCAGAAATTCGGCAGATTTTTCTTGAATTTCAGTCAGGCTCAACTGCTTGTTCTCAATAAGTTTATGGTTGAGATAGATTTGTTGGTCATAATAAGCTTCCACATATTGTCCCTCGCCATAGGATGCCATGAGGTACATGTTTAGCAGGGCGGCACAGCGGTTCAGGTAGAATTCACCACCCGGTATCCGGTATACGCCCGGGTCGGCTGCTTCCGGGTCGGCATAGCCGGTGGAGGTGATGCAGAAAAGTACGTTGTGGAGCCCAACTTTACGTTCTATGAGCTCTAATAAGGAAGCTATACTACGGTCCAGTCGCACGTAGGTGTCTTGCATTTCCATGGCACATTCCTGCGTACTTCGGTGGTTATAATTTCCTGCGTAGTAAGTCAGCGATAATAGGTCGGGCACGTCATCTTGTCCGATAGTGCTCTTATTCAGCAGCTCTTCGGTCAGCAGGTTGACTTCCTCATTGATGAAAGGGCTGGTTATCAAGCGGCGGAACTTGTTTGTCCGTTCACCATCCAGCTTGTATTTGAATGGCTCGTTGCGCCATTCGGGCAGAAATGTATAGTTGGTAAAAGGAAGTGCAGGTGTCCATACCATATCCTTGATACGGTAGTCAGGAGATTTCCGGTCGTTGTATTGGCTCAGCCACCACGGAAATTCATTATAATAAGTCGTACTGCACCATTTTCCGGTATTGTTATTAAGCCAGAAAGCACCGTTCCCCACGTGCCCGGCACCCAATATGGCGGCATCGCGGAAAGGCGCGATGGCATAGACCAGACCTTTGTTGCGGGTAGCTATTTTCAGCTCGTCGGCAATAGTAGAGGTCAGTAATTGGGAGGGGGAAGTGCTTTCGTCGGTATAGTTGCCCATGAAGTTGGGGTCTTCTACACAGTTTATGGGGCGTAGTGTACCTGCATCCAGCCACTGCTCTGCAATGATGCCGTTCATGGACGGTGTTGTCCCGGTATAGATGGCGGCAATGGCCGAGGCTCGGTCCGTTCCGCAAAAAGGAAATTCTGCTTGACGGAATACTTTACCTTCACGCAGTAAGCGCTTAAACCCCTTTTCTCCGTATAAGGACGAAAATGCTTCCATATAGTCTGTACGCAACTGGTCAATGGTCAATGTTACCACCAGCTTTGGGGAGGCAGGCAGCGGTTGGGCTTGCAGACCACTGAATGTAAGTGCGAGTATGGAAGTTATCAGTCCTTTTTTCATTACTTTCGTTTGTATGTTAGAATGAGGTTGCTTGCAGAACGTATCAGCAAACACAGTGCCAAAGGTAATACTGCTGGCGGAATTCTCTGCGGAATTATTGTCCAAAGCCCTATAAAAAGTGTTAAAACTACAAAATCAACCAGCATATAGTGGCTTATTTCCCTTTTTCGTACCCTGGATAGCATGAATGGAAGGCAGAAAAGGTGAAATGGATGGAATACAAATAATATATAATTGGGACTTACTGCCGGATGCTGTGAGAATAGTGCTAAAAATGCCAGTATACATCCAGCCATTCCGGCAACCAAGAAGAGTATGAGGTCTATGCCCCAAAGAGTTTTCCCTCTTCGTATGCCGTAAATGCTGATGCCTGCTACAAGTATCAGTAATAGCGAAGCCGACTGCATCGGTGTGATGCCTCTGCTGACGAAGTCGGCTGGTGTTTTACCCGTTACTACGATTTTTTCTTCTTTGGCAACCAGTGGCCGTGCTTGTCCTTCTTTGTCCACAATCTGCGCTTTATTGAAATACTCCTGCATGTAGAAGGGGACGAACATTGCCAGCCGCCGGTTGATGGGTTCGTCTGCTTTGCTGCCCATGCATAGGTCCATGCCGAAACGTGACCACAAATGGCCTTCACTGTATTTATGCAGCAAATCCCTGAAAGAGATTCCCGTACTGTTAGCAGTCATATTGTCAGCGTATTGCAGAGTGCCGTTGATGGCACGCTCTATCTGGTCCCGCGGGCGGGTGGCACAATTGTCGTAGAAAAAATTGTAGCGGTATACTCGGTTTTCAGGGCGGTAGTTCTCTGTTAATAGTGCTATCAGGCGTTCTTTTTCCTCTTCTGTTAGGTTTAACGTTTGTTGCCAGACATCGCGTCCCAGATAGTTGTATTCGGCGGCGAAATGCTCATAATCGGTTACTCCAAGTTGATAATCCGTTTCTCCCAAGGCAAAACGGAAGATGAAGTTAGGGGCGTTGAAGTTGAACATGCCGTAATTGAAGACGGCGTCAATGCCACGTGTATAGTTCTCGTACCGTATGGCAGTGTGTCCGAATAGGGAATAAATCTCTCCTCCTGCAGCGCAAGTCAGTAGGCTGACGCGTACGGAGTCTGTTGCAGCAGTCTTTTGCTGTTGTGTCACCTGGGCATTTGCTGAAGGCAAACAGAAGAAAAAGATTACTATATATATATGTATAAGTAGGCTTCGTTTCATGCTGCAAACTTACGGAAAAAACTAATATTATCCCAATTTGTGATTAGGAACTAAAGCGGTTATTCGCGTTATCCCGGTCATCTGTGTCCGAAGAATCTTTTTTAATTATGAACTTGATACAATTCTTAATTCGCATTATTGGTTGTTTTGAATCAACTGTCGAGTACGAGTGGTAGGTATTTTCTATTTACAAACGATACGGGTGCAAGAAATAGTGGTATATTGAACCTGATTCAGTCGTATACTGAATGCCATTCAATCGTATACTGAATAGGGCTCAGTCGTATACTGAATGTAGCGCATTTAGCTGTATTGATAATCAGGTGGTTGTGGTATGATGTTGCGGCTTTAATAAATCTCAACAGAATGTAGAAGTGGCATTGTGGTTGTTTGGTGTGGATGTGAATAAGAATTCTTGTGCAGTTGTTCTTCTAATAAAGAGATGGTTTCTGCTGAATTTCAATATTAATGTTATATCTTTGCGCCGCTAAATTTATGCAATACGGTGAATCTCATTATTGATATAGGAAATACAATCGCCAAGATGGCGGTGTTTGATGGTGGACGTATCGTGGAGGTGGTGTATGACTCCAATCTGACGTTGGAACGGTTGCCTGAAGTATGCCGTACATATACGATTGAAAAAGCGATAGTGGCTACTGTCATTGATTTGAGTAGAGAGGTGTTGTCGCAACTGGAAGATATGGCTGTCCCCATTCTGTGGCTCAATGAAAAGACTTCTCTTCCGGTAGAAAACCTCTATGAAACTCCCCGGACGCTGGGGTATGATCGTATGGCGGCGGTGGTAGGAGCCAATGAGCAATTTCCTGGCAGGGATATACTGGTGATTGATGCCGGTACCTGTATCACTTATGAGTTTGTCGATGCTGCTGCCCGCTATCATGGCGGGAATATCTCTCCCGGCCTGCAGATGCGTTTCAAGGCGCTTCATCAGTTTACCGGACGGCTTCCAATGGTGGCTCTTGAGGGGCGGATGGTGCCCATGGGGAAGGATACCGATACGGCTATCCGTGCCGGAGTACTGAAGGGTATTGAATATGAAATTTCAGGTTACATTACGGTTATGAAGCATAAATATCCTGAACTTTTGGTTTTTTTAACGGGCGGGGATGATTTTTCTTTTGATACAAACTTAAAAAGTATCATCTTTGCAGACAGATTTTTAGTGTTGAAAGGATTAAATAGAATTTTAAACTATAATAATGACAGGCTATAGACAAACACTGTTAGTGCTCTTGCTCACGATATTATCAGGAGCGGCAGTCGCTCAAAATAATACAAATTCTCCCTATACACGATATGGATATGGACAGTTATCTGAACAAGGCTCGAGCAACAGTAGGGCGATGGGTGGTATTGCCTATGGTTTACGGGACAAGTATCAGACTAACTTTGCTAATCCTGCATCCTATACGGCGGTAGATTCGCTGACTTTTATCTTCGATGGAGCAGTCTCTCTACAGAATACAAATCTCAGTAACGGTACTCTGAAACGAAATGCCAAGAATTCCAGTTTTGACTATATCACGATGCAGTTTCGTGCAAGTAAATGGGCTGCCATAAGCTTGGGGTTGCTGCCTTATTCAAACGTTGGATACAGTATGGGAGAATATCGGGAAGATACGGAATTTCCAGACAAATCTACTACGGTAAGCTATTCGGGAGAAGGAGGCTTGCACCAGCTTTATTTAGGTGCCGGTTTTAAAATAATTAAAAATCTTTCTGTCGGTGCGAATTTTTCGTATCTTTGGGGAGATATAACAAGAACCGCTGTGGAGACCTTTCCGTCCAGTTCAAGTGTATTTCCTATTACAATACAGTCTAATGTGGCTGTAAAGAGTTATAAGTTGGATTTTGGAGCGCAGTACACTCACCAGTTTGGGAAAAAACATGTTGCAACGTTGGGAGTTGTCTTTTCTCCGGGGCATGATCTGAGTAACGATGCGTACGAAGTTACGCAGACTGGTAATAGCAATACGGGAGCTACTTCGGTAACAAGGGATACTGTCGTTACTTGTGGCATTCCGACAACATTTGGCGCAGGTGTGACCTACGTGTACGACAACCGACTGACTGTAGGCGCGGATGTAATGTTCCAGAATTGGAGTAAAGTGAGTTATATGAACAATGACGAGGCGTTTTGCGACCGTGGAAGAATATCCGTTGGTGCAGAGTATCTGCCGAATCCTATGGGACGAAGTTATTTGTCTCATGTGAAGTATCGTTTGGGAGCTTATTATTCCAAACCTTATTATAAGATAGACGGTGTACGTGCCGCTGATGAATATGGCGTTACTGCCGGTTTTGGATTGCCCATACCGAGAACCCGTTCCGTATTGAGTCTTTCTGCACAATACGTGCGGACTAAAGGAACCCAAGCAGCGTTCTTGAACGAAAATACATTGCGTATTTGTATCGGAGTAACCTTTAACGAACGCTGGTTCTTCAAGCGTAAAGTGGATTAATGGAAATTGAATAGACAAAAAATATAACAACTAAAATTTAAATACAATGAAAATTAAGACGCTTGTGGCTGTCTTGCTCCTTTCGGGTGGAGTGACCAGCACTTTCGCACAGACTGAAAATTGTAATTCGAACAGTAGTATCTCTCATGAAGCAGTGAGAGCTGGTAACTTTAAGGATGCATACGCTCCTTGTATGGCTGTATTGAAGGATTGTCCTACACTGCGGTATTACACATTTACAGATGCTCAGAAGATTTTAGTGGGTTTCTTGAGTCAGATTAAGGATAGAAATTCTGCTGATTACAAGAAGTATTTTGATGAGTTGATGGATGTATATGATTTGAGAATGAAGTACATTCCTGAATTCATTGGTAAGGGAATGAAGGGCGTGCCGAGTGTGGCTGATGCCTTGGGTGCCAAAGCTGTGGATTATCTTCAGTTCGCTCCTGCTCCGGACCTTAATACGGCTTATAATTGGCTGAAAGAATCTGTTCATGCTGAAAAGGGTGGTTCCAAAGGTGCGGTGTTGCACTATTTCCTGGATACTTCCATGCAGAAGGTAAAGGCTGATGATAATCATACCGACCAGTTCTTCCAGGATTATATTGATGCTTCCAAGTATGCAGATGACGCACTTGCTGCTGAAACCAAGGAAGCTAAGAAGGCTAACTTGCAAGCTATCAAGGATAACCTCGTGGCCATGTTCATTCAGAGTGGTGTAGCTGATTGTGAATCTTTGCAGAATATCTATGGTCCTAAGGTGGAAGCAAGCAAGACTGACTCCGCTTTCTTGAAGAAGGCATTGAACATCCTGAAATTGATGAAGTGCAACGAAAGCGAAGTTTACTTCAAGGCATCTGAGTACATGTATCAGATTGACCCGACTGCCGATGCAGCTGTAGGTGTAGCATACATGTACTATAAGAAAGGTGACTATGACAATGCCGTGAAGTATTTTGATGAAGCATTGGCTAAAGAAACAGATAATGACAAGAAGGCTGAAATGGCATACGCTACTGCCGCAGCCTTGATGCAGGCCAAGAAACTCTCTCAGGCAAGAAGCTACTGCCAAAAGGCTATGAGCTTTAAGGAGAACTATGGAGAGCCTTATATTTTACTGGCACAGCTTTACGGCTCCAATCCTAACTGGACCGATGAGCCTGCTCTGAATAAGTGTACTTACTTTGTAGTAATTGACAAGCTGCAGAGAGCTAAAGCTGTAGATCCTTCAGTTACAGAACGTGCTAACGAATTGATTAGTACTTATTCCCGCCACACTCCCCAGGCTAAAGACCTCTTTATGTTGGGTTACAAAGCTGGTGACCGTATCACTATCGGTGGATGGATAGGTGAATCTACAACTATCAGATAAAATCATGTTGCTACAACCCATCAACATTGTTTATCATAAAAATGCGAGCATAACCATTGTCCTTGGGGCAATGGTTATGCTTCTTTTATTTTCTTCGTGTTCCGGGAAGAAGAAGGAGCTGGGAGATGCCATTACCGAGCGTGACTCTATGGCAGTGATGGATACCCGCGGGGTGACTACACTGGTTTCTGATTCCGGTGTAACGCGTTACCGCATCAATACGGAAGAGTGGCTGGTCTTTGACCGGAAGAATCCTCCTTACTGGGCTTTTGAAAAGGGGGTCTATTTGGAGAAGTTCGACTCTATCTTCCAAGTGGAGGCGAGTATCAAGGCTGATACAGCCTACTTCTTTAATAAGGAAGAGTTATGGAAACTGATGGGGAATGTGCATATACAGAATTTGAAAGGTGAGCAGTTTGATACAGAGCTGCTGTATTGGGACCAGCGGACACAAAGAATTTATTCGGATGAGTTTATCCGTATCGAACAGCCTGACCGTATCATTACGGGACATGGCTTTGAATCCAACCAGCAGATGACCGTTTACACGATTCGCAAGCCGGAGGGCATCTTCTATGTTGACGAGGAAGCTGCCGCAGCAGACAGCTTGCAGACTGATACCATAAATTGATAAAATGGATACCGTTATTTTTTTATTGATAACCATGGCTTTCTCCGCTTTCTTTTCAGGAATGGAGATTGCCTTTGTTTCCGTAGATAAACTGCGTTTTGAGATGGAAAGGAAGTCAGGCGTCACTTCCAGTATCATTTCCTATTTCCTTCGCAACCCGAATAACTTCATCTCGACCATGCTGGTGGGTAATAACATCGCGCTTGTCATTTATGGTATCTTGATGGCACAAATCATAGAGGTGAATCTTCTTGCCGGAATTATTTCCAATCATTTTGTAATGGTGTTGGTGCAAACTGTAATTTCCACTCTTATTATTTTGGTAACCGGTGAGTTCTTGCCGAAGACTTTGTTTAAAATCAATCCCAATCTGATGCTGAGGGTATGTGCCATTCCTTTATTCATATGTTATGTCATTCTGTTTCCTGTTTCAAAGTTTGCATCGGGATTGTCGTATCTGTTCCTTCGGATATTTGGGATGAAAGTAAACAAGGAGGCGTCGGCCAAGGCTTTTGGCAAAGTGGATTTGGATTACTTCATCCAGTCGAGCATAGAGAATGCGGAAAGTGAAGAAGAACTGGATGCAGAGGTAAAGATATTCCAAAATGCGCTTGACTTTTCGAATATAAAGATACGCGACTGTATTGTACCGCGTACAGAGGTGGTAGCTGTAGATCTGACCACTACATTGGAAGAATTGAAATGTCTTTTTGTGGAGTCGGGTATTTCCAAAATCATAGTATATGATGGAAATATAGATAATGTGGTGGGATATATTCACTCGTCGGAGATGTTCAGGAATCCGGTGGACTGGAGGAATAACGTGAAGGAAGTGCCTATTGTACCCGAAACGATGTCGGCCCACAAACTGATGAAACTGTTCATGCAACAGAAAAAAACGATTGCTGTAGTGGTGGACGAATTCGGTGGTACGGCGGGTATCGTCTCTTTAGAGGATTTGGTGGAAGAAATTTTTGGCGATATTGAGGATGAGCATGATAATACATCCTATGTGTGTAAGCAGTTGGGTGAACGTGAATATGTGCTTTCGGCCCGTCTGGAAATAGAAAAGGTAAATGAGACTTTCGGGCTCGACCTGCCGGAATCGGATGATTATCTGACAGTGGGCGGTCTGATTTTGAACCGTTATCAAAGTTTCCCGAAACTGCATGAAGTGATTGAAGTGGATAATTATCAGTTTAAAATAATCAAGGTAACAGCCACTAAAATTGAGTTGGTAAGACTGAAAGTCATTGAATAATTTCATTTAGGCGTAATTTTTTAAAGAATAAATGGATGCGTATTAGCATTTTTTGTATCTTCGTGCGCTAAAATGAACATGTTAGGAAAATAATAATAAACAAATAAATCATATTAACTAAAATGGCAACATTACAAAACATTCGGTCTAAAGGACCTTTATTGGTGATTGTTATTGGTTTGGCGCTGTTTGCTTTCATCGCAGGTGACGCGTGGAAAGTGCTTCAGCCACACCAGTCACAAGACGTAGGTGAAGTGAACGGGGAATCAATTTCCGCTCAGGATTTTCAAGCATTGGTAGAAGAATATACAGAAGTCATCAAGTTCTCCAGTGGCAACAGTGCATTGAGCGATGAGCAGACAAACCAAATCAAAGATGAAGTATGGAGAACATACGTCAATAATAAGCTGATTGAAAAGGAAGCAAAGAAACTCGGTCTGGTTGTATCGAAGGCTGAGATTCAGGCTATCATTAATGCCGGTGTGCATCCGATGCTGCAACAGACTCCGTTCCGTAATCCTCAGACCGGTGCGTTTGATAAGGATATGTTGAAGAAGTTCTTGGTGGACTATTCAAAAATGAATAAGGCACAGATGCCTTCACAATATGCAGAATACTATGAATCCATGTACAAGTTCTGGTCTTTCCTCGAAAAGTCCCTTATCCAGGCACGTCTTCAGGAGAAGTATCAGGCTTTGATTACAAAATCTCTTTTCTCCAACCCGGTAGAAGCTCAGGACGCTTTTGATGCAAGAGTAGAGCAGTCAGACCTGCTGCTTGCTGCAGTTCCCTATTCTTCTATCGTTGACTCTACCATCGTTATCAAGGATTCCGATTTGAAAGCTGCATACGACAAGAAGAAAGAACAGTTCAAGCAATATGTGGAAACTCGCAATATCAAGTTCATTGATGTGCAAGTTACTGCAAGTGCAGAAGACAGAGCTGCTCTCCAGAAGGAAATGGAAGAATACACCGAACAACTTACTGCCAATCCTTCTGACTATACTACCTTCATCCGTTCTACCGGTTCCGAAGCTCCTTATACAGACTTGTTCTACACTACTAAGTCTCTGCCTGCTGATGTGACAGCCCGTTTGGACTCTGTTGCGGTGGGTGGTGTGTTCGGGCCTTATTATAACGTATCTGACAATACCCTCAACTCTTTCAAGAAATTGGCTACTGCTGCCATGCCGGACTCTATCGAGTTCCGTCAGATTCAGGTAGTTGCCGAAGATGCTGAAAAGACGAAGACTTTGGCCGACAGCATCTACAATGCTATTAAGGGTGGTGCCAGCTTTGCTGAAGTTGCGAAGAAGTACGGTCAGACCGGTGAGCCTACCTGGATTTCTTCTGCTAACTACGAAGGCGCACAGATTGACGGTGACAACTTGAAATACATTACCGCTGTCACAACTTTGGGACAGAACGAACTGACCAATCTGGCGTTGGGACAAGCAAATGTCATTTTGCAAGTAACCAACAAGAAGGCTGTCAAGGATAAATATAAGGTAGCCGTTATCAAGCGTCCGGTAGAATTCAGCAAGGAAACTTACAGCAAGGCATACAATGAGTTCAGCCAGTTCATCGCTGCAAACAATACTTTAGAGAAAATGATTGCCAATGCGGAAGATGCTGGTTACAAGTTGCTGGATAGAGCCGATTTGTACAGCTCTGAACATGGTATCGGTGGTATCAGAGGAACCAAAGATGCTTTGAAATGGGCGTTTGAGGCAAAAGCCGGTGAAGTTTCTGGTTTGTACGAATGTGGCGAGAGCGACCGTATGCTGGTAGTAGGTGTTGCAAGTATTGTTCCTGAAGGTTATCGCCCACTGGCTTTGGTAAAGGACCAGTTGAGAGCTGAAATTCTCCGTGACAAGAAAGCAGAGAAGATTATGGCTGATATGAAGGCTGCCAATGCAACTTCGTTCGAGCAGTACAAGAATATGGCAAATGCTGTCAGTGATTCTGTAAAGCACGTTACTTTCTCTGCTCCTGCCTATATCCCGGCATTGCGTAGTAGCGAACCTCTGGTAGGCGCGTACGCTTCTATTGCTGAAGTGAACAAGCTGAGTGCTCCTATCAAGGGTAACGGTGGTGTATTCGTTCTGCAACCATATGCAAAAGAGAAGCTGAACGAAACATTCAACAAGGAAACTGAAGAGGCTAACTTGGCTAACATGCATGCACGTATGGCAAGCCAGTTCATCAGTGACTTGTATATGAAAGCCAACGTAAAAGACCAACGTTATTTATTCTTCTAAGAATAGAAAACCCATATTGAAAAGCCGTCCGGTACTTCCGGGCGGCTTTTTCATTGTCTGTACATTTCATTTTCTACACTCTCCGTTGTCTTTGTGCAACTTTATTCCTACCTTTGCATTTTTGAAAGAGTTTTGTTTTAATGAAAAACGATATGCAGAAACGACCTCTATTGGGCTTGACGCTCGCTGAATTGCAGAATGTGGTGAAGAATTTGGGAATGCCCGGTTTCTCTGCCAAGCAGATAGCTTCCTGGCTGTATGACAAGAAGGTGGCTTCTATAGACGAAATGAGCAATCTTTCGTTGAAGCATCGGGAATTGCTGAAAGAAATCTATGAGGTAGGTGCCGAAGCGCCGGTAGATGCCATGCGCTCTGTAGACGGTACGGTGAAATACTTATACCGGGCAGGCGAGGGACATTTCGTGGAAGCTGTCTATATACCCGACGAAGACCGGGCTACGCTTTGTGTCTCCTCTCAGGTGGGCTGTAAGATGAACTGCAAATTCTGTATGACCGGCAAGCAGGGCTTTACCGCCAATCTGACATCCAACCAGATTATCAACCAAATCAGTTCGTTGCCCGAAAGGGACAAGCTGACCAATGTGGTAATGATGGGCATGGGCGAACCACTTGATAATCTGGACGAGGTATTGAAAGCGCTGGAAATAATGACCGCCTCTTATGGATATGCGTGGAGTCCCAAGCGTGTCACCCTTTCTTCAGTGGGATTGAAGAAGGGCTTGCAGCGTTTTATTGGGGAATCGGACTGCCATCTGGCTATCAGCCTTCATTCGCCGATACCTTTGCAACGTCGCGAGCTGATGCCGGCAGAGAAGGCCTTCTCCATCACGGAGATTGTTGAATTGTTAAGAAACTATGATTTTAGCAAACAGCGCAGACTATCTTTTGAATATATTGTTTTCAAAGGAGTGAATGACTCGTTACCGTATGCAAAGGAACTTCTGAAGTTGCTACGTGGGCTGGACTGCCGGATTAACCTGATTCGTTTTCATGCCATACCTGGAGTGAATCTTGAAGGGGCTGATATGGAAACCATGACTGCGTTCCGTGATTATCTGACTTCGCACGGTCTGTTTACCACTATACGGTCATCGCGTGGAGAGGATATATTTGCCGCTTGTGGCATGTTGTCCACTGCCAAGCAGGAGGAGAATAAAGAAGAATTAATATAAATTATTAACTTAGGTAGGGAGGATATTACGCATTCTTCGTAGCTTTGTGAAAAACTAAAATGATAGAGATATGAGAAAGCACTTGTTTTATTTGAGTATGGTTCTCGTACTGACGCTTTTTTCCGCTTGCGGTGGTGGTAAAAAGGGTGTGTTTACTCCGACCTCCAGCGGTCGTGCGTATGAAGTTCTGGTAGTGGTGGAGCCCGGCTTGTGGGAACGTCCTGCCGGTAGGGCGCTTTTCGATGTGCTTGATTCTGATGTTCCGGGGCTTCCCCAGTCAGAACGTTCATTCCGAATCATGTATACTGCCCCTTCCAATTATGATGCCACTTTAAAACTGATTCGCAATATCATTATTGTCGATGTGAACAAGGACCTCTATACCCAGCCTAAATTCAAGTATGCAAGGAATGTATATGCTGCTCCTCAGTCTATTCTCACTATTCAGGCACCGGACGAGGCTTCGTTCGAGAAATTTGTGGAGGAGAATAGGCAGGTAATCATCGATTTCTTTACCCATGCGGAAATGAATCGTCAGATTTCAGTATTGAAGGACAAGCATAGCGACTATATAGCAACGAAGGTGAAAAGCCAGTTCGATTGCGATGTATGGGTGCCGGGCGAACTGACATCTACCAAGGAGGGTGAGAACTTCTTCTGGGCAGGTACGAATGCAGCTACCGGCGACCAGAACTTTGTAATCTACTCTTATCCTTATACGGATAAGGATACGTTTACTAAAGAATATTTTGTTCATAAACGCGATTCCGTGATGAAGATTAATATCCCTGGTGCCCGTGAAGGCATGTATATGTCGACGGATTCTCTGATGACCGATGTACGCCCCATCAGTGTGCAGGGAGACTATGCACTGGAGGCCCGCGGCTTGTGGCGCATAAAGGGTGACTTCATGGGCGGTCCGTTCGTATCGCATGTACGTTTGGACAAGGCCAATCAGCGTATTATCGTATCTGAAATATTTATTTATTCACCTGATAAAATGAAACGTAATCTGGTACGTCAGATGGAGGCTTCGCTCTATACCTTGAAACTGCCCGGCAGCAAGCAGGAAGGTGCGGAAATTCCGGTAGGCGTAACCTCAAAAGATACTACTAATAATAAGTAATAAAAATGGAAGACAACAAAATAAGAGTCGGCATTACACAAGGCGACATTAATGGTGTAGGGTATGAAGTGATTTTAAAGACGTTTGCAGACCCGGTGATGCTGGAATTGTGCACGCCGATTATCTACGGTTCGCCTAAAGTGGCAGCTTATCATCGTAAATCATTGGACTTGCCTACCAACTTCAGTATCGTCAACTCCGCCTCCGAAGCGGTTCCCAATCGCTTGAGTGTAGTGAACTGTACGGATGATGAAGTAAAGGTTGAGTTCTCTAAACCTGACGTTGAAGCTGGTAAAGCTGCACTTGGTGCACTGGAAAAAGCCATTGAGGAATATAAGGAGGGAATGATAGACGTGATTGTCACAGCTCCCATCAACAAGCATACCATCCAGTCGGAGGAGTTTGCCTTCCCCGGACATACGGAGTATATAGAGCAAAAATTGGGAGATGGCGAGAAGGCCCTTATGATTCTGATGAAAGATGACTTCCGGGTAGCATTGGTGACCGGACATATTCCCGTTAAAGAGATAGCCGGAAGCATCACCAAAGAACTGATACAAGAAAAACTGAAGATATTCAACCGCTCCTTGAAGCAGGATTTTGCTATCAGCGCACCGCGTATTGCAGTGCTTTCGCTGAATCCGCATGCAGGAGACGGCGGATTGCTGGGAACTGAAGAGCAGGAGATTATCATTCCGGCCATCAACGAAATGGCTGCTAAGGGTATGCTTTGCTATGGTCCTTATCCGGCAGACGGGTTTATGGGCTCAGATAACTTTACCCATTTTGATGGTATCCTGGCCATGTATCACGACCAGGGGCTGGCACCGTTCAAGGCATTGGCTATGGACGAGGGCGTGAACTATACTGCCGGCTTGCCGGTGATACGCACTTCGCCTGCTCATGGCACGGCCTACGATATTGCCGGGAAAGGAATCGCCTCTGAAGATTCATTCCGGCAGGCTATCTATGTGGCAATAGATGTGTTCCGTAACCGCCAGCGTGAGAAAGAGGCACATGCAAATCCGCTGCGCAAGCAATATTACGAGAAACGTGACGATAGCGACAAACTGAAACTCGATAGTGTAGAAGAAGATTTGTAGAATGACAAAAGCGGAAATACAACAAGTAAAATTACGTTTCGGCATTATCGGCAACAATGAAGCGCTGATGCGTGCCATTGATATCGCTATCCAGGTAGCGCCCACCGACTTGTCTGTACTGATTACCGGAGAGAGTGGTGTGGGAAAGGAGAGCTTTCCGCAGATAATACACCAGTACAGCCGGCGCAAGCATGGACAGTACATTGCCGTGAACTGTGGAGCCATTCCCGAAGGGACGATTGACTCGGAACTGTTCGGTCATGAGAAGGGCGCATTTACCGGGGCTATCGGCGAACGGAAGGGGTATTTCGGTGAGGCCAACGGCGGAACAATCTTCCTTGATGAAGTCGGCGAATTGCCTTTGCCTACCCAGGCACGCTTGTTGCGTGTGCTCGAGAGCGGTGAATTCATCAAAGTAGGTTCTTCTAAGGTGGAAAAGACCGATGTGCGTATTGTTGCCGCTACCAATGTAAACTTGACACAAGCCATTGCTGACGGACGTTTTCGTGAAGACTTGTATTACCGTTTGAACACAGTTCCTATTCAGGTCCCTCCATTGCGCGAACGCGGTGAAGACGTGGTGCTGCTGTTCCGAAAGTTTGCTTCGGACTTTGCAGAAAAGTACCGTATGCCTGCCATTCAGCTGACGGAAGACGGCAAGCAAGTGTTGCTGGGCTACTCATGGCCGGGTAATGTGCGCCAGTTGAAGAATATCACCGAGCAGATATCCATCATTGAGACCAATCGTGAAATCAATGCATCCATACTGAAGGGCTATCTGCCTGAGCAGAACAATATGCAGCGCCTGCCTGCCTTGTTTGGAGTGAAGGAGGACAAGAGCTTCGGGAGTGAACGGGAAATTCTCTACCAGGTTCTGTTTGATATGCGCCAGGATGTAACGGACTTGAAAAAGCTGGTGCATGAGATTATGGCTGAAAGGGGAACGGTAGCCAATCCGGCGGTTGCCACATCGGCCTACTATACGCCGGCTACTCCGGCGGTGGTACCTCCGGTAACATCCAGTGTCCCCACCATTATACATCCTTCGGTAAAGCCGGTTACTCCGGTGGACGATGATTTCCAGGATACGGAAGAATATGTGGAGGAGTCACTCTCCCTGGATGAAGTGGAGAAAGAAATGATACGTAAGGCGCTTGAAAAACATCACGGCAAGCGTAAGAGTGCGGCTCAGGATTTGAATATCTCTGAGCGTACGTTATACAGAAAGATAAAAGAATATGGATTGGATTAAAAAAGCGGCATTTGCTTCCTTGTTGGTAAGCTTGTTATTTCTAGTGAATTCATGTAGTATGAAGTTGGGACTTGCTCCGATAAGCTCTATCGACTATACAAAGGTAAAAACGATTTCCATTGCCGATTTCCAGAACCGGGCAGAGTATGTATATGCACCGCTGGCAACAGAATTTAACCAGAAAATGAAGGATATGTTCATTCAGCAGACTCGCCTGCAACTGGTGAATTCCGGAGGAGACCTGGAAATAGACGGAGAAATAACCGGCTACAATCAATATAATGAATCGGTGGATGCCAGCGGCTACTCTTCGAAGGTGAAGGTGACGCTGACTGTCAACGTGCGCTACACCAATAACACGAACCATGAGGAGGACTTTGAACAGCAGTTCTCGGCTTTCCAGACCTATGATTCCTCAAAATTGCTGACCGAAGTGCAGGACCAGCTGATAACCTTGATGGTGAAAGACATTGCCGAACAGATTTTCAATGCAACTGTAGCTAACTGGTAAACTCATGACGCCTACCCATTTGCAACAATGGATTCAGCATCCCGAGACGCTGAATAGGGATACTTTGTACGAGCTTCGCACATTGGTGGCACGCTATCCTTATTTCCAGTCGCTCCGTTTGCTCTATCTGAAAAACCTCTATCTGCTGCACGACATCAACTTTGGCGCGGAGTTGCGCAAGGCTGTGTTGTATGTGGCAGACCGTCGTGTGCTGTTTTACTTTATAGAGGGTGACCGCTATACTTTGAAATCCCGGAAGGTCTCGTCGCTGTTTTCCGGCGATTTGGAGAAAGAGCCGAGTGTGGACCGTACCCTTTCCTTGATTGACGCATTTCTGGCTACTGTTCCCGAAGAGCATTCACAGCATACGGAGCTGGATTATGCGGTGGATTATACGGCCTATTTAATGCAGGAAGAACCCGGTGTGGATGCAGAAGATGAGTCGGAAGTGCCTAAACTGCGCGGGCATGAATTGATAGATGACTTTATCCAAAAGAGTGAGTCTTCGGATGCCTCGGATACGAGAAGGGAGTTTCTTGTAGAGAAGGAGGAAGAGACTGAAGAAGAGGAAGAACCCTCAGTATCGCCGGTAACGGAAGAGTTGGACGATAGCTGTTTTACGGAAACTTTAGCCAAAATCTATATAAAACAGCACCGATATGACAAGGCGCTTGAAATTATTAAAAAATTAAGTTTGAATTATCCAAAAAAAAATGCTTACTTTGCAGACCAAATCAGATTTTTGGAGAAATTGATTATTAACGCTAAATCAAAATAACAAAATGTATTTATTATTAGTTATCTTAATGCTGATTGCATCTGTGCTGATGTGCTTCATTGTATTGATTCAAAATTCTAAAGGAGGTGGTCTGGCATCAGGCTTTTCATCATCCAACCAAATTATGGGTGTGCGCAAGACTACGGACTTTTTGGAAAAAGCAACCTGGACTCTGGCAGCTGTCATGGTAGTCTTCAGTATTGTTTCTGCTTACACTATTCCTTCTTCCACAGGCAAGGGCGGTGATGTGATTCTGGAACAGGCGCAACAAGAAGAAAAAACTAATCCTTATAACATGCCCGTAGGTACAGAAGCTCCGCAATCGGAGGCCCCTGCAGCTACAACTCCGGCTGAAGCTCCTGCTCCTGCAGCAGAAGCCCCTGCAGCAGAATAAGATAAGGATATTGCGGATGACTCCCGCTTGGAAAAATAAGAGAAAGGTTGATACTGAAAAGGTGTCAGCCTTTTTTCGTTTTGATGAAGTATTTATTTACCTTTGTCAGTAATTTATGCAATCTGATTAATAAATTGAAATCCAAATAGTACAATGACAGAACAACTCAAACTTAAATTGAATGATTCCAAGGCTACCCGTTGGGGGGCATTGGTGATTGTTGCCTTCACGATGATGGCAGCTTATTATGTAAACGACGTGGTAGCACCGTTGAAGACAATGTTGGAAACGGACTTGGCTTGGTCGAGTACCGACTTCGGATTCTTTACCGGTGGTTATAGTTTTCTGAATGTTTTTTTCCTGATGTTGATTTGGGGAGGATTAATCCTCGACCGCTTTGGTATCCGTTTCACCGGAAAGCTGGCAACTATCCTGATGGTAGGTGGTACAGCACTTGAATACTATGCAATGACGGGACTTGCCGGTGCCGACGCGACTTTATTCGGAATCAATGAAATATTTGGCTATAAAACGGGTGTGTTTGTTGCTTTTGCCGGTTATTCCATTTTTGGAGTAGGAGCGGAGGTCGCCGGTATTACAGTTTCCAAAATCATAGCCAAGTGGTTTAAGGGGAAAGAGCTTGCCACGGCTATGGGGGTACAAGTTGCTTTAGCACGTATCGGTTCGCAAGCCGGTTATGCCGTAGCCATTCCTTTGGCCCGTGCTTTCGGTATTTCCACACCGGTGTTGTTGGGTTTGGTTCTGTTGTTGGGCGGTATGATTGCTTTCTTCATTTTTGCAGTGATGGACAAGAAGCTGGACAAACAGATGGAAGCTGCTGCCATTGCTGCCGGTACGGAAGATGAGGAAGAGAAGTTCTCTTTTAAGGATGTGAAGAATATTCTGGTCAATCCCGGTTTCTGGCTGATAGCATTGCTGTGTGTATTGTTCTACTCTTGTGTATTCCCATTCCAGAAGTTTGCTTCCGAGTTGATGATTATCAAATACGGTATCAATGAGAATGTGGCCGGTACATTTGCCGGACTTCCGGCATTGGGAGCGCTGATTCTGACTCCGGTCTTTGGTGGTTTCATTGACAAGCGAGGTAAGTCCGCATCTATCATGCTGCTGGGCTCGGCCATGCTGATATGTGTGCATTTCATTTATGCTATTCCCGATATAAACTATTGGCTGGTAGCTATTGTGCTGATGATAATTTTGGGTATCGCTTTCTCGCTGGTACCTTCTGCCATGTGGCCGGCTGTGGCCAAGATATTCCCGGTAAGCCAGTTGGGTACGGCATACGCATTGATTTTCTTTATCCAGAATATCGGTCTTTGGGGTATTCCTACATTGATAGGGTGGGTGCTTGATGCCTATTGTATATCCGGCAAGAAACCAGATGGAACGAATATGTATGACTATACGGTGCCTATGTGCATTTTTACCAGTATTGCCTGCTTGTCCCTTATAGTGGCTCTACTGCTGAAGAAGGCAGACAAGAAGTATGGTTATAAGCTGGAAGAGCCTAATATTCAGAAATAATAGGAAAAGCGGATACCGTATGATGGAAATACCCGAAGGAAAAGTAAGTCTGTTGGACGCTGTTCCGGTCCGCTGTGGACATATAACAACCGAATGGGAAGGTGAGTGCGCCGTACTCGCCTACCCACGGTTTAAATACGAATGGATGCGTCGTTTTTTATTGCCGAAGGGGATGTCTCCTGACATCCATGTGAGGCTGGAAGAACACGGTACAGCTGTCTGGAATCTGATAGATGGACATCGTACCGTGCGCGAAATCATCTCTCTACTTGCCAGGCACTTTGGGGAGGAAGAGAATTATATTCCCCGGGTCACCGCCTACGTAATGCAGTTGCGTAAGGATGGATTTATCCAGTTGACAATCCGGAATTAGAATTCCTTTATTCCCTATCCACTTTTATCAATCCTCCCGTTGCCGTATCAAACAGCACTTTGATGGTAGAATTCTTGTTGAACAGTACCGGTGCGAGGTATTCTACGGTGCCGAATTGGGTAATGGGAAGTTGGTCGTCAAACAATTTCTTATTGTTATACACCAATGTCACTTGTGCCTTGCCCGGAAGGTTATAGGCTACACCGTCCACTTTCTTTTTGCCTTCCTCGGTGGCAGATACATCGGGACTTTTGAGGTCGGTGACGCTGATATAATACGGTTCACCGGCAAGGTCATTATTGGCCACCACTCCCAGCTTTCGGGAAAAACGGAAAGCCACTTCATCTTTCATCTCTTTAGGCGTCAGCCGGATGGTGAATGTCTTGGGTTCTTTCTTTATTTTGCCCGAGAACATTTCCGTCATAGCCGTTTCCTGCTGGTTCAGATTGTCAAGCATCAGCTTGAGTTGAGCGCCGTCCTTGGGCATATTGTCTGCTTCGCCGCGCAGGAGGGCATTCTTGCTTTCGCGGATGCTGTATATTTCCTTAGCCACCAGCTCGGCCATCTTGGCACTGGAGTTGGACATCAGTATTTCTTCCGTCAGAAAACTGCGTGGGTCAATGCTGCTTTCGGTGGCTTTGGCTTCGGGCGTCTTGGCAGCAGGCTTGCCGCTGAACGGAATGTTGATGGAGCGGACAATTCCGTCTTCGGTAAGCTCCATAAGGGGTGCTACGGTCTTGTCTTTCATCTTCACGAAATAGACGTTGTCCTTATCCGGTACACCGGCTATGCGGGTTTCTATCTTATCCAGTGTCCAGAACTCCTCGGGTTCGGCAGACACGTTGTTGAGACGCAGATAGCGGTCGGCATATCTGCAAAATTCTCCGGGAGTGTAGGTATGCTTGGTGGCTTGCAATACGATTTCTATTTCTGTTTTGGGTAACATATAGGTCACTCCGTAGTCTTTGCCACGCATCACACCGGTGGTTACGTCTGTTTGCGCCAGGGCAGTGGTAGACAAGAACAGAGCTGAGAGCATCAATATATTCTTCTTCATAATGTACATTCGTTTAGACTGATTTAGCTAAGGGACAAAGTTAATGAAGTTATCTTTGCTAAATATTGCTTTATAAATTATTAACAGAGCTGACGAACTGTACGCAAACCGGCATGTCAACTACAATGTCCTGATGAGTATCTTCCAAGAGTCCGGTAACTTCGTTTCGTTTGTATACCTGAATGACATTGCTGTCGCGGCAGGCGGCAAGCAAGTATTTACCGTTGGGCGTGATGTTGAAGTTGCGGGGATGGATGCCGGTGGGCTGATAACCTACCTTTGCCAAGGTCCCATTTTCGGGATTCACGGCAAAGATGGCGATGCCGTCTTCTTTCAGACGGTTGCTGGCGTAGAGGTATTTCCCATCCGGACTGAGGTGGATGTCTGCACTTCCACGGGCGGCTACGGTGTCGGCTGTGATAGTCTGTATCTGTTCCAGGCAGCCGTCGTCGTAACTGAAGGCAATGACCTTACCGGACAGTTCGGTGATGAGATAGGCAAACTTCCCGTTAGGGCTAAATGTCAGATGGCGCGGGCCGGAATCTGCCTCAATGCCAACGGCTTCCAGAGAAGCATGAGGAATAGGGTTGTCGGGGTGCATCACAAAGCGCAGGATGCGGTCGGCACTGAAGTCGGTGGCGAAGATATACTTTCCGTCCGGTGAAAAGACCGTGCAATGGATGTGGGGAGTGGCTTGCCGTATGGCGTCGGGACCGGTGGCAGAGCCTTGAAAGAGCGTGTCTGCAGGAGCCAAAGTGCCGTCTTTCTGTAAAGGAAAGACGGACATGGTTCCACCGCTGTAGTTGGCAGTCAACACTTCCCGGCCATTGGTGGCCACGTAGCAGGGGTCGGCGCCGAAGGTGGGAACGGTGTTCAGCAGGCGCAGTTCTCCCGTTTCCCGGTCTAAGGAAAGGGAGCTGAGGGCTGCTGTGCTGTCGTTCATTTCACTGACGGCATAGACAAATTCGCCATCTCCCGAGGGGACGAGGTAGGAGGGATTGGGCAATGCCGCTGAACTGAGCGGAACGGCTGTTCCCGTCTCCTGATTAAAGCGGAAGGTATAGATACCCTTGCTTGAGCCATTCGTGTAAGTACCTATTAGCATGGCGAGTTCGTCCTGGTCACCGTTAGTGCCCTTTGGAGAAGAGCCACATGCTGTCAAACCTAATCCGAGCATACAGAAAAGAAGTGTTTTCATTAATTTAATGTGTTAATGTGCCAATATGCTAATGTGCTAATTGGCTGCGCTGTATATGCTGCATGGTCATTGGTACATTAGCATATTGGCACATTAGCACATTAAAATTTAACTTCGGCAATACTGACGCGGTCATCGTTCAGCACGATGCGGAGGTCGCTGGCGGTAGTGCCTTTGAACGGATAGGAAATCAGTTTGCCGTATTCGCTGACGGTGCCCGAATATACGGTGAGGAACTGTCCGCCACCGCCCGAGAGCTGGATTTCGAAGGTTGCCGGCAGGTTGTTGTCACGTGTAAAGGCAATGGCAACTTTATCTACCTTGGCTCCGTTCTTCAAGGCAAAGGTAATATAATCTCCCTTATTTCCTTGCCATGCGGTATTGATTTTTTCGTCGAGCACGTTTTCGGCATCCTCTGGGTTGGTGCTGGCACTCACACGCTTTGCTGGTTTTTGGGCTTCAATGGCTTTGGCACGGGTCTGGTAGTCTTCTACGGTCAGCGTTCCGTTCAGGCGGATGTCTTCGGAAGAGGCGCCGGCCATGAGCACGAAGTCGCCGGGTTCCACCACCCATTTCATGTCGGCGTCCAGAAGCTCCAGGTGCTTGCGGTCGATGGTGAAGGACAGCTCCTGGGCTTCGCCCGGTTCGAGGTGGATGCGCTGGAAGCCTGCAAGATTCTTTTCGTAGGTGGTGATGCTGCTCAGTACGTCGCGGATATAGAGCTGCACTACTTCATCTCCGGCACGTTTGCCGGTGTTGGTCACCTTCAGGCGGACGGTGGCAGACTCGTTCGGGGTGATGACTCGGGGGGTGATGTCGAGGTCGGAGTACTCGAAGGTGGTGTAGCTCAAGCCGTAACCGAAGGGGTAGAGTGCTCCGTTGATGCGTGACATGTTGCCCGTAGGTCCCGGATTCTTACCGCCGTCTATCTGTGAAGAAGGCTTGCAGGGGAAGTTGAAGGGGATTTGCCCTACGGTCTTGGGGAAGGTCACTGTCAGCTTTCCACCAGGGTTATAGTCGCCGAAGAGGATGTCGGCCAGGGCCGTTCCGCCTTTGGAGCCGGGATACCAGGCTTCGAGGATGGCGGGGACGAACTTGTCTGCCCAGTTGATGGAGAGCGGGCGTCCGTTGATGAGTATCAGTACGACGGGCTTGCCCGTGGCTTGTATGGCTTGAAGCAGTTGCAACTGCCGGCCGGGCAGGTCGAGGCTGGTGCGCGATTTGTTTTCGCCGCAGGTGCGTTGTCCGCCGCCCAATACTACGACGGCAACATCAGCTTGGCGGGCATTTTCTACGGCTTTGTCTATCTCGGCTTGCTCGTCGTCGGTCAGAGGATAGTCTATGATTTCACTTTCGGGCCAGTGGGCATCCACTAGGTCGCAGCCTTTGGTGTAGAGCACCTCTGCCTTGCCTTTTGTCTTTTCTTGAATGCCTTCCAGTACAGTGGTCACCTCTACGGCAAGGGGGCCGTAATGGGTCAGCGCGTAGCCTTCTTCGTTGGCATTGGGACCACAGACGGCAATCTTCTTGGTGGAGTTGATGTCTAAGGGCAACAGCTCACCGGCATTCTTCAGCAGAACGATGGACTCGCGGGATGCCTGCAAGGCGATGGCTTCGTTCTCTTCTTTTTCCACTTCACGGTCGGCACCGGCAAGGTCTGTCTGGTAGGGGGCATCGAACAGACCAATGAGGAACTTTACCCGGAGGATGTCGCGCACACGGTCGTTAATGACTTCTTCGCTCAGCCCGCCTTCCTTCACCAGTTCGCGGAGGGGAAGGACGAAGGAGTCGGGCGAGCGGAAGGTACAGCGTACGTTCAGCCCGGCTTCCACGCTTTGGCGGACGGCTTCTTTCATGTCTTTGGCGGTGCCGTGCTTGGTGTAGAGGTATTCTACGGCGTCACTGTCGGATACGACGTAGCCACGGAATCCCATTTCGCCACGCAGGCGGGTGGTGAGCCAGTAGTAGCTGCCCTGTACGGGGATGCCGTCGTAATCGTTGTACGAACTCATTACGCCCAGCATGCCAGCTTCCCGGATGACGCGTTTGAAGGGGTAGATGTGTATGTTTTCCACTTCGCGCGGCGACATTTGCGGGTCCACGCGTGCCATGCCTTCGCGGGCGCCTTTGTTGTTACTGTAAGCGGCAAAGTGCTTGCCGGTGGCGGCCACTTGGTGGTTGTGCTGCAAGCCGCGCACCATTTCGATGCCCAGTTCGGCTACGAGGTAGGGAGATTCGCCGTAAACTTCTTCGTAGCGTCCCCAGCGCTGGTCGCGTCCTACGTCGAGGATGGGGGCGTAGACGTTGGTGTAGCCCAGCATGCGGGCTTCGCGTCCGGTGATGAGTCCTACTTGGCGAATCAGTTCACGGTTCCAGGTATGTCCCAGTCCCAGTTGGGTGGGGAAGTTGGTGGCGCGGTAGCTTTCCACGCCGCGTATGCCTTCGTTGGTAAAGTCTACGGGGATGCCGAGACGGGTATCTTCCACAAAGAACCGTTGCACCTCGTTCAGTGCCCAGGCGTGGCGCGAGGCGGGCCAGACGTAGGCATTGTCCGAGGGAGGCAGCCCCCATTGCTGGAAGCCGTTCAGGTGTTCGTCGATGGCGCCGATACCGTCTTTCCAGAGCAGCTCTTTCCATTCGGGGGTGGGGAGGTCGTCTTTCAGTACGCGTTTGTAGCCGTAGAGGGTGACCATTTGGCAGGTCTTTTCGTCCAGCGTCATCTGTTGCAGCAGGTTTTCGATGCGTGCTTCGAGCGGGGCGGAGGGGTCTTCGTACACGTCTTTCACTCCGTTTTTGTTGAAGTCTATCCAACCTTTGCGGTACATTTCACTTTTCACCGGCTTGTAGGTTGCCGGTGTTTTGGCAGGCTTTTGTGCGCAGAGCAGTGTGCTTCCTCCAAGCAGCAGGGTTAGGGCAATAAGGTTCTTCATGATATGTTCTAAAAATCTCTTGGTTATTATTGTTTCTTTTGTTGACAAAAATACGGCTAATGTGTGAAATAAAGGGATAAAATAGTCCGAAGTATCGGCTTTTATTGTCCGAAGGGTCTTCCTCTTACTAAAAATATCCTCCAAGACGCTACCGGGGAATTCAAATCATTATTAGACGAAACATATCATTCACTTTTAAAAAGAAAGAGAGAACACTATAATAACCTGAAAAGTAGATGCAATCGCGGTGTATACAAGTATTACGGCTACATCTGTTAAACGAGGGTGTATTTATATAATAGGAATCTGTTGACGGAATTGTTGCTTGTACGGAAGAACTTTCTTTTCAACCTTGGGATGTCTAAACCCAACCTTGGTTTAGACATCCCAAGGTTGGGTATGGAAAAACCAAAGTTTGGGATAGATTGCTTCCTTAATTCTTTCCGGTTTTTCAGTTAACTTCAGAGACTTTTTCCGTTAACTTCCCATCTCTTTTGTGCAAATATCCATTACAGAAGATAGATATTCCCTCTTGCAGGGGGTAATTCCGTCAACGGATACTGGCTTTGGTAGCTGTTTGAACATTGATGACAATGGGGTGCACATATTCTATGTATGGAAGATTATTGTTTTTATCCTCAAATCCGCAACTAAGCTCTTCAGCGTCCTTCTTGCGTCTAAACGTCCTC